>JAICNA010000112.1 GCA_025928955.1 Gemmatimonadales bacterium | reverse complement strand
GGCGAGCTCGATGCCGACGAATATGAGCATCGCTTTTCCCGCATGATCAGCGAGCTCCGGGACCGCCGTATCGACGGCTCCCGGGCCGAGATCATGGGTGTGCTGATGCCGCTCCGCCAGAGCGGCGTCGTGGATGCGCGGGACATGGAGCGGCTCGTCCGTCAGCTCGGTCTCGGCTGACGCACCGCAGTCCCTCGTGCAGTTCCGCGCTCTCGGTCCCTCCGCGCCCGACGTCTCCAGTATCGGGTACGGAGGGATGCACATTTCAATCGCCGACCGCCCCGATGAACCGGAGAGCATCCGTGTCGTTCACGCGGCGCTCGATGCCGGCATCACCCTCATCGATACTGCCGACGTCTATTCGCTCGGCGCCCACGACATCGGACACAATGAGCGGCTCATCGCACGTGCCCTCCGGGAATGGCGGGGCCCGCGCGAGCGCATCCTCGTCGCCACCAAGGGGGGATCGGAACGCCCGGAGGGGAGGTGGACCCGGAACGGCCGCCCCGAGCACCTCAAGGCCGCCTGCGAGCGCTCGCTCCGGGCCCTCGGCGTCGAGGAGATCGATCTCTACCAGCTCCACGCGGTCGACCCGGCCGTGCCGCTCGAGGAGAGCATGGGCGCCTTCGCTCGCCTGCTCGAGGAGGGAAAGATCGTCCGCGCCGGACTCTCGAACGTGACGGTCGATCAGATCGAGCGGGCGCGGCGCGTGGTCCCCATCACCTCGGTGCAGAACCGCTTGAATCCGTTCTTCCGGGAATCGCTCGACGAAGGGGTCGTCCGCTACTGCACCGACGAGCGCCTCGGCTTTCTCGCGTACAGTCCGACCGGCGGTGGGCGGCTCAACCGGAAGCTTCCGGCGCACCCGGTGGTCGAGCGCCTCGCGCGGGCGCATGGCGCGTCACCGCACGCGGTGGTCCTCGCCTGGGTGCTGGCGCAGGGGCCTACCGTCATTGCGATCCCGAGCGCCAGAAAGCCGGAGCACGCACGGGACAGCGCCTCCGCGTCGGATCTCCAGCTCACTCCGGAGGAGCGTCGGGAGATCGACGAGGCGGAGTTCTCCACGGCCTGACCGCGCGGCGGCAGGCCGGCGCGCGACCTACCATCGGGGTGTCCGATCCCCCACATTTCCCGAATGCCAACGATCCAGCGCCGCAGCACCGTGACCGCCTCCGTCGGAGGCGTGCCGGTCGGCCACGGCCATCCTGTCGTGGTCCAGTCGATGACGAACACCGATACGGCCGACGTGGTGTCGACCGTCCGGCAGGTCGCCGCGCTGGCGCGCGCGGGGAGCGAGCTCGTCCGGGTGACCGTCAACAACGACGAGGCGGCCGCCGCCGTGCCGGCGATCGTCGAGGGCCTCGATCGTGCAGGCGTTGACGTCCCCCTCATCGGCGATTTCCACTACAACGGGCACCTGCTGCTCACGCGATATCCGGAGTGCGCCGCCGCGCTGGCCAAGTACCGGATCAATCCGGGAAACGTCGGCGGCAAGCGCCACGACGAGCACTTCGGGATGATCCTCGATGCAGCGCTGCGGAACGGAAAGCCGGTCCGCATCGGGGTCAACTGGGGCTCGCTGGACCAGCAGCTCCTGACGGAGATGATGGACGCCAATGCGGCGACGTCGAGCCCCCGCACCGCGCGCGACGTCATGATGGACGCCATGGTGGAGAGCGCGCTGCAGAGCGCCGCCTTTGCCGAGCGGCTGGGCATGCCGCACGACCGGATCATTCTCAGCGCCAAGGTGTCGGGTGTGCAGGACCTGGTGGATGTCTACCGCGCGCTCGCGGCACGGTGCGATTATCCGCTCCACCTCGGCCTCACCGAGGCGGGGCTCGGCACCAAGGGAATCGTGGCGAGTACGGCGGGTCTCGCGATTCTCCTGCAGGAGGGCATCGGCGACACGATCCGGGTTTCGCTCACCCCGGCACCGGGGGGTGATCGGACCGAGGAGGTCCTCGTCGCACAGCAGATCCTGCAAAGCATGGGACTCAGGAGCTTCACGCCTCAGGTGACGAGCTGTCCCGGCTGCGGGCGGACGACGAGCACCTTCTTCCAGCAGATGGCGCTCGATATCGGCGATCATATCCGGGAGCGGATGCCGGTCTGGCGGGAGGAGCGGCCCGGCGTCGAGGAGATGAAGGTCGCCGTGATGGGCTGCATCGTGAACGGCCCGGGAGAATCGAAGCACGCCAACATCGGAATCTCGCTGCCCGGCACGTTCGAGGACCCGAAGGCTCCGGTCTACGTCGATGGCAAGCTCGTAGTGACCCTGAAGGGGGACAGCATCGTCCCCGAATTCCTCGCGATCCTCGAGGACTACGTCGCCCGGCGGTACGCTCGGGCGGAGCCGGCCGGCCGATGACGCCCGCGCGAGTGAGTTCGGTTCTTGCATCGCTGGCCCTCGCGGCCGCGGCGCTCGCGTCCCCGGCGCCGTGTGTGGCGCAGGAGGAGGGCATCGCGACCGGGGTCCACGCCCCTGCGGTGGTTGTGAAGGATCTCGACGGCACGCCCCGCGACCTCGGCGAGGTGATCGGCCGGAAGCCGGTACTTCTCGAGTTCTGGGCGACCTGGTGCACCTCCTGTCAGGCGATGATGCCGACGCTGACCAGGATGCGCGAGCGGTACGGGGACGCAGTGGATTTCTACGGGGTGAACGTGACCATCAGTGAAACCCGTGACGGGGTCCGCGAGTACGTGAAGCAGCACGCCCCTCCCTTCGTAGTGCTGTACGACGAGGAAGGCGTGGCGGCGCGGGCCTACGACCCGCCGGCCACCTCGTACATCGTCATCATGGATGCCGCGGGCAGGGTGGTGTATACCGGGAGCGGCGGCCAGCAGGATATCGAGCCGGCGCTCCGGCAGGTGACCGGCCGCGGGGCCGGCGAGTGATCCTCAAGAGGAAGGGTACCAGGATGCAGAAGTATTCGATGCTCATGGCCATTGCGGCCATCACGGCCGCACCGCTCACTGCACAGGAGCAGCAGCCGGCCCGGCGCACGCCGACCGCGGTGGTCGTCTCCGGCCCCGACGCCGGACAGCGCGCACCCGACTTCCAGCTTCCCTGGGCGTCGAAGGACTCGATCGGCCTGGTCGAGGACGACTTCGTGCTCCGCAACCTGCGGGGTCGGACGGTCGTCCTCGCGTTCTATCCGGCGGACTTCACCACCGGGTGCACCGCGGAAATGAAGGCATTCACAGACCGCTACGCCGAGCTCTTCGGGGAAGGGGATGATGTCGTGGTCGTCGGGATCAGCGCTGACTCGCTCGAGACCCATCGGCGGTTCGCAGAGAGCCTGGGCCTGCCGTTCCGCCTCCTCAGCGATCCCGATCAGCGCGTGGCCCGGCTCTACGGCAGCAAGGGCGATACCCGGCCGCGCCGCACCGTGTACGTGATCGGCCCCGATGGTGAGGTGAGGTATCGCGACATGCGGTTCGGCGCGCTCGATCCGCGCTCCTATGATGCATTGAAGCAGGCGGTCCAGGCCTCTCGCGCAGGCTGAGGCGAAAAAAGATTTACACGTGTTTTGTGGATGGCCCGGAGGCCGCAAGGGACGGCTGTTGAATCGGTGGATAACGCGGCGGGTGGCCGGCAGGAGGCGACAGTGGCGACACTGTCGCCTCTCTCGTTTCTGCTTGATGTGAAACGGCGTAAACACATAAAGAATAACGAAATAGACATCTGAGGTGATGTAGTACGCGAAGGCTTGGGACGCCGCGCTCACAAGCGCTGTGGATTGAGTTGAAAGGTTTGGAAACATTGTCCACAAGGTCGCCGGCTCCGCGTCGTACGCCCCGGAAATGCGATCGGAAAACTGTGGAAAAACAGAAGTGGCTCGTCAGTCAGCGCCCGCGCTCCGCCCGAGCCGTCGATCGGCGCATCCGTCCTCGCGCGCGAACACGTGCATCACGACCCCGCACACGCTAAACTGCGGGGCCGTCAATCACTCCTGACAGGAACGTCCGTGTCCCGCATTCCGTTTCGCCGTACGAAGATCGTCGCGACGCTCGGCCCCGCGTGGGATTCCCGTGAGAGGATGGCCGCCCTTCTCGACGCCGGGGTGGACGTCGTCCGCATCAACGCCTCGCATGGCACGCCGGACATCCGGACCGGCTGGATCCGCGACCTCAAGGCGGTCATGACCGACCGGGGTCCGACGGCCCGCGCCACGGCGATCCTCGTCGACCTGCAGGGCCCGCGGATCCGGGTCGGGAAGCTTGCCCAGCCGCTGCTCCTCGAGCGGGACGCCGAAGTCGTCTTCGCCCCGGAGGAGCTCGCGACGGGTGACGAGATTCCGACCACCTACGCGGCGCTGGCGCAGGACGTGACGCCGGGCGCGCGTATCCTGCTCGACGATGGTCTCCTCGCAGTCGATGTGACCGAAGTCTGGCAGCAACGCGTGCGGGGGCGGGTGCGGTACGGCGGGGAGCTCAAGTCCAACAAGGGGATCAACCTGCCGGGGCTCGAGGTGAGCGCGCCCGCGATCAGCGACCGGGACCGGGAGGAAGTGGGCCGCGTCCTCCCCCTCGGCGTCGACTATATCGCGATGTCCTTCGTGCGCCGCCCGGAAGACGTGGAGGAGATGCGCCGGCTCGTGCCCCCGCCGACGAAGATCATCGCCAAGATCGAGAAGGACACGGCGCTCAGGAACATCCGGCCGATCCTCGCCGTATCGGATGCGATCATGGTGGCCCGAGGAGACCTTGGCGTCGAGCTTCCCTTCGAGGAAGTGCCGCTGGCCCAGAAGCGGCTCATTCGCGAAGCGAACCTCTCGAACAAGCCGGTGATTACGGCGACACAGATGCTCGAGTCGATGATCCACGCCCCGCGTCCGACCCGTGCCGAGGCGTCCGACGTCGCGAACGCGATCCTCGACGGCACCGACGCGGTCATGCTCTCGGCGGAAACGGCGGTGGGCGACTATCCGGTCGAGGCGGTCGTCGCGATGACCCGGATCGCCCATGAGCTCGAGAAGAATCGCCGCACCCGTACCTCGGCCATCGACCTGGCGGCGGGCCGCGCCGAGGATGGCGAGCGACTCGGCCGGCGGGAAGTGGACCGGGACGCGACCCGGACCGAAGCGGCGATCGCGGTCGCGACGTGCGCCGCCTCGGAGCTGCTCCGCACCCCGCTCATCGTCTGCTTCACGAGCAGCGGCTTCACGGCCCGGACCGTCGCCTCGTTCCGACCCAACGTCCCGATCTTCGCGGTGACCACGGAGCCCGAGACGTTCCGTCAGCTGGCGCTCGTCTGGGGGGTGATCCCGGCGCTGGTCGATCACCTCCCCAGCTACGAGGACATGCTGCCGGTCGCCCGCCAGCGGATGATCGAGCTCGGGCTCGCGCGGCCGGGAGACCGGGTCGTCGTCACCGCTGGCGTGCCGTTCGATCGCCCCGGCACGACCAACCTCGTGAAGGTCGAGAACGTCTAGCGCCATGCGCCTCCGGTTCCTTGGCACCGGGACCTCGTTCGGCATCCCGCAGGTCGGGTGCGGCTGCGCGGTATGCGCCTCGGCCGATCCCCGCGATCGCCGCATGCGCAGCGCCGCACTCATCGAGACGGCGGGCGCGACGATCCTGATCGACACCCCACCCGAGCTCCGGCTGCAGCTCGTCGCCGCCGGCGTCTCGCGTATCGACGCCGTCATGTTCACGCACGAACATGCCGACCACATCAACGGCATCGACGATCTTCGCGTGTTCAGCGCCCGGGATCACCGCGCGCTGCCGATCTTCGGCCCGCCGGAGACGCTCGAGCGGCTGCGCACCTCCTTCAATTACATCTTCGATGCCTCGGTCCAGCCCTACCATGGCACGTCGAAGCCGCTGCTCGAGCCGCGGCCGCTCGAGGCAGGCACCCCGGCGACCGTCGCGGGCGTCGGGGTGCTCCCGCTCGCCTTCGACCACGGGCACCTCCGCGTCTTCGGTTACCGCATCGGCAACGCCGGGTACATTACGGATGTGAAGACGGTATCGGCCGAAGCGCGCGCAGCGCTCGCCGGCGTGGACGTCCTCGTGATCAATGCCCTCTGGTGGCGCCCGCATCCGACGCACCTCAGCATTCCCGAGGCGATCGAGGTGGCGCGCGCGGTCGGAGCACGGCGCACGTTCCTGACGCACCTGACGCATGAGACCGGTCACGCGGAGCTCGCCGCGGCGCTACCCGCCGGCATCGAGCCCGCCTACGATGGACTCGTCGTGGAGGTATCGTGATCAAGCTTCAGTATGGCCGGATGCTCGAGGATGGCCTCGACGGCGGGCTCGATGGCGAGCGCGGGATCTCGCGCGCCCGGCTCGCGGACCTCGCGCGGCGCTTCGCCGGGGTCCAGGGAGAAGTCCGGACGCGTCGCGCCGAGGGTGGCTACGGGTTCTACGAACTCGTCGACCAGCCGCACGCGGTGAAGGAGATCCGGGCCTTTGCCGAGGGGATGGGGCAGGCGCACGATCACGTGCTGGTCCTCGGCATCGGCGGCTCCGCGCTCGGCACCAAGGCGATCCTGAACGCGCTGCGGCCGCCAGGCTGGAACGAGCTCGACGACGAGGGCCGGGAGTTCTTTCCCCGGCTCACGGTGCTCGAGAACATCGATCCCGTCTCGGTGGCCGCCGCCCTGCGCCGGATCGATCCGCGCCGCGTCCTGGTCAATGTGATCAGCAAGTCGGGGGGGACGGCGGAGACGATGGCGCAGTACCTCGTGGTGCGGCAGTGGCTCGAGGCGCAGCTGGGCGACGCCGCGTCGCGGCACATCGTCTTCACGACCGATCCCGCCCGGGGCGCGCTTCGTGAGGTCGCCGCGCGCGACGGGATCGCGACACTCGATGTTCCCCCGGCCGTCGGCGGCCGGTTCAGCGTGCTCTCGCCGGTGGGCCTGCTGCCGGCCGCCCTCGTGGGCGTCGACATCGTCGCGCTGCTCGAGGGAGCCAAGCGCGCCGTCCGGCGCGCCGAGTCGGACGACCTGCTGAAGAACCCGGCGGCGCTCCATGCCGCGCTGCTCTGGGCGGCGGATACCTGGCATGGCGCACGCATCCACGTCGTCATGCCCTACTCCGATCGGCTGCGGGAATTCGCCGAGTGGTATCGCCAGCTGTGGGCGGAGAGCCTCGGGAAACGCCTCGACCGGCGCGGCGAGCTGATCAATGCCGGGCCCACCCCGGTGGCGGCCATCGGTGCAACGGACCAGCACAGCCAGGTGCAGCTGTTCATGGAAGGCCCGTACGACAAGGCGATCACGTTCATCGATGTCGGGGAGCCGGAGGAAGACGTGCCGATTCCTGAACGTCCGGACCTTCCGGCGGACCTCGCGTACCTGCCCGGGCATACGCTGGGCGATCTCCTGCGCGCGGAACGCGAGGCCACCTCGGCCGCGCTCGCGCGCATGGGCCGGATGAGCATGACGCTCCGCCTGCCGCGCCTCACGGCCGCGACGTTCGGCGAGCTCCTGATGCACTTCCAGATCGCAACGGGGTATGCGGGAGTCTGGTACAATGTCGATCCTTTCGACCAGCCCGGCGTGGAGCTGGGGAAGCGGCTGACGTTCGCGGCGCTTGGCCGGCCCGGCTTTTCCGGCGAGCGGCTCGCCCCGCCCCCGGCCGGCGACGAAACGTGACGCCGGCCTTTGACGGTGTTCCGCGTGCCGTCTAGGTTACGCTGTCGAGTCGGATTTCCACGGGAAGGAATGGCATGGCCGATCTGATCCAGAAGACTGCGGCACTCTACGGCGGCGGGGTGAGCGTGATCCCCGGCGGCGTCACGGTGACGGACGCGGCGAAGCTCCGCGGTCCGGCCACCGATCGCGTCGTGTGGCAGGCCGTCTTCGGCGATGAGACGGAGCGGGAAGCGGCGCGGTGGCTGCTGTGGGAGATCGGGCAGGTCCAGGGCGTCCGCCCTGCCTCGATCCACGAGCTCTACATCGCGCGTGGGCGGGGCGAGTGCAGCGGCTTCACCGTTCCCGCCATCAACGTCCGGATGATGGCTTACGACACGGCCCGAGCCGTGTTCCGCGCCGCGCGGGCCGGGAAGGCGGGCGCCATCATCCTGGAGATCGCGCGGTCGGAGATCGCGTACACGGACCAGCGACCGGCCGAGTACGTGGCGGTGATCCTCGCCGCCGCGCTGCGTGAAGGCTATGGGCAGCCGGTCTTCATCCAGGGCGATCACTGCCAGGTCAATCACAAGAAGTATCAGGCCGATCCGGAGGGCGAGGTCGGCGAGGTGAAGAAGCTCATCGCCGAGGAACTTTCGGCGGGCTTCTACAACATCGACGTGGACACGTCCACGCTGGTCGACCTTTCCCAGGCGACGCTCGCCGAGCAGCAGCGCGCCAACTACGAGCGGGCGGCGGAGATCACGGCGTTCATCCGTGAGCGGGAGCCGGACGGCGTGACCGTCTCGGTCGGGGCGGAAATCGGTGAAGTCGGCATGAAGAACAGCACCGTCGAGGAGCTGCACGCCTTCATGCAGGGCTACAACGCCGCGATCGGAAGCCTCGGCGTCCCGGACGGCATCAGCAAGATCTCGGTCCAGACGGGCACTTCCCACGGCGGCGTGGTGCTGCCTGACGGATCGATTGCCGACGTGAAGATCGATCTCGAGGCCCTCTCCGCACTCTCCCGCGCCGCGCGCGAATCGTACGGGCTCGCCGGCGCGGTGCAGCACGGCGCCAGCACGCTGCCCCCGAACGCCTTCGGCAACTTCCCGCGCATCGAGACCTGCGAAATTCACCTGGCCACGAATTTCCAGAGCATCGTCTTCGATCACCCGAAGCTTCCATCCGAGCTCCGGCATCGCATGTATGCCTGGCTCGACGAGAATGCCCAGAGCGAGCGGAAGCCGGACGATTCGGACAGCCAGTTCTACTACAAGGCGCGGAAGAAGGCGATCGGCCCGTTCAAGCGCGAGCTCTGGTCGCTTCCCGAGGACGTGCGCGGCGCGATCGCGGCGGACCTCGAGCGCACCTTCGCGTTCCTCTTCGAGCAGCTCAACGTCAACGGCACCGCCGATCTCGTCGACCGCTTCGTTCAGGCTCCCATGCAGCACCATGCCGCGCTGGACAAGGTGCTCGTGCGCGCGGTCGACGACGCCGACGCCGGCGAATAGGAGGCATCATGCGCCGCAGAGAACCCCGTGAGGTCGTGTACGTGGAGGGCGGGGGTGATTCCTCCGCCAAGTGGCTCTTCTGGGGCGCGTGCCTTGGCGCCGGCCTCGCGCTGCTTTACGCGCCGCGCTCGGGCGAGGAAACCCGCCGGAACCTGCAGCGGCGGCTCTGGAAGCTGCGGGCGATGACCGAGGAGAAGATGGACGAGCTCGTCGAGCAATACGGGCCCGGGCGGCGCCGCGTCTCCGACGCCGGCACGAGCGGCGAGTTCCCGGTCGACGAGCTCGACGACGAGATCGAGGAACCGCCCGTCGTACCCGAGCCGCGGGCCCCGGTGACGCCATCCGCCCGCGAGGAGCTCGAGCGCAGGCTCGCCGAGGCCCGGGCGCGCCGCCGGCGCGAAGCGACTCCGTCGGGCGATTACGAGGAGCCGCTCGCCTGACAGCTCCGCGGCGCGTCGGCTGGTACCTCTCGCCGCTGGGGTTTCTCCGCCGCGTCCTTCAGGCCGCTGATGAAAGCAACGTCCCATTCCTGGCGAGCGGCCTGACGTT
>JAICNA010000096.1 GCA_025928955.1 Gemmatimonadales bacterium | reverse complement strand
GGGCTGCCGCCGCCGTTGGCGCTGAAGGCCTCGAAGTGCCGCTGATACGTCTCGGTCACGCCGCCCCGACCTCCTCGCCGACCCACTCGTACCCGCGCGCCTCGAGCTCGTACGCCAGCTCCTTGCCGCCGCTCTTCACGATCCGGCCGCCCGCGAGCACGTGCACGAAGTCGGGGACGATGTAGTTGAGGAGCCGCTGGTAGTGCGTGACCACGACCGTGGCCCGCGCCGGGTCGCGCAGCTTGTTGACGCCGCTCGCGACGATCCGGAGGGCATCGATGTCCAGGCCCGAGTCGGTCTCGTCGAGGATCGCGAGCTTCGGCTCGAGCACCGCCATCTGCAGGATCTCGTTCCGCTTCTTCTCGCCGCCGGAGAAGCCGGAGTTGACGGCGCGCGACATGATCTCGGGCCCCCACTCGACCACCTTGAGCTTCTCCTCGAGGATGTCGAGGAAGTCCATCGGATCGACCTCCTCCAGGCCGCGCGACTTCCGGATCTCGTTGTACGCCGCGCGCAGGAAATAGGCGTTCGAGACGCCCGCGATCTCCACGGGATACTGGAACGCGAGGAAGACGCCGGCCTGCGCGCGCTCCTCCGGCTCCATGTCCAGGAGGTCCTGGCCCATGTAGGTCACCGTGCCCGCGGTGACCTCGTACGCCGGATGTCCCGCGAGCACCTGGGCGAGCGTGCTCTTGCCCGAGCCGTTCGGCCCCATGACCGCGTGCACCTCGCCGGCGTTGACGGTGAGCGAGATGCCCCTGAGGATTTCCTTGTCTCCCGCGCTCGCGCGGAGGTCCCTGATTTCCAGCACGTGGTCTCCCTGAGTGGTAGGGGTCGCGGGACTACCCGACGCTCCCCTCGAGACTGATTCCCAGCAGCTTCTGCGCCTCCACCGCGAACTCCATCGGGAGCTCCTTGAAGACTTCCTTGCAGAAGCCGTTCACGATCATCGAGATGGCGTTCTCGGTGTTGAGACCGCGCTGCTTGCAGTAGAAGATCTGGTCTTCGCCGATCTTGGACGTGGACGCTTCGTGCTCGAGCGAGGCGCCCGAGTTCTGCACGTCGATGTACGGGAAGGTGTGCGCACCGCAGCGGTTGCCGATGAGCATCGAGTCGCACTGCGTGTAATTGCGCGCGCCGTCCGCCTTCGGCAGGATCTTCACGAGGCCGCGATAGCTGTTCTGGCCCTCGCCGGCACTGATGCCCTTCGAGACGATCGTCGAGCGGGTGTTCTTCCCGATGTGGATCATCTTCGTCCCGGTGTCGGCCTGCTGCTTGCCGTTGACCAGGGCCACGGAATAGAACTCCCCGACCGAGTTGTCCCCCTGCAGGATGACGCTCGGATACTTCCACGTGATGGCCGACCCCGTCTCGACCTGGGTCCACGAGATCTTCGCGTTGCGCGCCGCCTTGCCGCGCTTCGTCACGAAGTTGTAGATCCCCCCGACGCCGCGCTCGTCCCCGGCGTACCAGTTCTGCACCGTCGAATACTTGATGGATGCGTCGTCGAGCGCCACGAGCTCGACCACCGCCGCATGCAGCTGGTTGGTGTCCCGCTTCGGCGCCGTACACCCCTCGAGATAGCTCACCGACGCGCCCTCGTCCGCGACGATCAGGGTTCGCTCGAACTGCCCGGTGTCCGCGGAGTTGATCCGGAAGTAGGTGGACAGCTCCATCGGGCACTTCACGCCCTTCGGGATGTACACGAAGGAGCCATCGCTGAAGACGGCGCTGTTGAGCGCGGCGAAGAAGTTGTCCGACGCCGGCACGACCGAGCCGAGGTAGGTGCGCACCAGCTCCGGATGCTCCTGCACCGCCTCGCCGAAGGAACAGAAGATGATGCCCTGCTCGGCGAGCTTCTTCTTGTACGTGGTGCCGACCGAGACGGAGTCGAAGATCGCGTCCACGGCCACCCCGGCGAGGAGCTTCTGCTCGCTGAGCGGGATGCCGAGCTTCTCGTACGTCTCGAGGAGCTTGGGGTCCACCTCGTCGAGCGAGCCGAGCGGCTTGGTCGTCTTGGGGGCCGAATAGTACCGGAGCGCCTGGTAGTCGATCGGCGTGTAGACGAGGTTGGCCCAGTGCGGCTCGGTCATCTTGAGCCAGCCGCGATACGCCTTGAGCCGCCACTCGAGGAGCCACTCCGGCTCCTTCTTCTTGGCGGAGATCAGGCGGATGATGTCCTCATTGAGCCCGAAGGGCGCGTCATCCGACTCGATATCGGTGACGAAGCCGTAGCGGTACTCCTTGTTGACCAGCGATTCGACCGACGTCGTCATGCCGTCTCCGTTGAGCCTGCGTCCGCCAGCCCGGGAAAGCGGACCGCGTATTCGCACGCGCCGTCTCCCCCGAGGAGGTGGAGCTTCCGTTCCACGCGCCCGCCAAGGACCTGCTCCAGGAACCGGGCCTCCGCGTCACAGATCTCGGGGAAGCGCTCCGAGACTTCGCGGATGGCACAGTGGTGCTCGGTCAGCGTCCCGCAGCAGAAGGTGGCGTGGCCTTCCGCCATGTACCCCTCGTCCGCCCGGGCCCGGGTCACGATCCGCATGCGCTCGGCGGGGCTCGCCCCGGCCAGCTCGGGACCGAGCCGCGCTGCGAGCTCGTCGTACCGTGACGCCAGGAACGCCACGGCCGCCTCGCGCCCCTCACGGGCCACGAGGTGATCGAGCAGCTGCGTCAGCGTCTCCTTGTAGCGCTGCGGGAATACTGCCTCCCCGGCCGCGGAAAGCGCGTAGGAGAAGCGCGGTGCACCCACCGATTTCCGCTGCTCACGCCGATACGAGACGAGACCCGCCGCCTCGAGCTCCTTGAGATGATGCCGGATGGCATTCGCCGAGAGGCCGAGCGCAGCGCCCAGCTCCCGCACGGTGGCCCGCCCCGCGCGCTTGAGCTCGATCAGGACCTGCCCCCTCGCGCCGCGGAATCCGCGGACCGGGTAGCCATCGGCAGGAGCCTGCATGGGGGCGGTCATGGGGCGAATCCTAAGTGGTTTGGTCGGGATTGTCAAACTATTCGCGCGTTTTTGGTGCGAATTGCCAAACCGTTGCAAGAACGATGATTGAGAACAGGATCTGGCAGGCCAACCAATCGGCGACGACACGCGTTCTTATAGTAGTAGTATATGATACGCTTTTGGACCGCGCAGAGACTGTCGCCAGTGTCTTGTATTAGTGCCGCCGAAACACAAGATTGGCCGTATGACGATTCACCGCATTCGCCTGCTCGGCGATCCGATCCTCCGTACCGATTGCGAGACGATCGCGCGGACCAGCTCGACGGCCGTCCGCGTCATCCTCGACGACATGCGGGAGACGCTGAACGACTGGCAGTCCCGCTTCGGGAGCGGCCGCGGCATCGCCGCACCGCAGATCGGGGCACCGGTGCGCATGATCTATATCGAAATGGAAAAGCCGTGGGTCCTCATCAACCCCGAAATCGTCGATATCGGGAACGAGGACTTCAGCGTCTGGGACGACTGCTTTTCCTTCCCGAATCTCCTCGTGAGGGTCTCCCGCGCGTATCGGATCCGGGTGCGGTACCAGGACCTGAAGGGGGAATGGCACGAGGACGATCTCGAAGGAGACCGCGCCGAGCTCGTCCAGCACGAGCTCGACCATCTCGACGGCGTCCTGGCCGTGGATCGACCGCACGGACTCGATCCCTTCTGCCTCCGCGAGGAATGGCATCGTCTCCACGGCGAGCGAGGGCGGTACGGGCCCCCCGAGTTCCGCACCGCCGCCTACTCGACGCCCCTGACAGGCCTCCTCTGACAGAACGGCGCCCGACGGGCGCCGTTTTCGCAGATGCGCGCTTCGGCGGCTAGGTCAGAACCACCGACCCAGCCGCACGAAGCCCGCCTTCCGCCCCCCGTCGGCGAATCCGTACTCGAAGCGCACCGGCCCGACCGGCGTGGCCGCGCCGATCCCCGCGCGAATCCCGGTACGCCAGTCGTCGACCAGCAGCGGGCCTCCGGTACCGACTCGCCCGATCGCGCCTTCGACGTGCAGACTCAGCGGACCCAGCACGGGCCGCGCGACATGGAGCGATACGAACGCCTCGCGATCGCCGCGGAACTCACCGATGTGAAGGCCCGGAAATCCATCGCTGCCGCCGAGGGGAAACGTGAGATGCGGCGGCACCGTGCGTCCCCAGCCGACACGCACTCTCGGCCGCACCCGGAATCCGGCAACAGTCTGGGTCCGGGCCGCGTCGAGCCCGATCCGCCGGAACCGGTCGTTCCAGAGCATCGAGGCCGTCAGCGTCGGCTCGACCGTGTGCCCGGCATGCGAAAGCTCGACGGAGGCGCCCGCCACGCGGTCGTTCGTCTCGTCGGGATTGCGCCACCAGCGCGCGTCGATCCCGGTCGTGAGCGTCCAGTCGGCGCCGAGCGGCCAGGCGACACCGGCAAGGCCGGCGGCTTCGCGCGTGTCGAGGCGATCGAGCTCGTTGCCTTCGGCGTCGAACGCTCGCAGATCCAGGGCGGCGAGATGGCCTTCGACGAGCGGCATGACCGGGGCTCCCGCCACGTAGTACCTGCGCCGCAATCCTCCGCGCAGCTCCTTTTCGAGATTCCCGAACAGCAGCGCGGCGTGCGCCTCGACTTCGGCGCCCGCCAGATCCCGCTCGACCCCGCCGAGCCACATCCGGCCGCCGAGCTCGTTGTCGTACGCGAGTCCGAGTGCCGCGACGCGACGGGGCGCGCGCTCGGCGACGATCGAGAACGACACCGTGTCGCCCCGGCCGGAGGGATTCAGCCATACCGCGAGGTAGCGCTCCGAGCGGGAGGCATGCCGGACGCTCTGTCGCAGTTCCGTCGCCGAAACCGAGTCCCCCTCCTCGAGATCGAGGAGTCGCAGCAGCGGTCCCTTCTCGCGCTCGGGAAGCGGTGAGGCGGACACCGACTCGACGTGCAGCCAGGGTGCGAGGCGTGGTGCGGCGGTGCGTGGCGGCGGATCGCACGCGGGGCGCTGCAGCGACGAGTCGGCCGCCGCGCGCCCGCGGCGAACGAGCTCGCTCGTCCGGGCAGGATCGAAGTCGAGGCTCTGGAACCCGGTGACGTCGTGACGTATGTAGACATCGCCATCGTTGAGCCGCTCACGCGGCTGCTCGAAGAGGAATCCGAGGAGGCGGTCCGCCACGACGAACGGGGAGAAGAGATTGAGCGTATCGTCGAATCCCTCGGTGGCATCCGAGACGATCACCCGCTCCGCGCCCTCCGCTCGCGCCGCCGCGATCGGGATGTTCGCGACGAGCCCGCCGTCGGCGAGGAAACGACCGTCGATGCGCTCGGGCACGAACACGAGGGGGATGGCGATGCTCGCGCGTACGGCGCGCGCCAGATCGCCGGTGCGGAGGACGACCGCGGTGCGGTCGGCGAGGTCGGCCGCGACCACCCGAAGCGGGATCGGGAGCCGGTCGAAGTCCCCGCGGGCCAGGAGGTTGCCGCGCAGCATCGCCGCATTCAGCAGGGCATTCGCATCGGGCTCGCGAACGGCGGCGCCCTGGAGCGTGAATCCCCGCTCGCCGAACTCCCAGACGAGCAGCGGCTGCAGCGGCGCGAGCGACGACGGCGCGCGCGGCTCGAACGTGCGGAAGAGCGAGGCGACCGGCATCGCCGACGCGAGCGAATCGATCTCCCGCCCCGTGTATCCGCTCGCATACATCGCCCCGATCACCGAGCCGATGCTCGTGCCCACGATGAGGTCCGGCCGGATGCCGAGGCTGTCGAGGGTGCGCAGCACGCCGACGTGCGCGAGTCCCTTGGCACCACCGCCGGAGAGTACCAGGGCGGTGCGAGGGGCGGGGCAGGATCCCGACTGGGCGGAAGCGGCCGGCACGATGGCCACGAGGGCCCCGCAGGCCATGGCGGCGCGCGCGACGACCCGGAGGAGCGCGTGCCCCGCCGGGCGCGGGCTCATCACCGGCCGGAGTCGCGGACGGCCCACCGAATCCTCACGCGGAAGTGATCGACGACGATGGCGCATATTGCCGTGGCGTCGGACTTTATCCGCCCTCGGCCCTTGCGCTTGCGTTTCGCCGTCGTAAATATCGGCGAAACGTGGAGGTCCCGCTCACGCCTGTCAGGAGGACGCGCTGAAATGCCGTATGTGATCACCGAGGCCTGTATCGGAGTCAAGGACCGGGCCTGCGTGGATGTCTGTCCGGTGGACTGCATCTACGAAGGGGAGGATCAGCTCTACATCCACCCCGACGAGTGTATCGACTGCGGCGCGTGTGAGCCGGAGTGCCCCGTGTCGGCGATCTATCCCGAGGAGGATGTGCCGCCGAACCTCTCGGCGTTCATCGAGAAGAACCGCGAGGTCTTCAATAGCGAGGAACCCCCCGGCCGCCCGAAGCGCTGAGGCCCCGGCACACGCTCACCCGGCCCGGCCCTGTGCCGGGCCATGTATTTCCTCGAGGAATTCCCGCAGCACCTCGGTCGTTTCGGCCGGCCGCTCCACCGGCGGGAGATGGCCGGCGCCTGCGATCACGCGAAGCCTCGCCCCGGGTATCGCTGCGGCGAGCGCGCGCGCCTGTGTCGCGGGAATGATCCTGTCTTCCTCACCGCTCACGACGAGCACCGGGATTTCGCCGAGCGACGAAAGCATCCCGGTGCTGTCGGGGCGATCGCGCATCGCGCTCAGCGCGCCGACGATGCCGGGAACGGGGGTCGCGCGGATCATCGCCTCGACCTGTGCCCAGGGGGCACCGACCGTCTCCGCTGTTTCGCCGGCGAACAGCTTCGGCAGCATCGCGTCCGCGACTGCTGCGGTGCCTCGCTCGCGCGCGGCGGCCGCGGCCGTGTCGCGCCCGCGGCGTCCCTCCGGCGAATCGCCTTCCGCGCGCGTATCCATGAGGACGAGGCCGCGGATCCGCCGCCGCCAGCGGCGCGCGCACTCGAGCGCGATGTAGCCGCCCATGGAGATGCCGCACAGCACTGCCTCGTCGATGCCCATCGCGTCGAGCAGCGCGGCGAGATCGTCCGCATAGGTCGCGATGCTGTAGCCGAGATCGGGCGCATCCGACCGGCCCATGCCTCGCAGGTCGGGCGCGATCCGGTGGTAGCCGTGGAGCTGCTCGACCTGGTGCCGCCAGAGCGAGCGGTCGAGCGGGTAGCCGTGAATGAAGAGCACTGCCGGACCGGCGCCCGCCGTGTCGAGCGCGAGGCCCACCCCGTTGACGACGACGCGACGCACATCGCTCGGCGTCGTTTCTCCCCCCATGAACGCCACGACGTCCTGCGGCACCGGCACCGGGCGCCCGCCCCGGTCGATGCAGACGAAGACGAATTCCGCCGTGGCGATGAGGGTGTCGTCGCGCACGCGGCGTGCGGTCTGCCGCATCGTGAAGCTCGTGCGGCCATGGTGCGTGAGCGCCTGCTGAAAACGAAGCACGTCGCCGGGAAAGGCGCCGGCGTGATAGTCGATGGTCGTCTTCCGCACGGCCGGCCAGACGCCGGCGCGATCGAAGACGTTCATCCCCGGCCCGCGCGCGAGCATTTCCCACCGGGCACGTTCGAAGAGGCTGAGGAAGGACGCCTGATTCAGGTGGCCGAAGGCGTCGCACTCGTCGGGGTAGACCGAGAGATCGATCTCTGGAGTCGCCATGCGCGGATAGTACGAGGTGACGGAGGATTGCGGGAGGGACGCGTGGTTCCGCCGGCGGCCCGGAGCGGACACTTTTCGAGAGAGCGACGCCTCACCTTATCCTGGACGCGACCCATGCCACCGACGACCGACTACGTGCGCCACGCCGCGCGGCTCGCCCGGAAGATCCACCTCGACTCCGCGATGGGCGGGCCGGTGCAGCCCGATTCCGAGTTCTTCAAGACGCTCGCCAAGGCACTGGAGGAGATTGCGGCGGCGATGGAGCAGATCGGAAAACGAGAGTAGTTTTAGGTCAGTGACATGACAGTGGTAGGACGCTGTTGCAGTTCGGTGCGTCCTTGCCCATGCAAGACAATCCCGGCACCTTACGCGGGTGAATACCACGACCTTGCCTCCGGCCGGCCCGCCGAGCCACCTGATCGCGTCACAGCCCGAGTTCGACCGGTGGATGGCCGGGATCGCCAGCGCCCCCCTCCTGGCGGTGGACACCGAGGCCGCGAGCTTTCATCGCTACCGCGACCGCGTCTACCTCCTCCAGCTCTCCACGCGCGATGCGACCGTCATCGTGGACCCGCTCGCCGTCGAGGATCTTGGCGACTTCGGCGCGATGCTCGCCGATCGCGCGGTGGAAGTGGTCTTCCACGACGCCGATTACGACCTGCGGCTCCTCGGCCGCGAATTCGGCTTCGTCGCGACCAATCTCTTCGACACACGCATCGCCGCCCAGCTCCTCAACGAGCCCGGTATCGGACTCGCGGCACTGCTCGAGAAGTACGTCGGCGTGAAGCTCGACAAGCGCTTCCAGCGCGCCGACTGGTCGGGACGGCCGCTTTCGGCGGGCATGCTCGAGTACGCGGCGTCGGACACCCACTATCTGCCGACGCTTCGCGACATCCTCGAGCGACGCCTCGCGGAAATGGGGCGGCTCGAGTGGGCCCGCGAGGAGTTCGCGCTCCTGGAGCAGACCACCTGGAACGGCGAGCCGCCGGACGAGCCTGGCTGGCTGCGGATGAAAGGAGCGAAGGCGCTGCGGCCGAGGCAGCTCGCCATCCTGCGGGAGCTGTACGAATGGCGCGACGGCCTCGCGCAGCGGCTCGATCGCGCGGCGTTCCGCATCATGAACAACGACCCGATCTTCACGATGGCGCGGACGCCCCCGGATAATGTGGAAGCGCTGGGTGCGGTACCGGGGATCGGGCGGGAGATCGTCGCGCGGCGGGGACAGGAGATTCTCGCGGCGATCGAGCGCGGGAGGGCGGTGCCGGAGAATCAGCTGCCGCGTGTCGAGCGGCCGGCACGCCGGGCACCCGACCCGGAACTCGAGGCGCGGGTGGAGCGGCTCAAGGTCGCCCGGAATGCCGCCGCGACCCGCGTGGACCTGCCTCCCGGCGTCGTCTGCCCGAACGGCACGCTCGAAGCCGTGGCGCGCGCAGCGCCGCGGTCACGGGAGGAACTCGCGGCCATCCCGGGGTTGCGCCGCTGGCAGGTGGATGTGCTGGGGAACGACCTGATCGAGGCGGTCGGCGCCGTCAGAACCCCATGAACGCCTTGACGCGCGGATCCATCTTCTCCGGCGTCCAGTAGGGCTCCCACACCAGCTCGACATCCACCGAGCTCACTCCTTCGAGATCCGACACGACGTTCCGGACGTCGCCCATGATCTCCGCGCCAGCGGGGCAGCCGGGCGAGGTGAGCGTCATCTTCACGTGCACGTCGCCCATGTCGTTCACGTCGATGTCGTAGACCAGCCCGATATCGATGATGTTGAGGTTCAGCTCCGGGTCCTTCACCTGACGCAACGCCTTCCGGATCGTCTCGGATGTCTGCATGAGTCGCTCCTTTCGATCGGAAGATACTCAGCCGCGCGTCACGACGCCCCCTGCCCGCAGGACCCGCCCTCACAGCCGAAACGATGCCGGTGCCGTGCCACGAGGTCGTACGCCTTTGTCGCCACCCACGGTATGCCCGGGATCAGGAAGAGGAGGCGCGGAACGCGTCCACCGGGCAGGAGCCGGAGCAGCTCCGGGAGGGCAGCTCCCCCGGTGAAGATGCGTCCGTCCGGGAGGACGAGATGCATCCGGGCGTTCACGGCGTGGTCGGAGAGATCGGGGAGGTCGCCGCGCTCGAACCGGTCGCGGGCCGGGACGCATTCGATCGTGTCGTGGCGGTCCCATCGCCTGATCCGGCGGACCCACATGCGACAGAAGGCGCACTCCCCGTCGTACAGCAGGACCGGGCGCGCTAGCACGTACCGAGGCCGGCTCCTACGCGCCCCCGAGCGGGCGCATGTGCGAGGGTGCACTGGGCGGGAACGAGCGCAGCGGCGGCGTCGCTCACGCGGGCGCGCACGTCGCGGAGCGCCACGAGCGAATTCCGCGCACGCGGATCGAAGCTCCGGTTGGTGAGGAACACGACGAACAGGTCTCGCGCCGGGTCGATCCAGATCTCCGTGCCGGTCCACCCCGTGTGCCCGTAGGCGAGCGGGCTCAGCAGCGAGCCGAACACCGAGGATTCCTCCCTCGGTTCGGCATCCGGCGAGTCCCATCCGAGCAGCCGAGATCCGGCGCGCGGCCACGGCGTCAGGAACTCGCGAAGGGTCTCGGCCCGCACCCAGCGCGATCCGCCCGGAAGCTCCCCTTCTCCGAGCCACGCCTGGGCATAGCGCGCGAGGTCCTGTGCGGTGCCGAAGAGGCCGGCGTGCCCCGCCGCGCCGCCGAGCGTCACGGCATTGCGGTCGTTGACGAGGCCCGCCACCGGCGAGCGGTTGAAGAGACCGCTGGGTGCCGTACGCGCCCAGAGCGACGGGCGAGGCCGGAACATGGTCTGCCGCATGGCGAGCGGGGCCAGGACCTCGCGGTGCACCACGCTGTCGAGGGGCATGCCCGCGACGGACTCGAGCACGAGCCCGAGCAGGATGGCGTTGAGGTCGCTGTAGACGGCCGAGTCGCCGGGCGCGCGGATCAGGGTATCGGCGAGCACCTGGGTGATCGCCATCTCGCGCGACGCGGCGGTGCGAAAGAGCGGGAGGTACGGACGGACGCCACTCGTATGATTGAGGAGCATCCGGACGGTCACCCGGTCCTTCGCGCCACCCGAGAAGCCGGGGAGGTAGCGCCGGACGGGGGCGTCGAGTTCCATCTCGCCGCGATCGACCAGGCGAAGGACGGAGCCAGTCGTCCCGATCACCTTGGTCAGGGAGGCGAGATCCCACAGCGTCGAATCGCTCCGCGGCCGCGGCGACCGGGCGCTCCAGGTGAACCGGCCGTATCGCTGGGCATGGAGGATCCGCTCGCTCGTCCCGATGACGACGACG
>JAICNA010000054.1 GCA_025928955.1 Gemmatimonadales bacterium | reverse complement strand
GGTCGGTGTGGGTCCAGGTCCTGAACCTGACGCCGGCACAGCGGGTCCAGCTGCGCGACTTCCTGCTCTGGAACGCGCGCCCCGAGAACCGCTTCTACCGCTACCACTACTACTACGACAACTGCTCGACCCGCGTCCGCGATGCGCTCGACCGCGTCCTCGGCGGCGTCATCGAGCGGGCGACCGATCATGCCCCGTCCGGCACGACCTTCCGCTCGCATTCCCGGCGGCTCACCGAGAACAACCCCTTCATCTACACCGGCATTCACATCGGCCTCAGCCGCCCGACCGATCGCGAGATCACGCAGTGGGAGGAGACGTTCCTGCCCCTCGCGCTTCGCGAGCGCGTCCGCGAGATCACCGTGGCGGACGAGAATGGCGCGCAGCAACCCCTCGTCCTCTCGGAAGAGACCCTCTTCCTCAGCACCGACGATCCCCCTCCCGACGCCCCGCCCCGCTGGTGGCCCCGCTATCTCACGCTCGGACTCGCGCTCGGCGCCATCCTGGCCCTTTCAGGGCGCCGGCGCGACACGCGCCGCGGTGCGCGCGCGCTCTTCGCCGTCGTCGGCACGCTCTGGAGCCTGGTCGCGGGAATCGCCGGGGTCGCGCTCGCGTACCTCTGGTTCTTCACCGACCACGTGACCTCGTACGCCAACGAGAACCTCCTGCAGTTCTTCCCGCTGTCGCTCGCGCTCGTCGTCCTCATACCGCTCGCCGCACGCGGCACGGGATCCGTCACGGCCGCGCGCCGGGTCGCGCTCGGAGTCGCGGCCCTCTCCCTCATCGGCCTGGTCATGAAGATCCTTCCTGGGAGCCAGGTCAACGGCGAGATCATCGCGCTCGCGCTGCCGGCGCACCTCGGGCTGCTGGCTGGAATCGGGGGTGCCGGGCGACGCTCGGCGAAAGGCAGGGTTTAGCTAAAGCACACGAAAACACGAAACCACGAAGAACAACGAAAACAACTGAAAAGAATGTAAAAAGGCGCCGTTTTACCCTTCCCTCCGATTCACATGTGATGATGAGGAGGTGGAATGTGAGCGGGACCTTTCGTGTTTTCGTGTCTTTCGTGATTTCGTGTGCTTTTCTTGAGTCCGATCGCGCTCGGCTGGCCGCCAGAAGCGTCACCGCCGCTCCCCGCGCTCGAGCTCCGCCACCGCCCGCTCGACCGCCCGCCGCTCCTCCATGAGCTCGGGATCCGCATCACGCCAGAGGCCGAGGAAGCGCTGGTAGGCGGCGAGGGCGCCGGGGCGGTCGCCCTTCGCCTCGAGGAGGGCGCCGCGCGCGGCGTAGGCGCGCGCGCGGAAGAGCCAGTCGGGGCCGCTCGTGAGGACCAGGCGCGCCGAGTCGAGGTGCGTGTAGTACGAGAGTGCTTCCTCCGCGCGGCCGAGGAGCTCCGCGGTGCGCGCGAGGCCCCAGTAGTGGCGCGTGTCGCGCATCGTGTCGCGCACGGCTTCGGCATAGAGCACCCCGGCGGCGCGCTGATTGCCCGCCACGGCATTCGCAAGCGCGAGCGTCGCGACCGCACGGCTCTGCGGAATGTTCGCCGCCCAGCGTCGGGCCCGGCCGGTGTCCCCGAGCATCGCCGCGGCAAAGCTCAGCGATACCGGGGTCAGGCGGCGCTGCTCGGCCTCCGGCGCGGCGTCGAGCTGCCGCTGGACTTCACGCTCGACCGAGGCGACCAGGTCGGGCGTCAGCCGCCCGGAGGCCATCGCGATCCGGAGCGGCCGCGTCGCGGCGTTCACCGCCTGGAACCGCCGGATCTCCGGCGCCTGGGCGCGCGCGAGGATCGACGAGTCCTGCTTCTGCTCGATGCGGCTCGCTTCTCCGATGCGGCCGAGCATGTAGAGCGCGTTGGCAAATGGCTGTGCGAGCGAGTATCCGGACGCGACGAACGCGCTGTCGAGCGCGCGCGGGCTCGCGGCGATCGAATCGGCGAGCCGCCCCGCGTCGGCCAGCCGGCTCGCCTCCAGCAGGAGGTCGAGGCGGAAGAGGGGGAACGGCGTCGTGGTCGCGACCCCGTACCGCTCTGCCCTCGCGTACGCAGCGATGGCCTCGTCGTAGCGCCGGTCCGCGCGCATGAGCTGGGCATCGAGGAAGTGGGCCGTTCCCTCCTCCGGCGCCACCGACAGCCATTCGCGCACCACCTCGAGTCCCGCCCGGCGCGCGCGGCTCCGCATCGAATCGATCTCGGGACCCGCGAACGTCGTGGCGAGCGAATCCGAGTCCACCAGCACCACCGAGTCTTCGCCGACGAGCAGCGGGATGAAATACTCGTCGGGGAGGCGGTAATAGGCGGTGGTGATGTCGCCGGTGGGCGCCTGGCGGAAGCCCGGAAGGCGTGCCTCCGACTCGAGCGAGAGCGAGCCGAGGATCCCGCCGAGATAGAGGTAGAGCCGGTGATCGGTGCCGTCGAGCGCGAGCGCGCGGCGGTAGGCCCGCAGCGCCTCCGTGAACGACCCCGACAGCGAATCGCGCCCGCGCGAGTCCCTGAGCACGGTCCGGTCCATCTGCTCCGCGGCCGCGAGCCCCGCCCACGCGTCCGCAATCGTCGAGTCGCGCGCGAGCAGCTCGCGGTAGGTCTGCTTCGCCTCACCGAAGCGCGCGTGCAGAAAATCCTGGTAGGCCTCGAGCAGCAGCCGCTCACGCTCCGGCCGTTCGGCGGCGAGCCGCGCGGCCCGGTCGGCATAGGCGATGAACTCGGTCTCGCCGGCAGCGAACTGCCGGTTGCTGATCGCCTGGCTCAGCTCGTACCAGGCGAGCGCGAACGTCGAGTCGCGCTCGACCGCGCGCGCGAACGAGCTCTCCGCTCGCGCGATGTCCCAGCGGCTTCGCGCCTCGATCCCGGCGACGTACGCCCGATATGCTTCGATCGAATGGGTCGGCGGCTCCGCGCCGCTCAGCGCGCCCGCATCGGCCCCGGCGAGCTGCAGGATGCGCCCCGCGAGCTCGCGGAAGGCAAGCGTGAGGTCGGCGGACGCCGCCGTGGTGACCGTCTCGGTCGAGAGCAGGCGTCCCTGCGCGACGTCGTAGACCTTGACCGTGATGTCGAGTGAATCGCCGGCGCGCGGGAAGATGCTGCCCGTGGTGGCAGTCCAGACGCCCGCCTGCTTCGCGAGCCCGATCACGTCGTTCTGCGAGAGCTGCGCGCTCTCGTCGAGCTCTGCGCGCCGCGTGAGGTCGAGGAGCCGTTCGGCATCCACGACCTGCACATCCTCCCACCGCGAGAGCCATTGCGCGAGCAGTTCGACGCCGCCGACCCGGAGCCAGTCGAGCGATGGGTCCTGCCGCGTGTTGGAGAAGAAGCCGATGAGGATGCTGCGTCGCGGATCGATGCCCTTTTCCGGCCCGCTCCGGTTGAGCGCGACGACGGCGCCGCCGATGAGCACGGCCGCAAGCGCGAGGGCCACGATCATGAACCGCTTGCGGCGCGGCGGCAGCCCGCGCGCGGGCGTGCGCCCGGTTGCCGGCGAGGCGCCGCTCAGTGCGTCGACGACCTCCTCCCCGGTGGCGAACCGGTCCGCGGGCTCTTTCGCCAGCAGCTTGAGGATCGTCCGCTCGAGATCCTCCGGCACATCGCCCTGCCGCGCCACGACCGGCACCGGCTGCTGGGTGACGTGCGCCACCATGTAGTTCGGCGTCGTGTTCGACAGCTTGTAGGGAAAGGCGCCGGTGATCGCCTCGTAGAGGATCACGCCGAGCGCGTAGAGATCGGAGGCCGGCGTGAGCTCGCGGGTGCCGGAGGCCTGCTCCGGGCTCATGTAGCGCGGCGTGCCCATCACCATGCCGACGCCGGTGAGCTGCTCTCCCTCGATCGCGGCCGCGGGGTCGCTGACGCGCGCGATGCCGAAGTCGGTCACCATGACGCGCCCGGAATCGCCCTCGAGCAGGATGTTCTGCGGCTTCACGTCCCGGTGAATGATGCCCCGGCGGTGCGCGGCGGCGAGCGCGGCCGCCGTCTCGCGCCCGATGCGGACCGCCTCCGCGATGGGCAGCCGCCCTTCCGCCTTGAGCCGGTCGGCGAGGCTCTCTCCCTCGATGTATGCCATCGTGAAGTAGGAGAGGCCGTCCGCTTCGCCGACGCGATAGATGGGAACGATGTGCGGATGCTGCAGGCCGGCGGCAAGCTCGGCTTCGCGCTGGAAGCGCGCGCGGAAGCCGGGACTCACGCCGAGATCGGGATCGAGCACCTTGATCGCGACCAGCCGCTTGAGCGCCCGCTCGCGCGCGAGGTAGACCGACGCCATGCCTCCCTCGCCGAGCAGGCGGACGATCTCGTATTCCGCGCCGAAAGCGGCGCGCACGCGATCGAGTCGGGTCTCGGCGGGTAGGGTCACGATGGAAAGCTAGATGAGGGGGCGGTACCTGCGTAGCCTCCCGTACGTTTCAGACGTTTCAGAGCAGCTCGGGCGGGCGCGGGCGCGACGTGCCGGGACCCCAATCGTCGCCGGCGGCTTCGTCGCCGGGCCGCGCACTCGCATCGAGGTCGCGCACTGCCCGCTCCGCGGCCTCGAGCTCGGCATAGTCGATATCCCCCGCACGGTCCGGCCGGCGGTACCGAGTCGGCTCGTCGCCCCGGCGCACGAGCCAGAGGAAGAGGGCGAGTATCGCCGCGACGCCGAGCAGGAGCCCGATCACAGCGGCTCGACCCCGTCACGCGTGATCCGGTGCGAGATGAGCGGCAGCGGCGCGGCCGGCTCGCCGATGACGATCGCCTCGGCGAGCGCCTGCGCGGCGGCTCGCGCCCCCGAGTCGTCACGGGCGTGAATGGTCGCGAGCGGCTGCCCACGGGCCACCAGGTCTCCCGGCCGGGCCGTGATCACGAAGCCGACCGCCGGATCGATGGCGTCGTCGACCTTCATGCGGCCGCCGCCGAGCGCCATGATCGCGCGGCCGATGCGCCGCGGCTCGACGCGCGAGACGATGCCGGCCACCGGCGCCTCCCAGATCCGCTCGACCGGCGCCTGCGGCAGCGCGCCCGGGTCGTCCACCACCGCGGGATTGCCGCCCTGCGCTTCGATGATCGCCCGGAGGCGGTCGAGCGCGGCGCCGGACTCGATCACGTGGCCGAGCTTCCGCTGCGCATCACGCCGGTCGGCGGCGGCGCCGGCCACGAGCAGCATTTCCGCACCGAGCGCATATGTCAGCTCCATGAGATCGTCAGGGCCGCGGCCCTGCAGCCCCTCGATCGCTTCCTCCACTTCGAGCGCGTTCCCGGCGGCGCGGCCGAGCGGGCGGTCCATCGCCGTCAGCAGGGCGACCGTCCGGCAGCCGCGTGCCTCGCCGAGCCCGATCATCGTCTCCGCGAGCGTGCGTGCCATCTCCGGATCCGGGAGGAAGGCCCCGCTCCCCGTCTTCACGTCGAGCACGAGGCCGTCGACTCCCTCCGCGAGCTTCTTCGACATGATGCTCGCCGCGATGAGCGGGATCGATTCGACCGTGGCCGTGACGTCCCGGAGCGCGTACAGCCGCTTGTCGGCAGGGGCGATCTCCGGCGTCTGCCCGATGAGGGCGCACCCGATGCGGCGCACCTGGTCTTCGGCTTCGCGAAGCCGGAGGTCGGTGCGGAAGCCGGGAATGGATTCGAGCTTGTCGAGCGTACCGCCGGTGTGCCCGAGGCCGCGCCCCGACATCATCGGCACCATCAGTCCGCACGCGGCGAGCATCGGCGCGAGCAGGAGCGACGTCTTGTCGCCCACGCCACCGGTCGAGTGCTTGTCCACCGCGGGCACGGTGCGCCGCCCGAGGTCGAGGCGATCGCCGCTCTCGAGCATCGCGTCGGTGAGCGCGGCCAGCTCCTCGGGTGAGAGCCCGCGGAAGTAAATCGCCATGAGCAGCGCCGACATCTGGTAGTCGGGCACCTGGTCCGCGGTGTAGGCCGTGATGAGCTCACGCCATTCCGCCGGGGCGAGCGCGCCCCCGTTCCGCTTGCGCTCGATCAGCGTCGCCACCACCATGGTCATGGCCGCCCCGGCCCCGGCAAGGAGCATCGATCATGCGACTCGCAGTCACCTGCGTCCTCGGCCTTCTGCTGCGAATCCCGCCTGCGCTCAGCGCGCAGGATGCCGATGCGCTCGCCGACCTTGGTCACGCCGCGCTGGAGCGGCGGGATCCCCGCGTGGCGCTGGTGCACTTCGCCGCCGTGTTCGCGGTGGATTCGATGCACTACGCCGCGAACTGGGGTGCCGCCCTCGCGATGATCCAGCTCGGGAGCGACTTCCCGCAGGAGGGGCGATCGCCACGGCGGAACGCACTGTACCTGCGCGCCGAGGAGCTGGCGCGGCGCGCGATCGCCGCGGATTCGGGCGACGCGGAGGGCTGGTTCGTCCTTGCCAATGCGATGGGTCGCGCGTCGCTCACGCGAAGCAACCGGGAGCGGGTGCGGCAGGCAGCCGAGATCCGGTCCGCCGCGCGGCGCGCCCTCACCCTCGATCCGGCGCATGCCGGGGCGTGGCACGTGCTCGGACGCTGGCATGCGGAGGTGATGCGGCTGTCGGGAATCCAGCGGTTCTTCGCGCGGAATTTCCTCGGGGGGCGCGTGCTGGCCGAGGCGTCGTGGGACACCGCTACGGCGTATCTCGAGCGGGCGGTGGCGCTGAATCCGGAGCGCGTGGTGCACCGTGTCGCGCTCGCGGAGGTGTACCTGGACCGGGGCCGGGACGCCGACGCCCGCGCACAGCTCGAGGCCGTGTCCCGGCTCGCGGACGTCGACTACGGCGATGAGGCGCAACGGCGCGAAGCCTCGGCGCTCCTGGCGCGGATCGACGAGCGCTCCGGGCGCCGCCGTCAGCCGCGGTACCGCTCGCGGGCCGACTCGATCCCTTCTTCCATCCGCTCGCGCAGCTCGCGGCGGCGGCGGCGGAGCTCCCGGCGAGTCCGGCGCGACGCCTCGCCGACGCGCTCGCGCGTGTCCTCGCCCAATGCCCGCGCGCGGCGCGCGAGGTCGCGACGCGTCTCTTCGCCGCTGCGGGGCGAGAAGAGGAGCGCGATCCCCGCGCCGATCACCGCACCGAGAATGACCCCGGCAATCATCCCGCTTCCGCGCTCGCCATCCGTGTCCTTCATGATGCCTCTGCAGTCAGGTGGATGAATGGAACGTACCCGGGCGGGGCGCCGGGTCAAAGAGCGCCAGAGCGTGAGGTTCGCCGGCCGCCCCGGGTGAGAGGCCGCCCCTGCGGACCTGCGTGTCGACTTCCGATACGCGACCACTTCTTTGACACGCAAGTGCGTGCATCTGTGGACCTTGCGCCACCGTTTCCGGCCGGGCACTTCCCTCTTATCTTCGGACTCCACCCTTGAAGGGTCTGGAGTTGCCATGACGACGTCCGGCACTGCTGCGCACGACGACATCGATCGGCTCACCACGCGCGTGCAGGCGCTCGAGCAGGAGCGCCGGCACCTGCTCGCCATCATCGAGATCCTGCAGGAAATCGCGGGCTCGCTGCAGTTCGTGGATATCGTGCAGTCGGTGGCCCGCCGCCTCGGCGAGACGTTCGGGCTCGACCGCTCTTCGATCTTCCTCACCGAGCGCGGGGGCCGCACGGTGAGGCTCGTGGCCAGCTACGAGGATCCGAGCATCCGCAACTACGTCGTCGACCTCGAGCGCTACCCTGAGCTGCGGCAGGCGCTGCAGACGGGGCAGACGGTGCATATCGACGATGTCTCGACGGACCTCACGCTGCGGCACGCGCGCGGGACGCTGCTCAACCGCAAGGTGAAGTCGATCACCGTGATTCCGATCGCCTGGAGAGGCGCACCGATCGGCGCCATCTTCCTCCGCGCCTTCCGGGACGGCTCCCACTTCTCCGAGGCGGACGTGCGGTTCTGCCAGGTCGTCGCCAGCCTCACGGCGCGCGCGCTCCGGAACGCGCACCGCTTCGAGCGGCTGCAGGAGCGGCGCGGCGAGCTCACCGCACATCGAAGCCGCGAGCGGGAGCGCGCGGCGCTCGTCGGCTATCTTCGCCGGCTCCTCAACCAGTTCGACGACCGCGAGGCCCCGTGGGGCGAGGACGCGCTCGCCAAGGCGAGTGCGGAAGAGATCGAGCGGCTCGTCGGCGTCACGATGGCGGTGATCTCGCAGGAGGCCACGGGCCAGTGACGAAGGGCCGCGGGTCTCCCGCCGCCCGCGCCGAGGAACTGCGCCGCCTCATCGACGACGCGAACCAGGCCTACTACGTCGCCGACGCGCCGACCATATCCGACGCCGAGTACGACCGCCTCTTTCGCGAGCTGCAGGCGCTCGAGGCGGAGCACCCCGACCTGCAGACCCCCGACAGCCCCACGCAGCGGGTCGGCGCCGAGCCGGCGTCGTCGCTCGCCAAGCATCCGCATCTCCGCCCCATGCTCTCGCTCGCCAACGCCTTCGACGAGGAGGAGCTCGTCGCGTGGGAGGAGCGGAACGCGCGGAACAGCGCGGAGGTGCGCACCGCCGGCTACACCGCGGAAGTGAAGATCGACGGCGCGGCCGTGAACCTGACGTACCGCGACGGCCGGTTCGTCGTCGGCGCGACACGCGGAAACGGCGTGATCGGCGAGAACGTCACGGCCAACCTCCGCACCATCGCGGACGTGCCGCTCGCGCTCAGGGGAAAAGGCTGGCCGGCCCTCATGGAGGTGCGGGGCGAGGTGTACCTCCCGTACGAAATGTTCAAGCGGACCAACATGCAGCGCGAGCGGGACGGCGAATCCCTCTACGCCAACCCGCGGAATGCGGCGGCCGGCGCCCTCCGCCAGCTCGACCCCGAGAGCACGCGCCGGCGCCGGCTCCGCATGTTCGCCTTCTCGGTCGAGCCGATCGAGGGCAAGCTCCCGGCGCGCACGCACTGGGAAACGCTGGACCTCCTCGAGGCGTGGGGCTTCAAGGTCGAGCCGCACCGCCAGCGCTTCGAGTCGCTCGCGGACGTGCAGGGCGCGATCCCCTCGTTCGAGGCGCTGCTCGGCGTGCTGCCGTTCCAGGCCGACGGCGTGGTGATCAAGGTGGATCCGCTCGCGCTCCACACCGAGCTCGGCGTGGTGGGCGGACGGGACCCGCGGTGGGCCATCGCGCGCAAGTTCGCGCCGGAGGTGGCCGTCACGCGGCTCCGCGCGATCCGCATCAACGTCGGTCGCACGGGGGCGCTCAATCCGTATGCGGAGCTCGAGCCCGTCGAGGTCAGCGGCGTCACCGTCTCCGCCGCCACGCTGCACAACGAGGAGCTCATCGCGACGAAGGACATCCGCGAGGGCGACTGGGTAGAGGTCATTCGCGCCGGCGAGGTGATCCCGCAGATCGTCGCGCCGATCACCGCCCGCCGCGAAGGCACGGA
This sequence comes from Gemmatimonadales bacterium, assembly GCA_025928955.1. GTDB lineage: Bacteria > Gemmatimonadota > Gemmatimonadetes > Gemmatimonadales > GWC2-71-9 > CAMLLJ01. The sequence goes on along the minus strand of JAICNA010000054.1, from coordinate 6,576 downwards.
GCGCATCTTCCGGATGCCGGACGAATGCCCGCGCTGCGGCACGCCCGTCGAGCGCCCGGCGGACGAAGCGATGCGCTACTGCCCGAATGCCTCGTGTCCCGGGCGAGTCCTCGAAGGGATCGTCCACTTCGCCGGCCGTGACGCGATGGACATCCGCGGGCTCGGCTACGAGCGTGTACGGCAGCTCCTCGCCGCGGGGCTCATCAGCGACGTCGCCGACCTCTACGCGCTCACCGTGGAGCAGCTCGTCGAGCTCGACCGGTTCGCGGAGCAATCCGCGGAGCAGCTGGTGAATGCGATCGCGGCGTCGAAGGCGCAGCCGCTGTCGCTGCTCCTGTTCGGGATCGGAATCCGCCACGTGGGCAAGACGGTCGCACAGCTTCTGGCGCGCCGCTTCGGCACGCTCGACGCCCTCATGGCGGCCTCCGCGGAGACCGTCGCCGCCGTTTCGGGGATCGGGCCGACGATCGCGGACGCGGTGACGAGCTTCTTCGACGAGCCCCGCAACCAGGCGCTCATCGAGCGACTCCGGAAGGCGGGCCTCACGCTCGCGGAGCCCACTGGCGCGTCGAGCGAGGGGCCGCTCAGCGGCAAGGCCTACGTGCTCACCGGTACGCTCCCGACCCTTGCGCGCGCCCGCGCGACCGAGCTCATCGAGCGTGCCGGCGGTCGCGTGGCCGGGAGCGTGAGCAGGAAGACGGACGCCGTCGTGGCCGGGGACGACGCCGGCAGCAAGCTCGACAAGGCGCGCACGCTCGGCGTCGAAGTCATCGACGAGGCCGAACTCTTGCGCCGCGTCGGCGAAACGGCCTAGCTTCGCACATCCCTCATCGCGCGATATCAATCCATGACGACTGCCCTGCTCCCCGCTCACAGCTGCGTCGGCCTCGGCCGCCGTGCACTGCTTCAGCTCCGCACGAGCCTCGAGCGCGATACCGGCGTGCAGGCAGCAGCCTACCTCCAGGAAGCGGGATTCGCGGGCGGCGAAGAGCTCTATGCGGCGTACGGCGCCTGGCTGGCCTCCAGGTTCGGCGTCAATGATCCAGCCGCGCTCGACGCCGCGCGGCTCGGCGAGGTCCTCTCGTCATTCTTCAGCGAGACCGGGTGGGGCTCGCTCACAGTGCGCCAGCTCGGCGCCGCGGTGCTGGCGCTCGATTCCTCGGAGTGGGCCGAAGCGGCCGACCAGGGCGGCGCCGTGTACCCCTCCTGTCACCTCTCCTGCGGGCTCCTCGCCGATTTCCTCGGCCGGATGTCCGGCGGGACGATGGCCGTCATGGAAGTGGAGTGCCGCTCGCGCGGCGACGCCCGCTGCCGCTTCCTCGCGGGCTCCCCCGACACGATGGCGACGCTCTACGAACGGATGGCGCAGGGGATGGGGTATGGGGAGGCGCTGGGGTTGGAGGGGTAGTCGGACGGTCGGACGGTCGGACGGTCGGACGGTCGGACGGTCGGACGGTCGGACGTGCGAAGGTAACAGAAGGGCGGATCGGGTCTCCCCAATCCGCCCTTGGCTTTTGCCGTTGTCCGACCGTCCGACTCCCAACTACCTCCTCTCCAACCTGACGTCCCCCGACCCGCTGTCGATCGTGATCAGCCCCTGCCCGTCGCCGATCGTGCCGACCACGCGGTCCTCGTCGCGGCGGCGGGTGAGACCCTCGATCAGGGTGCCCGACACGTCACCCGAGCCGGTCTCGGCTTCGAGGCGGGCGCCGAGAGTGGCCGGGGCGCGGAGGATGACATCGCCGGAGCCGCTGTCGAGACGGAGCGTCTCGATGTCGCTCTCGAGGCCGAGCTCGACGGTGCCGCTGCCGGTATCGAGTTCGATCACTGGAGCCGAGACGCCGTTGAGCGTCACGTCACCCGAGCCGGTGTCGAGCATGATCGAGGCGGCACGGAGCCCGTCACCCGTGATCGTGCCGGAGCCGGTGTCGAGCAGCAGCTTGTCACCGCGAACGTTGGTGAGGCTCACGTCGCCGGACCCCGCATCCACGGTCAGCTCCCCTTCCGCGTCGCTGACCGCAACCTCACCCGAGCCAAGGTCGAGATGGAGCTTGCCGCGGGTGCCGACCGTGGTCACGTCGGCTGCGGCCACGTCCACGACGAGGTCGCCATTCACATTGGTGACCGTCACCGATCCGACGCCGACGTACACCTCCACCGACTTTCCGGCCGGCACGAGCACCCGCATGTCGGCATATGCCTCGAGGCCGTTGCCATCACCCGTGATCCGGATCTCGCGCCCCTCGCCGCGATCGCGCCGGTCGCCGAAGAAGGTGCCGTCCTCGTAGACCCGGAACTGCGTCCGGTGGCCGCGGCCGAGCGAGGGGTACACGATGTCCCCCTCGGGATACATGACGCGGAGCGATTCGCGGCCGCGGAGGGTGCCCGTCTCGACGGTGAGGCGTGCGGCATCGTCGCCGCGCGGCGTCACCTCGGCGATGACGGCGTTTCCGGATCCGGGGTCGAGCCGGACGGTACCGGCGAGGTTGTAGAGGGAGACGGCCTGGCCCTGCAGGGTGTGGCGACTGGCCTGCTGCGCGGCGGCCGTGGTGGCGGCCAGCGCGAGCGATCCGGTGAGCAGGAGGAACGAGACGGGCTGCGACATGAATGCTCCAGTAGAGGGTGCCGGAGCGTTAGACCGGCCGCGCGGCCGGAAGGTTGTCAGCCGAGGGCGTCGAGGCGGGCGGCGTAGTCGGGGCGGGTCACCAGCTGACCGTCCTGGATGATCTCACGGTCCCAGGGGAGAATGATGAAGCTCCCGGTCTCGAACGCGTGGTAGTCCGGAGCGTACTTCCCCGTCTTGAACGAGACGGCGGTCTTGACCTGGCTCGGCTTGAGGGCATTCACCTCGCTCAGCGCGAGGCGCATGGTGCTCCCCGTATTGCACGTCTCGTCCACGATGAGGACGCGGCGACCGCGGATCGTCGGCGGCGGCCCGATGACGAGGACCGGATCCGCGTCGGCTTCCTTCCGCGTCACGACCATGGAGGCGAAGTCGCACTGCATGATCGAGGCGACGACCACGCCGGGAATGACGCCAGCCTTCGCGACGCCGAGCACCACTTCGGGCTGATACTCGTGGGCCACGCGGAGCGCGAGCGCCCGGCAGAGCTCGCCGAAGAGCATCCAGTCGACTTCCATGACGCCGTTGGGCACCGAGACGCTCTTTCTCATGGCCGGAACCTATTGCCCCGCCGGAGCCGCGGCAACGTGCGTTGCGATGGCCGGAGGCGCGGACTATCTTGGACCGACGAGCCTATGTGCCGACACCACTTCACCTTCCGCGCGGAGATCCGACCGCTTCGATGAGCCTCTGGCGACGCCTCACCGGCAAGGAATCCGCCGACACCCCCAAGCCGCAGCGGCTGGACTACCTGAACGAGGGCCTCGCCCTCGAGCGGCAGGGGGAGTACGAGGCGGCGCTCACGTCGTACCGGCTCGCGTATCGTGACAACCCAACCGACGCGCGCATCCTGATGAACATGGCGATCGCGTTCACGAAAACCGATCGCCCCGAGGAGGCCATTCGCCACTACCGGCGCGCGCTCGACATCGACGACACGCTGGGCGGCGCGCACTACGGGCTCGCCTTCCTCCTCATCAAGCGCAACGAACCGCAGGAGGCGGCGAAGCACCTGCGCGCATTCCTCTCGCGGCCGCCGAAGGGCCCCGATGCGGAGCGGTGGGTGCGCCACGCGGAGACGGCGCTGCGCGAAGTCGGGACCGAAGCGGCACCGGAGACGACGTGAGGGGAAGGAACGGCGGAATCGGCGGGCGCGGCGGCAGCGGGAACGGGCGAGTCGGCAAGCTTCTGACCCTGGCGGGAGATCTCCGCCGCGCATGTCTCCTTTCCGCCGTTACCGCCGCTTCCGCCGGTTGTGCCGACATCACCGACGACGGCAGCGGCGTGATCGCGCTCGAAGTCGTGTCCCCGGTGCCCGCCTCGGTGGAGGTGGGCGATACGATCACCCTCACGGCGCGCGCGCTCGACCGGGACGGCAATCCCGTGGACGTGCCGATCGAGTGGCGTACGGCGGACCCCGCCAACATCTTCGTCGACCCGACGACCGGTCGCATCGCCGGCCTCGTCGGCGGCACGACGGCGCGGATCCAGGCCACACAGGGCTCGCTCGTCTCCGACCTGATTCCACTCACCGTCGTGGCGCGCGCCGATACGGTCGAAGTGCCGCCGGACACGCTCACCGTCGATCCCCTGTCGACGACGTCCGCGCCCCTCACTGCCCGTGTGGCCACGCTCGTCGACGGCGCGTACGTCGGATTGGCGGCCCGCGGCGTGATCTTCGAGATCGTCGAGCCGGTCTTCGCGGATGCCGCCGCACGGACCGTCGAGATCACCGGCACCGCGGCGCTCGCCGACACGGTGGTATCCGGCGCCGACGGCGTGGCGTCGGTCACGCTGAGCCGCATCGCCGGCCTCACGGCGCCCGACACGGTCGAAGTGGCGGTGCGCGTCCTCCGCCGGAGTGGCGCGCTCGTGCCGGGCTCCGGGCAGCGATTCGTCGTCGCGTTTCAGTAACCCCGATCCGTTCCACCCGAGCGAGGGAGGTCGCCGGTGGCCCCGCCCCGCACACTGACCGAATTGTTCTTCGGTTCCATCGATCGCTTTCTCCGGAACCCGGTCGCCCTGCGCGCGAAGCGCGGCGGCACCTGGACCGAGCTTTCGTACGCCGACCTGCTCGAGCGCGTGCAATCGCTGAGCCTGGGCCTCGCGGAGCTTGGGATCCGGCCGGGCGATCGCGTCGGGATCCTGTCGGAGAACCGGCCCGAGTGGGCCATCGCCGACTACGCCTGCCTCGCCGCGCGCTGTGCCGATGTGCCGGTCTATCCGACGCTGCCGCCGCGCCAGATCGAGTACATCCTGCGCGATGCCGGCGCGGCGGCGCTCTTCGTCTCCACGCGAGAGCAGCTCGCGAAGGTGCTCGACATCCGCGGCGGCCTCCCGGCGCTTCAACACGTCATCGCGTTCGACGAGGGGCTCAGCGGGAACGGCGTCCTCGACCTCGAATCAGTGTACCAGCGTGGACGCGCCGTGGCGGCGCGCGCGCCGGCGTGGCGGGAGGGGGCGCTGCGCGCCGTGCCGGACGATCTCGCCACGCTCATCTACACCTCCGGCACCACTGGTGACCCGAAGGGCGTGATGCTGACGCACGGGAACATCACGAGCAACGTGGTCGCCGGCCTCGAGGTGCTCCCGCTCAGCGAGCGGGACGAGTGCCTCTCGTTCCTGCCCCTGTCGCACATCTTCGAGCGAATGGCCGGCCACTACTGCATGATGCAGTCGGGCACGGTGATCAACTACGCCTCGAGCATCGACGCCGTGCCCGCGGAGATGATGGAGCGGAGGCCGACCGTGGTGCTGTCGGTGCCCCGGCTCTTCGAGAAGATCTATTCGCGCGTGCTCGAGAACGCGCTGAGCGGGTCGGCCATCAAGAAGAACCTCTTCTTCTGGGCCAAGCGCATCGGCGAGCGGTGGGTGGAGTACGAACTTTCGGGACGGCCCGTCCCCCGGTCGCTGGTGCTCCGGTACGCCGTGGCACGGCGGCTCGTCTTTTCGAAGCTGCACCAGCGCGTCGGCGGCCGGCTCCGCTTCTTCGTGTCGGGCGGCGCGCCGCTCTCCGCCGACATCGCGCGGTTCTTCTTCGCCGCCGGCCTCCCGATCCTCGAGGGCTACGGACTCACGGAGACCTCCCCGGTCATCGCCGTCAACAAGTTCGGCCGGACCCGGCTCGGCACCGTCGGGCCGCCGGTTTCCGGCGTGGAGGTCCGCATCGCGGAGGACGGGGAGATCCTCACCCGCGGCCCGCACGTGATGAAGGGGTACTACCGGAAGCCCGAGGCCACGGCCGAAGTCATCGACGCCGAAGGCTGGTTCCACACCGGGGACATCGGGGAGCTCGACGGCGACGGCTTCCTCAAGATCACGGACCGGAAGAAGGACATCATCGTGACGGCCGGCGGAAAGAACATCGCGCCCCAGCCGATCGAGAACCTCGCAAAGGCGAACAAGTTCGTGGCGAATGCGGTGATGATCGGCGACAAGCGCCGGTTTCCTTCCCTGCTCATCGTGCCGAACTTCGAGAAGCTCACTGCCTGGGCGGAGCACCGGAACCTGGTGTTCACCGACAATGCGTCGCTCATCGCGCTGCCCGAGGCGCAGGAGAAGATGGAGCGCGAGGTCCTCAAGTCGTTGCGGGACCTCGCGCATTTCGAGATGCCGAAGAAGGTGCTGCTCCTGCCCCGCGACTTCAGTATCGAGTCGGGCGAGCTCACGCCGAAGCTCAGCGTTCGCCGCCGGGCCGTCGAGAAGAACTATCAGCGGCAGATCGAGGCGTTGTATGCCGATGGCGAGGAGGGTTATCGGGAGGCGGTGTGATCTTGTTCGGGAACCACGGAGGCGCGGAGGCGCGGAGACTCAGGTAGGTAACTGAGATATCGGCAGCTTCCGGCACAATGGGATCGGAACTGCCCACACGAAAGCACTTTCGTGTTTTCGTGTGCCGTCACTCACTCAGCCGTATCGCGTCCCGCTCCGCCACACCCCACCCGCCTTCCGCC
>JAICNA010000147.1 GCA_025928955.1 Gemmatimonadales bacterium | reverse complement strand
GCTCTTCATGATCGACTCCATCCGCGGGTAGCCGGGGTCGCCGATCAGCTGCACGCCGATGTATCGGACGCGGCCCGCCTTCTTCTCCTCCGCGAGTGCGGCGAGGTGCGACGGGTCGGCCGCGACCGGCAGCATGACCAGGTCCATCCGGCTCCCCCCGGTCCAGGCCAGCCACTTGTCGATATGGGCTTTCACTGCGGCGGGGCCGGGCTCCGGCGGTCCGCCCGGGCCGCCCGGGGCGGTACCTCGCGTCGACCAGAAGACCTTGTTCTGCACTCCGAGATCGTTGGCGAGGCGCGCGTGGAACTGTTCCGCGCTCGGGCTGCCGTGCATCGCGTCGAAGACCCGGCCGCCGTTGTCGACCATCGTCCTGAGGACGTCCCTGAGCGCCGCGTGATCCGCGCACGACGGGTGGTTCGAGAACGAGAGTCCGATGACCGGAAGCATCTCGCCCGATGAGGGAATTGCGCGCTGGATGAGCGATGCACGCCCCGGCTGAAATGCGCGGAGCAGCTGCGGCGGAAGCGCCAGCGACGCACCGGCGCCGGCAGCCATGCCGAGAAAGGATCGACGATCGAGCATGATCACTTCCGCTCCAGGGGCAGGCGCTGCGCCCCCTGCGGTCCCTGCTGCTCGAGGATGGCGCCGGTCACCTTCCCCTGTGCGTCGACCTGGAACTCGAAGATCGGCCCGCGCGGATCCTGGAAGCGGATCTCCGAGCGCGCGTTGAGCGGCGCCTCCGGATTGTTGCCGGGCTTCACGAACAGCTTGTCCCCGTCCCGGCGGAACGTCGCGATGAAGCCGGACGCCGCCGCGTATTCGCCGACGTAGCGGTCGAGGACCGCGGTCGCGACCGCGATCCCGGGCGCCGCTGCGGGGTTCGGCGGGAGCGGCGGAAGCGCAGGAAGTGCATCGACGACGGCGGCCATGCGCTTCCGCGTCGCCTCGTCCGGCAGCCGGCCGATGCCGCCGCCGATGTTGTCGAGCATGTGGTGCGGCTTGGTGGTCCCCACCCGGGCAACCGTGATCGCCGGGTGGCTGATGACGTACTTGAGGAAGAAGTGCGACCAGGTCTTCGCGTCGAAATCGGCGGCCCACTCCGGCAGCGGCGTGCTGCCCACGCGCGCGAACAGGTTGCGGCTCAGCTGGGTGCAGCTCACGCCCGAGTTGTTGCTGAAGGGGAAGTACGCCACCACGCCGATCTTCCGCTCGAGCGCGAGCGGCAGGATCGTCTCCTCCGCGAAGCGATGGCTCACGTCGTAGTCGATGCCGATGAAGTCGATCGGCTCGTTCCGCATGAGGGCCTCGAGCTGCGCGGCCTGGTTCTTCACGACGATCGTCATTACACCGATGTGCCGGATGCGCCCCGCCTTCTTCTCCTCCTTCAGGGCGGCGAGCAGCGCCGGGTCGCTCGCTGCATTGGTCCACGCCAGGTCGATCCTCGGCACCTTGAGCTTCTCCAGCACCGCATCGATATGCGGCTTCACGGCGGCAGCCCCGGTTCTCGATGGATCGGGGGGGCCGTGGACGAAGCCCCGCGTGGACCAGAAGAGGTTCTTCGTGATCCCGAGCTCGCTGGCCGCCGTGAAGTGAAACTGCTCGTTCGCCGCGTTGCCGAGAGTCGCGTCCAGCATCTTCCCGCCACCGTCGGCGAACGCCTTCATGACCTCCTTGAGCGCGGCGTGATCCGCGCAGCTCGGGTGGTTCGAGAACGCGAGCCCGACCGCCGGAATCTTCTGCCCGGAGGACGGGATGGTCCGCATGATGAGCTCTGCGGATGACGGCGCGAACGCGCCCGGGCGCTGCAGTGCCCGGAGGAGCTGCGGCGGGAGCGCGAGCGAGGCGCCGGCGCCGGCGGCGATGCCGACGAAGTTGCGACGATTGATCATGAGGGTTCGGGTTGGGGTTCGAGTGGGAGCGCCGGCTCTGTTCCGGCGCGGGCAGGTACGGACCGTTGAACAGCCAGCCGCTCCTGGCGGCGGCCGAGCCAGACGCCGAGCGCGGCCCAGGCGACGGCGAGCGGGACCGAGACGGAAATGAGCGCGGCGAGCCCCGTCCCGAGGCGTCCGAGCATTCCTTCGACCTGCGCGCCCACCACGTCGCCGCCGCGGTAGACGAACGTGTCGATGAAGGCCTTCGATTTGTATTTGTCGGCGCGGCTCACCACGGTGAACAGCGTCTCGCGCGCCGGGCGGGTGAAGGCGCGCTGCACTGCGCTGAACGCCGCCTGGAAGAGGACCAGCGTCGCGAGCGAGGCCGTGAGCGCGAGGCCGAGGAAGCCGAGCGCCGCCGTGATCGGGAGCAGCGCGAGCGTGAACGGGACGCCCACGTGCTGCATCAGCCTCCCCGCGATCAGCGCCTGCAGCACCAGGGTGGCGATCTGCGTGAAGAGGTCGATGCGCGCGAAGAGCGTGGTGCGCGCATCGAGCCCGTCGCCCGCCGCCGCCACCATCTGCAGCCGCGTGAAGTAGATGAACGTCGCGACCACCGTCAGCGTCAGCACGTACACCGCGACGCCGGAGAGGTAGGTGGACCCGAATACCGCCCTCATCCCCTCCCACGCGCTGCCGCCGATCACCGCGCGCTCTTCATTCTTGTGAGCCGTTCCCGCCGTTCCCGCCGCTTCCGCCGCGTCCGGCTCAGCGACCCGCCCCCGCCCCACCACTCGCATCGCGACCATCGCCAGCGCGAGCGACACCACCGACACCAGAAGAAGCGCCGGAGTCCCCAGCGGCTTCGCCAGCTCCGAAGCGAGCCAGGGCCCGGCGATGGCGCCGAGCGAGCCGCCCGCCGCGATCACGCCGAAGAGCCGCTTGCCCTGATCGAGCGAGAAGCGGTCCGCCATCAGGCCCCAGAAGACCATCGTGGCGAAGAGGTTGAAGACGCTGTACCAGACGAAGAAGACCATCCCGCTGGTCTCGCCGACGGCCGCCGGCGCCATCACCAGCAGGGCGTAGAAGCCGAGCAGGCTGGCGGCGAAGAAGAGGTAGGTGGCGTCGATGAAGGCGAGGCGCCGGAGGCGGCTCACGAGCAGGCCGAAGACCGGGTTCACCGCGAGGGTGACGACGGCCGTGCCCACGAAGAGCCACCGGACCGCCTCGATCCCGCGCTGCATCCCGAGCGCGTCCCGGGCGGGCCGGAGCACCATCAGCGCCGTGAGGATGAAGAAGAAGGCGAGCGCCGATGCGAGCACCGGCGCCGCCTCATCCCGGCGGACCTGCGTAAGGCGCTGAAGGATGGCGGTCATTGCCTCGATGGGTTCGGGAGTTCTCCTGATCTGACGCGTGCCGCGGCGAGAAAGAGACGCCTCTCGTGTTCGCGACGTGTTTGGTTCGTGTTTGCAGGGTCGGGAGCGCCGTCGCATGGGGGCGGGAGACTGTAGATTTCCGGCGTGAAGAAGCTGCCGCAGCGTTTCGCCGCCCTGACGCCGTCCATCACGGTCGGGCTCATCCTCGTCGCCGTCGGGCTGACGGCGCTGCTCGCGTATCGCGCCTTCGACGCGTCGCGTGCGCAGCAGCAGATGACCGAGCGGACCCTGCGCGAGTACGCGGGCTTTGCGGCGTACCAGCTGAAGAACGCGGCAGGCTTCCGGATGGTCCCGCAGCACCGCGGCGCGTTCGATCTCGTCGTGCGCTCGATCGGTGCCAATGGACCGACACCTCCTCTCGGCGCCGAGCGCGCCGCGGAGCTCATCCGGGCCAGGGGCCAGCTCTGCCGCTGCCTCGAGGGCGTGAGTCTCTTCTATCAGGTGACGTTCGCGGACAGCGGCATCGACGCCTCGGCGTCGGCGCTCGCCACCGAAGAGAACCTGCGGAAGGTCCGCGACACCGTCATCGCCCAGGCGCTCGCGCCGCGCGCGCCCGAGCCGCCGCTGTCCAACCCGGGCGCCCCGCGACCGCCGGGTGTTCCGCTCACGTCACAGTTGCTGACGGGGATCTTTTCGGAGCTGGGCGGGCGCCCGTTCCTGCTCGCGCAGGCGCTCACCGTGGACTCGACCGGCAAGCCGATCGTCGCCTACGGCTTTGCCGTTCCGGCCGGGCTGCCGGTGGGCCGCACGGTGAAGGCGGTGCTGGAATCCCAGCCCATCCTGCCGAACACGCTGACGCGCGGGCTCCGCGTCGACTCGATCCTTGCCGTCACGGTCACGACGCCCGCGGGCGAGGTCGTCTACCAGAGCGAGACCCGCGCCGACACGCTCTACGCCGCCACCGATTCCCTCGAGCCGCGGTTGGGCGGCCTGCGCTTCGCGGTCGCGATCGATCCGGCGGCCGCCGGCCAGCTGATCCTCGGCGGCCTCCCCCGGTCGCGCCTTCCCGAGGTGCTCGCCACCGCGTGCGTCGCCATCGGCCTCCTCGGCATGCTCCTCTATCTCTTCCGCCGCCAGGAGGAGCTGGCCCGCCTGCGCGACGAGTTCGTCTCCGGCGTCTCGCATGAGCTCAGGACGCCGCTCGCGCAGATCCGGCTCCTCGCCGAGCTCCTGCACATGGGGAAAGTGCCCGCCGAGGAACGGGAGCGGTCGCTCCGCATCATCGACAAGGAGGCTCGGCGCCTCTCGTTCCTGGTGGACAGCATCCTCAACTTCACCCACTCGCGACGGGGCGGGCTCTCACCGGTCAGCACGGACATCGCCACCGAGATCGACGAGATCGTCTCCGGGTTCGAGCCGCTCGCGGAGGCGCACGGCGTGCGGCTCACCACGCGGCTCGAGCGCGGCATCGTCGCCAGCGTGGATCGCAGTGCGCTCCGCCAGGTGGTGCTCAACCTGCTCGACAACGCCGTGCGCTATGGGCCCGCAGGACAGGACGTGACGATCACCACGAAAGCGGCGGGAGACCGCTGGACGCTCGAAGTGACCGACGAGGGTCCCGGCATACCGGCGGACGAGCGCGAGCGGATCTTTACCCCGTACTACCGGATGGCGCGGGACACGGGCGGTGCCGTGGGAGGGACCGGCATCGGGCTCGCCGTCGTGCGCCGGCTCGTGGACGAGCACGGAGGGCGCGTGCACGTCGCCGCTGCGAATGGCGACGGCTCGGCGGGGGCGGGGGCGCGTTTCGTCGTGGCGCTGCCGATCGATGCGGCGGGAGTGAACGGGCGATGACGCGCGTGCTCGTGGTCGAGGACAACGCCGACCTCGCCTTCGCGGTCACCACGGCATTGCAGAGCGAGGGATTCGACGTCGCCGTCGCGAGCACCGGCCCGGAAGGCGTGGACCGCGCGCGGGAGCGCGACGCGGACCTCATCATCCTCGACCTCATGCTCCCCGGCTTCGACGGCTATCGCGTCATCCGCACGCTGCGCGGGGAGGGGATCGAGACCCCGATCCTCGTCCTCACCGCGCGCGGCGAAGAGGCCGACAAGGTCCGCGGCCTTCGCTTAGGTGCCGACGACTACGTCACCAAGCCATTCGGCGCGATGGAGCTCCTCGCGCGGGTGGAGGCGCTGCTGAGGCGGTCGCGGTTGTCGACGGCGGGAGCGGCGGCAATGGCGGCAGCGGCGCCAGGGACTTCGGCGCCGGCGGTAGATCGGTTCGGCGAGGTCGAGGTCAACCGGATGGCGCGCACGGTGAAACGAGGTGGCGATCCCGTCGCCCTGACACCGAAGGAGTTCGATCTCCTCGTCGCGCTGATGGACCGGGCGGGTGCCGTCGTGCCGCGGAGCGACCTGCTGAGCGCCGTATGGGGATATCAGCCGGACGTCAGCACGCGCACCGTGGACCTTCACGTGTTCGAGCTTCGCGCGAAGCTCGAGCCGAATCCGGCGCAGCCGGTGCACATCATTACGGTGCGGAAGGCCGGGTATCGATTCGAGGTGTAGCGGCGTCATTGCGAGGAGGCCGCGCAGCGGCCGACGCGGCAATCGGGTCGCTCTGCGATTCATTGAGCGGAACTTCGAGGAGCGCCAAAGCGGCATCCCTTCCGCGTCCGCCGCATTGCACACCACTCCCGTCGAGTTACGATTCGATTGCCCTGCGCAGCTCCCGCGCGGCCTTCTCGATCGACGCCATCGCGGTTGTTTCCGGTGGAACGAGCTGATCGGTGGCGCTGCTTCGGACCACTGCGGGCGGCGGCACCTGTTGAATCAATCCCCATCGAATGGAGGAACGCGTGAAGCCACCCGTCCGGGTAATGTCGTTGCTGGCGAGCCTCATCGTCGTCGCCGCCTGCGGATCCGAGAGCGGCCCCGACCAGGAGCCGGATCCCGTCACCACGGTCTATCGGGTGACGAGCGGAACCGCGTCGAGCTATGTCCCGGATCCCGATCACACGGTGCTGGAGCTCGATCTCATCGTGACGACGGCAGCCGGGGCCAGGGTGGGAGGCGCCGTGGTCCGCCTCCAGGCGACCGGGGGCACGCTCGCGGCCACCGAGCTTACCGCCAACGGCAACGGCGTCGCCGAAGCGGTCTGGACGCTGCCGCTGCCGACCGTGGGGTCTTTCACCCTGTCGGCGTGCGCCACCTCGCCGGCGGATGCCCAGTGCACGTATGAGCCGGTGTGGGAGATAGAGTGAGGAGCCGCTTCGCGGCCGGGATGTCATCCCGAGGACGCGAAGCGACCTAGGGATCTACTCACCGGTCCGGAACTCTTCGAGTAGATCCCTCGCTCTGCTCGGGATGACACGTCCACCTATGCGTGTCATCCCGAGATGTACCCGAATCCGAGCTTGCCAAGGCATCCCGTCCCTCGTAACCTCCGCACGCTTCTTTTCGCGCCGACAACACCCCAACGAACGCGACGCTGCCGATGCCGAAACTTCCGGCCCTGATCCTGACGGCGATGTGCCTGGTGCCTTCCCAGGTCCGCGGGCAGCAATTCGCGCCCGAGCCCCGCGTGGATTCGGTGTTCGCGTCCTATGACAGGCCTGATGCACCGGGATGCGCGGTGGGTGTCTATCAGGACGGGCGGATCCGGTATGCCCGCGGCTATGGCCTCGCCGACCTCGAGCACCGCGTGCCGATCACTCCCGCGACGGTGTTCGACATCGGCTCGACGTCGAAGCAGTTCACCGCCGCCACGATCCTCCTGCTCCAGCAGGAAGGGAAGCTCTCGCTCGATGACGACGTGCGGCGCTTCCTTCCCGAGCTGCCCGAGTACGAACGGCCAATCACCATCCGCCACCTCCTCCATCACACGAGCGGTCTCAGGGACTACATCGGGCTGCTGCAGCTGGCCGGCATTCGCTACGACGACGTGTCCACACCCGACGATGCGCTGCAGATGATCGCCCGGCAGCGGGCGCTCAACTTCCTCCCGGGAGAGGAACACCTCTACAGCAACTCCGGCTACTTCCTCCTGTCGCTCATCGTCGAGCGCGCCGCCGGCCGATCGCTCCGGGACGAGGCGCGCGACCGGATCTTCGTCCCGCTGGGGATGACCCGCACGGCGTACCTCGGCCACTACGCCGACGTCGTCCTGGATCGCGCCATCGGGTACGAGCCCGTCGACTCCGGCTATCGGGCCGACATGCCCCGCTGGCTCCAGCTCGGCGATGGCGCGCTGCTCACGACCGTCGAAGACCTGGTCCACTGGGGTGAGAATTTCCGCACGACCCGGGTCGGCGGCGCGGGGATGCGGGACGCGCTCCTCACCCGT
>JAICNA010000017.1 GCA_025928955.1 Gemmatimonadales bacterium | reverse complement strand
CACGACGGGAGCGCCGCGACGCTCGGAGAAGTCGTGGAGCATTACATGGAGCTGCTGGAGCTGGAACTGACCGACGCAGAGCAGGGAGACCTGATCGAGTATCTGAAGACGCTGTAGCTTCGGCAGGGTCGCGCCGCGAGGGTCACCTCTCGAGCTGGCGCCGCATTTCGTCGAATGCGCGTCGGGGATCCGACGACGCAATGATCGGGCGACCGACGACCAGGTGGGTGGCGCCATTCGCGACGGCTTCGGCGGGGGTGGCGGTGCGGACCTGATCGCCCACCACGTCGCCGGGGCCGCGGATTCCGGGCACCACGAGGTGCTTGCCTGGCCCGATCACGTCGCGCACCACGGCGAGCTCGCGCGGCGAGCAGACGATGCCGCGGAGCCCCGCGTCGATGGCTTCACGCGCGAGTCGGACGACCTCCATGTCGAGCTCGGTGCCGGTCCGGCCGAGCGCGCGATCATAGCTCTGCGCGTCGTGCGAGGTGAGGACGGTGACGCCGACGAGGGCGAGGTCACCCGCCTCTGCCGCCGCGGCGGCCATCATGCGCGCGCCACCGATCGCGTGCACCGTCGCCATCGACACTCCGGCGTCCCGCGCCGCCGAGACGGCTCCCGCCACGGTGTTCGGGATGTCGTGCCACTTGAGGTCGAGGAAGATGCTGAGGCCGCGCGAACGCAGTCGCGCCAGGAGCGCCGGTCCCTCCCGGCCCATCAGTACCGATCCGACCTTCACCCAGCGCGCGGCGGGAATCGCATCCAGCAGCCGCTCCGCCGCAGCCGCGCTTCCTACGTCGAGAGCGACGACGAGCTCAGCCATGCCCGCGCTCCAGGTCCCGCACGATCCGCTCCGGAACGCGCGGGTCGGCGAGCGCGGCCGTGCCGACGCCGACGAGGGTCGCGCCGGCGCGGAGGTACTGGCGAGCGTCCGCTGCGGTCCGCACACCCCCCACGCCGATCACGGGCATGCCTCCCGTTCGCTCGAGCACCCGCACGACGGCGAGCACGCCGATCGGCAGGAGCACGGGGCCGCTCACGCCGCCGTTGCCGTGGCCGAGCCGCGTGGCATCACCGTCGTAGAGAAGGCCGGGGAGGGTGTTCACCACCGTGATCGCGTCGGCCCCCGCGTCGCGTGCGACGAGGGCGAGGGCCGCGATGTCCGGCAGCGCGGGCGACAGCTTGACGGCGAGCCCCCGACGCGTGAGCGCGCGGCACTCGGTGACGATGCGGCGCACGCACTCCGCATCCGCGCCGAATTCCACGCCGCCCGCCGAGGTGTTCGGACAGGAGAGATTGAGCTCATAGGCGGTGATGCCCTCGACCGATTCGAGTCCGGTCACGACACGCGCGTATTCACCGGTCGTGAAGCCGACCACGTTGACGAGGATGCGGCAGCGGGTGACGGCCGCCGCGAGGCGCGGAAGCTCGTGCGACGACACGCGCGCGAGGCCGGGGTTGGCGAGCCCCACGGAGTTGAGCATCCCGCCCGGGAATTCCGCCACGCGCGGCGGCCGATTCCCGTCACGCGGCTCTGCGGATACCGCCTTGCAGACGATGCCGCCGAGTCGCTCGAGCTCGGTGACTCCAGCGAGCTCGAGACCATAGCCGGCGGTGCCGGCGGCGAGGATGACGGGATTGGTGAACGTGGTGCCGAACAGGGACCTGGCCAGCGGAGAGGACATCACCTCACGGGACCGGTCGGAGTGCCGGCGCGAACCGGGCCGGGCCGCGCTCCCCCAGGCCGAGTCGGCGCGGGCACCGGCGGGCCGACCCGCAGCGAATCGGCGAAGGCCCCGAGCGAGTCCTCGAGCGCCCGCAGGCTGGCGAAGGCCGTGTCGCCCACCGCGATCACGTAGGGACTCGAGGGATACCGCGAGCTCACCTCGGCGACGAGCAGCGTGTCCCCGGCAAGCTGCGCGGCTGCGAGGAGCGCCTTCGGGGCGTAGGGGGAGTCGGGCCACCCTGCCGCGACCTGGCGAAACAGTGCCTCCGCGAGCCGCGGCGCCTGCAGGAGATCGCGGGCCGTTTCGGCCGCGAGGAAGATCCGCATGTCGCCGGCCCGCGTGCCGGCGGGGGAGGAATCGACCGATGAGGTGACGAGCTCGACCGCGCGCTGCAGCTGCTGCGCCTGTGTGCGGAGCGGCGACTCGGCGTCTCTCGCGAGCGCCTGCACGATCGGGTCGAGCTCCGCTCGCGTGCTCACCGATCGCATGTCGAGGCGGACCAGTTCCAGCCGTGCCGATGCGGCGGCCCCGGGCGCCGCCCCCTGGTCACGCACCTGCTCGAGTCGGCGTCGCGCCCGTGCGGGGTCGTCCGCGTGGCGGGCGGCATCGGCCAGGAAGCGGTTGGCGCGGATGGCGGGCGCCGAACCCGGGGCGCTGTCCGCACGGTCCACGAGGATCGAGGCCGACGCGCGGTCGCGTGCCGCGAGCCAGGTGATGATCGAATCCCAGGGCACCGTACTGTCCCGTGCGCCGATGAGTGAATCCGCAAGCGCGAGCACTTCGGGGGCGCGGCCCGCCGCTGCCAGGGCCGAGAGGCGGTCGACCGCGCCGATGTCGGGATGCTCCGTGGCGAGGCGCACGGCCTCATCCGCCCGCCCCGTGGCGCGGAGCGAGCGCACGAGCCCTGCCCGCGCGGCGCGCTGGTGGGCGGGGTCGCCCGCGGCGATTACCCGCTCGAAGCGGACGATCGCATCGTGATGCCTTCCAAGATCGGCGTGGCAGCGCGCGAGCCAGAGCTCGGTTTCGAGCGCGACCGCGGAGTCGAGCGGCGAAGCGAGGGCCGACTCGAGCGCCGGGCGCGCGCGCGTGCAGTTCCCGAGCCGCGCGTGCGCGCGTCCCATCAGGGCATACGCCTCCGGCGCATACTTGCTGTCCGGGTGGCGCGCGATCACGGTCTCGGCCTTGACCGTCACCTGGCCCCAAAGCGTATTCGCGTCGAAGTTCCGGCCTTCCTGCTCCGCCTTCTCCGCCCGTTCCGAGAGCCGCCGCGCGTTGTACATCGCGTTGTAATACGCGCAGCCCGAGACGAGTGCGCCTGCGATCACCAGCGGAACCGCGCGCCTCACGATCCCCCCTCCACCGGATCCGCAATACCGCTTCGGCGTTCGAACTCGAGGAGATAGTTCACGATCGCGTCCGCGATTCCCTGCGCGATCTTCCGCTGGCCCGATGGAGAGGCGAGGAAGGCGGCATCGCTGCGATGGCTGCTGAAGCCCATTTCGACCAGGATCGCCGGCCGCCGCGCGGTGTTGAGCACGGCAAGGATGTTCGACTGCTTGACGCCGAGATTGCGACCTGGGTGGAACGGGGCCAGATGCTCCTGGACCAGCGCGCCGGCGCGCTCCGATTCATGGAGGTACTCGTTCATCTGCAGGTCCTTCAGGATGAAACCGAGCGCGCCCCCTTCGGCCCGCCCATCGTCCGCCGTCTCGAAGCGGAGCGCTTCGTTCTCGAGCCGGGCGATGCGGTCCGACTCCGCCGTATTCTCCTCGCCGATGATGATCGTGTGGAACCCATCCACCGACCGGTAGTTCGGGCTTCGGCGCGGATCGAGCGCATCCACATGAAGACTGACGAACAGGTCGCAATCGGCGCCACACATCGGCGCGCGGCGGCGGAGATCGGGCCGGACGTCGGTGGTGCGGGTCATGCGCACCTTGATCCCGCGGTTCTGCAGTTCTTCGCGGAGCATCAGCGCTACGCGGAGCGTGATGTCCTTCTCCACCAGGCCGCGCGGCAGAAAGACCCCGCGTGTACCCGGGTCCTCACCGCCGTGACCGGCGTCGACGGTGACGAGATGTCCGGCCCGGAGCCCGTTCGGGAGCCGCTGGCCGGCGCGGGCGGGGGGCCGGGGGGAGCCGGTGCTCGCCGTCGAGCGCGGGTCGGGCGCGCGCACGCGCGCCACCCAGCCGGTTTCGATCAGGTGCGCGCTGAGGGAATCCCAGCGAAGCCGCCCCCCGAACTCCCGTGGCAGCACGGTGGTGAGGAAATCCAGCGGAACGAAGAGTGTGTCGCCGATCTGCGAAACGCTTCCGGCCATCGGCTGGACCTTGTTGCTGCTGAGGTACAGCGCCGAGCCGATCAGGAGCCGGAGGGGACGACGCGCGATCGTCACTTCCGCCCAGGCGCCCGCGAGCTTCACTTCCCCGCCGAGCGCAATGACGAGCGGCGAGGCGAAGACGACCGGGCTCCCCGTTGCATCGGTGCGCACCGGGAGCTCGAGCTCGCCGCGCGGCGTGGCGACGGTCACCGACTGCGGCGGTGCCGGGGCGGCGGCGAGCAGCGCCGCGAGGAGGAGAGCGGTCACTTGCCCCTCCGCGCGCTCGCCATCGCGCGGGCGGCTTCGCGGTCGGCGAGGCGCCGCTTGATGTCTTCCCGCTTGTCGTGCTGCTTCTTGCCGCGCCCGAGGGCGAGTGCGACCTTGGCCCGCCCGTTCAGGAAGTAGAGCTCGAGCGGAATGAGCGCGAGCCCTTTCTGCTCGATCGCCCCGATCAGCTTGTCGATCTGCTGGCGGTGGAGCAGCAGCTTCCTGGAGCGGACCGGGTCGTGGTTGTAGCGGTTGCCCTGCTCGTACGGCGTGATGTTCATCCCTTCGAGGAACACCTCTCCGTTCCTCACGCGGGCCCACGACTCCTTGATCGAGGCCTTCCCGCCGCGGAGCGACTTGACCTCGGTACCGGTCAGCACGATGCCCGCCTCCCATGTCTCGAGGACATGATAGTCGTGCGTCGCCTTCGGGTTACGGGCGACGGAAGTCTTCCGCTCGTCTGCGGCAGGGGGCGTTTTCTGGGCCACGGTGAGTACCTAAGCAAAGGATAGACCGTGGCTTGAGACCGGTCAACGGGCGTGCTTGACGGCGAGGTCACGAGGTGGGTAGCTTGTGCGGCTCGCCGAAGTGGTGGAACTGGTAGACGCGCTGCGTTCAGGGCGCAGTGGGCGCAAGCCCGTGCGGGTTCGAGTCCCGCCTTCGGCACTCGTCGGACGGTCGGGAAGCGGTCAAACAGCGGTCGAGGAGCGGTCGAGGAGCGGTCGGACTGGGGTCCGGTCGCCCTTTTCGTTTCCACCCACCGCCGGACCCAGCGACCGCTTTCCGACCGCTCTTCGACCGCTGTTCGACCGCTGTTTGACCGCTCCCCCCTAATACCTCGCCATCCCCGGCTCCACCTCGCGCGCCCAGGCGTCGATGCCGCCGGCCAGGCTCCGCACGCCGCGGAACCCGGCGCCGGTCAGTATCTCGCGGGCGCGCTGCGAGCGCACGCCGTGGTGGCAGTACGTCACGACCGGCGTGTGCGGATCGATCTCGCCGAGGCGCGCCGGGAGCTGCCCGAGCGGAATGAGCGTAGCCCCCTCCACCCGCGCGATGTCCCATTCGTGCGGTTCGCGGACATCGAGGAGAAAGGGCGCTGCCGCGCTCCGGAGTTCCCGGGACAGCGCGCCTGCCTCGACCTCGGTGTCCGCACCGGGCGCCGGTGGAATGCCACAGAACGCGTCGTAATCGATCAGCGCGGTCACGGTCGGCGATGTCCCGCAGACCGGACACTCAGGATCCTTCCGCAGCGCGAGCTCCCGGATCCGGAAGCGGAGCGCGTCCACGAGCACGAGGCGTCCCACGAGCGGCTCGCCGATCCCCAGCACGAGCTTGATCGCCTCGAGCGCCTGAATGCTGCCGATGATCCCGGGCAGGACGCCGAGCACGCCCCCTTCGGCGCAGGACGGCACGAGGCCGGGCGGAGGCGGCTCGGGGTACAGGCAGCGGTAGCACGGCCCGCGGGCGGCATCGAAGACCGAAGCCTGGCCGTCGAAGCGGAAGATGCTGCCGTAGACGAGCGGCTTCCCTTCGAGGACGCAGGCATCGTTCACCAGATAGCGCGTCGGGAAGTTGTCCGAGCCATCCACCACGACATCGTACGCCCCGATGATCTCGCGTGCGTTCTCCGAGGAAAGGCGGACCTTGTGGGGGACGACCGTGACGTGCGGATTCAGGTCGGCGATGCGCGCGGTCGCGGAGTCGAGCTTCGACTGGCCGACCGCCGCAGTCCCGTGGAGGATCTGCCGCTGCAGGTTCGTCACGTCCACCGCGTCGAAGTCGACGAGGCCGATCGTCCCGATGCCCGCCGCCGCAAGGTAGAGTGCCGCGGGCGAGCCCAGCCCTCCGGCGCCGATCAGCAGCACGCGCGCCGCGCCGAGCCGCTCCTGGCCCGCTACGCCGACTTCAGGCAGCAGGAGGTGGCGCGAGTACCGCAGGAGTTCCGGGTGGGAGAGCGGAGTCATGGCCTCGAACGCAGCGACCCGGCTCGGCGGCCGGGTCGGATCGGGATGCCGCGAGCCATCAGGCGACCGGCTGTATCGCGACGAGCTCCTGCACCTGGGCTTCGTCTTTCATCAGGTCGGCGAGGGAGATGCTGCCCAGCAGGTCGTCCACCCGCTGCTGGAGGGCCTGCCACACCGGCCGGATGCTGCAACCGCTCCCGTTCTGGCATCGCGCCGCATCGATCGGGTGCGACTCGCAGTTGATCTCGAAGGTCTGGTGCTCGGACGCGGTCATCACGTCGCGGACGGAAATCTGCGCGGGATCGCGGGCCAGCAGATAGCCGCCGCGCGCCCCGCGGATGCTCTCGACGAGGCCTGCCCGGCGGAGCCGCAGGAGGATCTGCTCGACATAGTCGCCGGGAAGGCGCTCGGCCTCGGCGAGCTCGCGGGCGGCGACTGTCCCGCCCTCCGCCTGACGCCGGCGGGCGAGGTGCAGCACGATGATGAGGCTGTATTCGGTCCAGGTCGTGACCCGCATGGGCCGCAATATGGCGCGGTACCGCGGCGGCTTCAAGCCGATGCTACTTGGGGCGCTCGGTCCACTCCCTGATCTGCTGCGCCGACAGATTGCCCTCGGGCTTGAGCCGTGCGTCGCGCCACCCGCCGTCGCTCACGTCCACCAGGTATTGTGACCAGGACAGGAGGGTCCCCCGGCAGACCTTGTCGGTCGGCGGTGCCTCGCCCGTCTCCTCCCGCAGGCGCCGCAGCAGCTCGTCCATGACCCAGCGCGGGATGCGCGCGCGTTCGGGCGGGTAGATGAAGCCGAAGAGGACGACGTGGCTCAGCAGGACGCGCCAGTAGTCGCCGAACCGCCGGAGGAGCCGCTCCCAGTCGAGGCTGTCGGCGCGGGCGAGGAGAATGTGCGCGACATCCGCGCCGTCGAACCGGTCCCGCTCCATCACGAAGGACTTCGACCAGAGCGCCTCTTCCGGCGGACAGACACCGACCGTAAGTCCGAGCACCTGCTCCTCGCGCGCGTGCTCGAACCATTCGTCGTCTACCGTGGCGACTCCATTGCCCGAGCTGAAGATCACATCGATGAAGCCTGCGTCCGATTCGATCTTCGCCAGCCAGTGGCCCGACGACAGCCCGGCACGAAAGCCGGCGCTTCGCGCGGCAGCGATCGCGGCTTCGAGGTCGCGCGGGCGGACGAAGAGGTCGAAATCCTTGGTGATCCGCTCGACCCGCGTCTGCAGCGCGAAGGCGTATGCGCCGCCGACGAGGCATTCGACGCTCGCGTTCCGCAGGGCGAGTATCGCTTCCCGGTAGAAGCGCTGGGCAGGACTGCCGCTGCCGGGATCGGGCGCTGCAAGTTCCACGGATGACCTTCCGCTGGTGGGTTGCGACGCACGGCCCGCGCGGCCGGAATGCATTCTAGCGGTGCGCCAGCCACCCCGGTGTGCGGAACATCACGGCCCCGCGCCTTCCGAAAGGCTTCCTTCGACGGCATGACGACATCCAATGGCACGATCCGGATCGCCGCGATTGCGGATACGCATCTCGGCCGCACCTCGACGGCCGCGGTGCAGAACCTCTTCGCCGCAGTAGCCGACGCGGCGGACATCCTCTGCATCTGCGGCGACCTCACCGATACCGGACTCCCGGACGAGGGACGCGCCTTCGTGCGCGAGCTCGCCAGCGTCAAGCTGCCGACCGTCGCCGTCCTCGGCAATCACGACCACGAGACCGGGCATGTCGACGAGCTGAAGCGGGTTCTGACGGACGGCGGGATCCACGTGCTCGATGGCGATGCGCACGAGGTGCGCGGGGTGGGCTTCGCTGGAATCAAGGGTTTCGCGGGCGGCTTCGGGCGGCGGACGCTCGGCCCCTGGGGGGAGCGGGCGATCAAGGACTTCGTGCAGGAGGCGATCAACGAAGCGCTCAAGCTCGAGACCGCGCTCGCCCGGCTCAAGGCGGAGCGGCGCATCGCCGTCATGCACTATGCCCCGATCGCCGCGACGGTCGAGGGGGAACCGCTCGAGATCTACGCGTTCCTCGGATCGAGCCGGCTGGAGGAGCCGCTCAGCCGCTATCCCGTGGACGCCGTGCTGCACGGGCACGCACATCATGGCGCGCCGGAAGGCCGGACCGCCGGTGGCGTGCCGGTGTACAACGTGTCGATGTCGCTGCTGACGGCCACCTATCCGGATCGTCCGCCGTTCAGGCTCCTCGAGCTGCCGGCGCCCGCTTCCACCGCCACGGCGTCGTCATCCGACCTCGGGCGCGAGGGAACGAATCGCGGAGACTGAGCCGGGCGCTGAAGGCGGGGAACCGGTCACCCTCCGGCCGGGATCCCCTTCCCCCCCGGCACGCCGAGCTCGGTCATCGAGCGCAGATCGAGCACTTCCTCGAGCTCGGCCCCCTGCAGGAGGCCCTTCTTCACCACCAGCTCCTTCACCGTGAGGCCGGTGGCGAGCGCTTCCTTCGAGAGTTTCGCCGCTTCGGCGTAGCCGATCTTCGGCGCGAGCGCCGTGACCAGCGCCGGACTCCGCTCGAGCCAGTAGGCGCACTGCGCCTCGTCCGCCTCGAGCCCGCGAATGCATTTCTCCGCGAAGATGCGCGAGGCGTTCCCGACGATCGTGAGGCCGAAGACGACGTTGTGCGTGATCACCGGCATCATGACGTTCAGCTCGAGCTGCCCCGCTTCGGACGCCAGCGCGACCGTCGTGTCGAAGCCGAGGGCCTGATAGCAGACCTGGTTCACCATCTCCGCGATGGAGGGATTGACCTTCCCCGGCATGATGCTCGAGCCCGGCTGCACCGCGGGGAGGATGATCTCGGCGAGCCCGGTGCGTGGGCCCGAAGCGAGCAGCCGGATGTCGTTCGCGATCTTGTTGAGATCGAGCACGTAGGCCCGCACCGCGCCGCTGAACGTCGCGACGTCTCCCATCGACTGCATGAGCTGGATGCGATCCTCGCCGGGCTCGAGGTCGAGCCCGCTCACCTCGGCGAGATGCTCGACCATCAGCCGCGGATACTCGGGCTCGGCGTTGATCCCGGTCCCGACGGCGGTGCCGCCGATGTTCATTTCGCGGAGCCACTCGGCGGCGTCGGAGATCTTCTCGCGATGCCGCGCGACGGTGCGGCCATACGCCCTGAATTCCTGCCCGAGGCGGATCGGCGTCGCATCCTGCAGGTGCGTGCGCCCGCTCTTGAGCACATGATCGAACGCGCGCCCTTTCTCCAGGAGCGCCTCCGCGAGCACATCGAGCGAGGCGAGGAATGCGGGGAGCGAGGCCAGCGTCGCGAGCCGCATGGCGGTCGGGATCACGTCGTTCGTGCTCTGGGCCATGTTCACGTGATCGTTCGGATGCACCGGCGCGTAGCCTCCGAGCGGTGCGCCGAGGATCTGGTTGGCCCGGTTCGCCAGCACTTCGTTACAGTTCATGTTGTGCGACGTTCCGGCACCTGCCTGGTAGACGTCGACGATGAACTGGTCCCGGTGCTTCCCCGCGAGCACCTCGTCCGCCGCCTGGACGATGGCATCCGCGAGGCGCGCCTCGAGCCGCCCCGTCTCGCGATGGGTGAGCGCAGCGGAGCGCTTGATCCAGATCACCGCATCGACGAACGCCGGAAGCGGGCGCAGCTGCGAGACGGGAAAATTCTCCGCGGCGCGGAGCGTCTGGATGCCGTAGAGTGCATCGGCCGGGACGGCCTTCTCACCGAGCGGATCCTTTTCGAGACGGGTCATGTCGGAGGGCTGGTCTGGGAAAAAGGGATGTACGCGGTCTGACGCCGAGCCCCGGAGGCCTGCAGATGCACGGACAGTTTCTCGAAATCGCCGGCCACATCGTGTTCGATGCGGACCGAGGCGCGAAGGTCGATCTCCTCCGCGGGTCCACGCTCTTCCTCGGCCTCAACACCTTCGAACCCGGCCAGCGGCAGGCGCCTCACGTCCATCATGGCACGGACAAATTTTACCTGCTCCTGAGCGGAAAGGCGAGGATGATCGTGGGAGACGAGACGCGCGACGTCGTGCCGGGAATGCTCGTCTGGGCGCCCGCGAGCGAGCCGCACGGTGTGGTCGAGGCCCTCGAGCGGACCGTCATGCTGGTCGGGATGGCGCCGCCCCCGCCAGCGTGAGCGCGCGGACGACGGCCGCCCGTCCGTAGAGCCGTAGCGCAATCCCCGTTCCGAGCAGCACTCCGACGCCGCTGGTGTAGAACCGCCACGCGAACAGGAGCGCCGCTCCCTGCCCCCCGAGCTCGCCCGCGGCCCCACCGAGGAACCCGAAGTCCACGAGTCCGATGCCGGACGGCGTCGCCACCACGAGCTGCGCATACAGCAGCATGAACGATCCGACCATGAGCACGCCGAGCGGCGAGGGGTCCGGCAGCGTGCTCGCGAGCGCGACGAGGACTCCCACGCGGGAGGCAAGATTCAGCACCGTCATCGGAACGCTGGCCAGGATGGGAGCGATCGGCATCCGCCGCCAGTAGACGCGCACGCGCCGGATCGACCGGCCCAGCCGGGGCGGTGTCGAGCGCACGAGGCGGCGAGCGGCGAGCCAGGCGGTGACGGACAGCGCGCCGATCACGACGAGCCATGGCCATGCGCGTCCGGCGGTGGCGGCGAGGGCGGGGAGTGCCGCCTTCCACCAGTCGGGCGCGAAGATCCATGCCAGGGGAAGCATGACGGCGACGATGACGGGCCACGCGGCGATGACTTCGAGGCTGATCGCCACGAACGCCGCCGATGCGGGAACTCCCGCGCGCAGCATGCCGGCCAGGCGCGCGGGCTCGCCGCCGATACGGAGCGGCGTGACGGCGCAGGCGGCGTCGCCGAACGCGTTCAGCGTGATCGCGTGCCCGAACCCGACCGGCGTGCCGAGCCCGGCGAGGAGCCAGCGAATACGGAATGCGCGGGCACCGAGGTCGATCACGACCAGCGCCACGCAGATCAGGTGCGCCTCGAGCAGCGAGAGCGGGCCGCTCACGCGAGGACGTCCCGGTACAGCTCGAAGATCCGCTCGAACGCGATATCCCAGCGGTGATGCGCCTCGATGAACGGGCGCGCGGCGAGGCGGAGGCCTTCGGCGCTCTCCAGCAGCGCGCCGGCCGCGGCGGCGAGTGACGCAGCGTCGCCGAGTCGGTACAGCACGCCGGCACCGGAGCGGCGAACCTGCTCCGCAACCGCGCCGACATCTACCGACAGCACCGGCGTGCCGCTCGCCATGGCTTCATGCGCCGAGAGACCGAAGGTCTCGGCAGGCCCCGGGGCGAGGTAGAGATCGGCAGCAGCGTACAGGTCGGCGAGGAGCTCGCGATCGTGGATGAACGGGACGATCCGCACCGAGCCGTCCAGCAGTGACCGGAGTTTCATTTCCTGCGGGCCAGCTCCGACGAGCAGGAGCGTCGCACCCGCGGGCCGGATCGCCTTCCAGCCGCGGATGGCCGTCGCGAGATCCTTCTCCGCCGTGAAACGGCCGGCGTAGACCCCCAGCGCGCCCGGACCGACGCCCAGGCGCCGGCGAGTCTCCGGCGAGCGGGCGCGGCGCGAGGGATGGAACGTGGCGGTGTCCACCCCGAGCGGTACGCGCACCACCCGCTCGACGCCGAACGACTCGAGGTCCGCCTTCACGGCGTCCGTAGCAACGAGGGTGCGCTGCACCGACTGCGCGATCCGGCGGACGTAGCGCGCCGCGGCACGCGACGCCCAGCGGCGCAGGAGGACGTCGTGCTCGAGCCTGGGAGCGATGACCCGGGGAATGTGGCCGTGAAAGAACCAGACGGAAGGTATTCCGAGGCGCCGTGCGGCACCGCGGACCAGCCACGGAACGAAATGTGAGCTCCCGATTTCGATGATGTCGGGTCGTTCGCGCTCGAGGATGGAGCGGATCCGGCCGGGAGCGAGCATGGCGCGATAGGGCTTCTGCCCCGGAATGAACGGGACCCCGATCTCGTAGCGACGCACGCGGCCATCATCGCTCACCGAGTCCCGCTCCCCCGGCACCACGACGACCTGGCGGAGCGATTCGCGGCTCGCGACGAACGCGGATTTTTCCCGGAGGTACGTCCGCACCCCGCCGCTCGTCTCGCCGTAGTACTCCGTGATGTCGAGGACGGTCAGCGCCGACGCGCTCAATCGGAGCAGTCGCCGAGGGGGTAGACGGTTCCGCAGTTGCCGCACGGATTCCTGCAGCCCCAGGGGCGCAGCGCCACCGGAAAACCGCACCGCTGGCAGGCCGGAATTGCCGGGGCGCGGGGTCGAGCCCGATCTTCCGGCAAAGCTGCGCGAGCCTCGGCGCCTGCGCCGCCCGTCGCCTCCGCGGCGCGCCTAATCAACTTCCAGCTCCGCCGTGAGGAAAGGGTTCGTCAGGCGCTCGATACCGATCGTGGTTTCGGGACCGTGGCCGCTCCGGACGACGGTCGAGTCGGGGAGCGTCAGGAAATGGCGCTGGATACTCGACATCAGCGTCGGCAGGTCTCCCCCGGGGAGGTCGGTCCGTCCGATCGAACCCGCGAAGAGGACGTCTCCGCCTATCACCATCCCGTTGCCCACGAAGCTGACGCTGCCGGGCGAATGACCCGGCGTGTGGCGGACCTCGAAGGCAAAACTGCCGATCCGGAGCTCGTCCCCGTGGCCCAGCTCGTGATCAGGGGGCGGGGCCGGCGAGAGGCGCAGGCCGAACCACTCCGCCTGGCGCGGAAGTGCGTCGTACAGTGCCCGATCGCCCGGATGGAGGTAGATGCGCGCACCGGTGCGGCGCCGGACCTCACCGACTCCCATGACATGATCGATGTGGGCGTGTGTGAGCCAGATGCCGGCGAGCGACCAGGCGCGAGTATCGAGCTCGGCGAGAAACATCGCCGGCTCCTCCCCGGGATCGACGATCACCGCCTCGCGGCGCGCCGTGTCCGCGATGAGATAGCAGTTCTCCGCGAACTGTCCGTTGGGCAGCGTCACGACCTCGAGATCACTCACGCGAGCGACCCACGGCCAGCAGTTCATCGACGGCACGCCGAAGCGCCTCGGGGGTGAACGGCTTCCCGAGGAATGCCGCGCCCGCCGGCACCAGCCGCTCGAGCACGCCGGCTTCCCCCGTGTGACCGGAGGTGAACAGCACCGGGAGCGCGGGCCAGCGAGCACGCAGGGCATCGTGCAGCTGACGGCCGTTGAGCTCGGGCATGACCACGTCGGTCACGACGAGATCGGGCCGCACCGCTCCGCCATCGATCATCTCGAAGGCGGCGCGCCCATCGGCGGCTTCCGCCACGTGATACCCCCCTTCACGCAGCGCACGGGACACCAGTGCGCGGACCGCAGGCTCGTCCTCGGCGACGAGCACCACGGCGCCCGACGCGGAGCCGTCGAGCTGGTAGACGTCGGACCCGGCGGAGGAGCCTGCGGCGCCGGGCGGTCCGGCGGCAATCGGCCAATAGAGGTCCATCGTCGTTCCTGCGCCCGGCGTGCTCGACGCACGCACGTAGCCTCCGTGCCGCCGAAGGGTGCCATAGACCATGGAGAGCCCGAGCCCGGTTCCCTTCCCCACGTCCTTGGTCGTGAAGAAGGGGTCGAAGACGCGCTCGAGCGTTCCCGGCGACATCCCGTGCCCCGTATCCGCGACCGAGAGTCGGACGTACCGCCCGGGCGCCACCGGCTCCATCGCGGCCGCCGGAAGCTCGGTCTCGAGCGCCACCGCCGCGAGCGAAATCGTCACCCGACCACCGGTGTCGGTCGCATCGCGCGCGTTCGCCACGAGGTTGATCAACACCTGTTCCACCTGATCGGCGTCGGCCGAGATCGGCGGCACCGGCTCGGCGGGGAGTGTCACGAGCTGCTTGTCCGCCCCGAGCAGCTGGCGCAGGACGGGCGCGAGCCGCGCGAGGAGCTCCGGCAGTTCGACGACGGTCGGTCGAGTGACCTGCTGCCGCGTGAACGCCAGGAGCTGCTGGCTCACGCGTGCTGCCCGCTCCGCCGACCGCATGACGAGGCGCATGTCGTCGGCCTGGGGATGGTCGGGTCCGAGCGCGCGAAGCACGAACTCGCCGAAGCCGAGCACCGCCGTCATCTGATTGTTCACCTCGTGCGCAACGCCGCCGGCGAGCGTACCGACCGCCTGAATCCGCTGGGCATCGCGCAGCTGCCGCTCGGTGCGCCGCTCCGCCGTCACGTCGCGGAAGATCGCGACGGCAGCGATGATCCGGCCCTCCGCGTCGCGAACCGGCGCGGCATTCGCATCGATCTGTACGCGCCGGCCGCTCGCATGAACGACTTCGAGGATCCGGCCCGTGATGATCTCGCCGGTGCGCAGTGCCTGTACGATCGGCCACTCCTCCGAGCCGATGCGCCGTCCGTCCGGATGCAGCCCATGGTAGTGGTCGCTGTACGCGGCGAAGTGGTCGAGGTCGACCGCGTAGCCGAAGATCTCCGCGAACTTGGAATTGAGGAACAGGATCCGTCCGCCCGGCGCCTCGATGATCGCGACGGCCAACGGCGACTGTTCGAGCACGGTCAGCAGCTTCTGCCGCTCCGCGTCCCGTTCCGACGCCAGCCGCTCGGTCTCGACGAGCGCGCGCTCGGCCGCCTTGCGCGTATGCACGAGCGCGGTGACGTCCACGCCCGTCGCAAGCAGGCCGGCGACCTCGCCGTCCTCGCCACGGATCGCCTGGTAGACGAGGTTCACATAGCGCGTTTCGAGCGAACCTCCTGGCGCCGATTGCAGCTCGACCGCGAGCTCGTTCCCGACGAACGCCTCGCCGGTCCGGTACACACGATCGAGCAGCTCGATGAAGCCCTGCCCGGCGACTTCGGGAATCGCTTCCGCCAGCGTGCGTCCCAGCAGCTCGCGATGACCGACCAGCTGGTAGTACGCCGGGTTCACGAGCTCGAACCGGTGATCCGGGCCGCGCAGCACGGCGAGGAATGACGGTGCCAGCTCGAAGACCCGCTCGAGCAGCTCGCGCTCCGCGCGCGCGGCGATGCGGGCCACTTCCCGATCCTTGCGCTCTCGCGCGATGCGGTCCAGCGCCGACGCCGTCTCACGCGCCACCTGCCGGACGAACTCCCGGTATGGCTCGTCGCATGGAACGCGCGGATTGAGACCGGCCACCAGCAGCCCGTGGAGCTGCCGCGTCCCCGCGGCGGACGCGATCGGCACCGTGACCACTTCCCGCACGGGCTCCGGCCACGCCTCGCGCTCGATGCGCTCGGCGGGCACCGTGCGCGGCAGCGCGGTGTCGCTCGCGGCGGCGGAGAGTGCCGCCGCGACCGGCCACGGTGTGTCATCGCTGATGCGCATGGTCTCCGGCGCGGAGCGCGTGCCCGGCGCAAGGCCGTCCGCCGCCGTGAGCCGGAACGTCCGCCCATCCGGCTGGAGCAGGTAGAAGAGCGAGAATGCGAGGTCATGTGGCGCCGAGGCCAGGGTCTTCGTCGCGACGTCGCACGCACCCGCAGGCGTGCCCGGCCCCTGCAGCGCCCGGACCAGCTCGCGCACGAGGCGCACGCGCCGATCCTCGATGACCCGGCGCGTGGTCTCCTGCACCGTGACGAGCACACCCCCGACTCCGCCATCGTCGTCCTGCACCGGACTGTAACTGTAGCTCCAGTACACGTCGTGCACGCGATCGCCGCGCGTGATCGGAACGAGGTGATCCTCGTGCCAGGTGGAGGGCCCGCCTGCCATGATGCTCTCGACCTCGGACCCGATCGTCGGCCAGATCTCCGCCCAGCACTCGCGGCCGCGATGTCCGAGCGCCGAGGGGTGCCTATCGGGTCCGAGACTCTGGCGATACCCGTCGTTGTAGAACTGGATCAGGTCGGGGCCCCACCAGAGGAACATCGCGTGGCGGGAGGCGAGGAGGGTGCTCACCGTACTGCGCAGGCTGGCCGGCCATGCATGTACGGGGCCGAGCGGTGTCGCGGCCCAGTCGACCTCGCGCATGAGGGCGGCCATCTCGCCGTCGGCCCGGAAGACTGCGGGACCGGGCGCGGCCGTGGCCGGCCGCGGGGACAGGACGTCGGTCATCGGGGCCGGATGCGGCGCGACCGCGGGCGGGACGGCATCGGGGGGACCCTCAGCGGACCGTCGCCTCGCCGGTTCCGACGGCCACGCCGTAGGCTTCGGCACCACCCACCGCGGCGGCGCCTTCCGGGGCGCGGGGTCGCGGCACGCCGATATCACCCAGCACGGCGGCAGCAGGATCGGGGTGCCCGGTCCGGAGCGCCTTGATGTAGCGATCGGCCGCGATGGCCGCCGTCGTGGCATCACCCTGGGCGGTGGTGACCTGGCGGGTGAGCTGCGCGCGCATGTCTCCGGCGACGAAGAGCCCGGCGATGGAGCTCTGCATCGCGAGGTCCGTGATGACGTACCCGCCCGCGTCGTGTACGTAGTGACCCTCGATGATGCCGGTGTTCGGCTTGAATCCGATGAAGACGAAGAGCCCGGTCGCCTCGATCGTGCTCACCGCACCCGTGACGACGTTGCGCACGCGGAGCGACGTCATCCCCTTCGCCGGATCACCCAGCGCCTCCTGGGCGATCGTGTTGAACACCACCTCGATCTTCGGGTTCGCGAAGACCCGCTCCTGGATGATGCGGGAGGCACGGAATTCGTTCCGGCGATGGATGAGCGTGACCTTGGACGCGAATCGCGTGAGGTAGTCGGCCTCCTCGCAGGCGGCGTCGCCGCCGCCCACCACCACGACGTGATGGCCACGGTAGAAGGCCCCATCGCACACGGCGCAGTAGGAGACACCCTTGCCGGCGTATTCGATCTCGCCCGGAATCCCGAGCCTGAGCGGGGTCCCGCCCGCCGTGACGATGACTGCCGGCGAGACATACATGTCGCCGCCGTCCGTGATGGTCTCGAAGAAGCCGTCGGCGCGCTTGCGGACACGGTCCACCGTCACGCCGAGCTGGAAGTCGGCCCCGAACTCGGCGGCATGCTCGTGATACTTCCTGGCGAGGTCCCGGCCCAGAATCTTCTCGAACCCGGGCACGTCCTCGAGGAACTCGGTGTTGAGCAACTCTCCGCCCGGTACCCCACGCTCGAGCACGACGGTCTCGAGCATCGCGCGGCCCGTGTAGAGCGCTGCGGCCAGCCCTGCCGGGCCGGCTCCGATGATCACGACATCCTTCTCGCGCGTGGCGCTCATCCGTTCCCGATCTTTCCGAGGGTCCGAGGGGTCGGGGCGGCCGCCCGTTCGGCGGCCGAGCCTGCACTGAATATAGAAGGTGCGGGAAGGTCCGCGGTGCCGATCGAGAGCATGCCGACCGCCCCGTGGCACGAGGAAACCGTGCCGACGAGGACTCGGACGCCGTTCCGCGCGGCCCCTGCCTCGGCGATGAGGGCATCGGCCGCGACGACCTCGTCGGCATCGAACATTCCCACCCCGAACGCCCGGTGCCGGCATCGGAGCGCTACGGGGCCTGCCACCGGCCCGGTGCGCTCGAGCCGCCGGGTCATTTCCTCGAGCGTGTCCGACATCTCCCACGTGCGCGGTGCCCGGATGACCGGACAGCGGGCGGGCTCGATGCAGTGGGTGGGGCAGAGCCAGTCGGCGTGGGACACGTACCGGACGCCGTCAGGTGCGGGCATGTCATAAGGGGTGCGCGCTTCGACCGGGACGGGCGCTGCCGTCACGTGCCGCTCCGGCCAGCGGGCCCGCGCGCGGCGCAGCAGCCAGTCGAACATCAGGTGCGGCATGAGCGGCGAGGGGACGATCGCGTCGCCGGCGGCGGCGCTGCCGAGCCACGCGTCGAAGAAGTCGCTCCACTCCTGCACGACCAGCGTACCGTCGGGGTGCAGGCCCGCGGCGGCCTGACAGCCCGGATTGTGGTCGACGATCAGCAGGCGACGGTAGGTGACCCGGCCACGCTCGCGCGCGCGCACCAGCTGGCCGGCATAGAACGAGCCATAGCAACCGCCGCCGACGATCGCGATGTCGCGAAAGGCGAGCGGAGCCTCCTCGCCGCCGCCCGCGCCCTCAGCGGAGGATTCGGCCGCCATCGACGACGAGCACTTCTCCCGTCACGAAGTCCGCGCCCTCGAGCAGGTAGAGCAGCGCGCCGACCGCATCCTCCGGGGTGCCGAGGCGCCTGAGCGGCGTCTCGCGCTCGAGTCGCGCCCGCTGTGCCTCGTCGTAGCTGTCCGGGACCAGCACCGTCCCCGGCGCGATGGCATTGACGGTCACCTCGGGCGCGAGCACCCGTGCGAGCACCTGGGTCAGCATCACGACGCCCGCCTTGCTGAGGGAATGCACCGCATAGCTCGGCCAGGGCTCGAGTCCGCCGAGGTCCGCGATGTTGACGACCTTTCCCTTTGCCGTGCGCAACATCGCCGCGGCCCCCTGCGTCACGAAGAAGTGCGCGCGCAGGTTGAGATCCATGATCGCATCGTACTGCGCGACCGTCGTCTCTTCGAACGGGATGCGGTGCATGACGGCTGCGGAATTCACGAGCACGTCGAGACCGCCGAGCGCGGCAGCCACGCGGCCGGGAAGCTCCGAGGCGGCGGCAGCGTCGGTGAGGTCCGCCCCGAAGCACTCTGCGGTCCCGCCCTGTGCGCGGATCTCGTCCCGGAGCCCCGTCGCACCGTCCGCCGACGCGTTGTAGTGGATGGCGAGCCTCATCCCGCGACCGGCGAGGGCAGCCGCAAAGGCGCGTCCGAGTCGCTGTCCCCCGCCCGTGACGAGCGCGACCCGGCCGCGCAGCTCCATCAGCTCGCCGGGCCCGTGACCGGCTGGACGTGGCCCGAGACGCCGGACGCGGCCTCGCTCGCGAGGAAGAGGACACCGTCGGTGATGTGCCGCATCTCGACGTACTGCACGTCCGCCCCGGCCGACGCCGTATTCTCCGCCGTGCGCACCATCGCCGGCGCGATCGCGTTCACACGAATCCCGCGCGGGGCGAGCTCGATCGCCAGGGCGCGCGTGAGGCCGGCAATCGCCGATTTCGCGGTCGTGTAGGCCACGAGGGAGGGTGAAGGCTCGACGACGGCGATGGAGGCGAAGTTGACGATGCAGCCGCGCGTCTTCTCGAGCGCAGGGATCGCTGCCTGAGACACGAGAAATGCGGTCTTGACGTTGATCGCGATCTCGCGGTCGAAATCCCCGGTGCTGGTCTGCTCGACGGGCCCGAAGGTGGTGAGCCCGCCCGCGACATTCACGACGACATCGAGGCGTCCGAACTCCCGGAGTGCCGTCTCCACGGCGAGAACGGCGACGTCGGTCTCGGTGAGATCGCCTGCCGCCGGCCGGGCCTCGATCCCCTGTGCGACGAACTCCTGCACCCGGTGGGCGACGCCGACGGCGTTGCGATCGCACGCCACGATCCGCGCCCCCGCCGCTCCGAACGCGAGGGCGACAGCGTTCCCGATCTGCCCTGCCCGCCCGACGCCGGTGACCAGCACCACCTTGCCGGCAAACTCATTGGCGCTCATTCGATGAGGTCGTTCACGCGGCTCGGCGCGCCTCGAGCGCGCCCAGCCATTCGCCGGGAACCGCCTGCGACCCGATCGTCCCGTGGCTCCCGTCCGTCAGCGAGTCGCCATGCCAGTCGCTGCCGCCGGTCCGGAGGAGACCGAGCCCGAGTGCCAGGTCGGTGAGCCGCGCGCGCTGGTCGGGCCCGTGGCTCGGGTGGCGCGTCTCCAGTGCGTCGAGCCCGTCGGCGCGGAAGCGCTGGAGCACGCTGCGCGTGGCGCGGTCCTTCAGGTGCGCCGCCGAGACGAGCCCGCCGACCTGATGCACGATGCGGGCGACGTCCCGGAAGTGCGGCAGCGTCTTCTCCACGAACGCCGGCCGGCCACGGCCGAGAAACCGGTCGAACGCGTCGTTGAGGTCGCGTGCAGCGCCTGCAGCGATGATCGCACGCGCCGCGTGTGGCCGCCCGACCGCGCCACCGCCGCTTATCTGGAGGATGTCCTCGAACGATACGGGAATGCCGAGCGCCTGGAGCCGTTCCGCCATGAGCCGCCCTCGCCGGAGCCGATCCTCGCGGCAGGCCGCGAGGAAGGATTCGAGCTCGGGCGAGCCGGCCGGCAGGAAATAGCCCAGCACGTGCATCTCGCCCCAGGGCGCGGCGACGGAAAACTCGCAGCCGCCGATGACGCGCACGCCAAGGCGCTCGCCGGCCGCGACGGCGGCGGGGATGCCGGCCATCGTATCGTGATCGGTCAGCGCGATCGCCGAGAGCCCGACGGCCGCCGCGCGCGCCACGACGACCGCCGGCTCGAGCTGCCCATCCGACGCTGTGGAGTGGAGGTGAAGGTCGACCGTGATCGACGGAATGGAGGCGGTCAGCGGACGTACCCCATTTCCGGGGCGGTCCACGCCGGCTGGCTGTGTCCCAGCAGGCGGCGGAGCTCCGCGTCGCTCAACTCGGAAAGCGACAGCTCCCGGCTCTTCGGCCCGAGCGGCGAGTAGCGCGTGACGCGGCGCTCCAGCGCGTCACCCGTGCCGCGCGTGAAGACGAGACCGAACTCGTCCTTGAGGTATTGCGTCACGCGACCGCTCACGGACACCCGCCACTCGGTGCCGTCCACGTCGATGATCCGTCGGGGCATGTCTTCCTCTCACTGTGCGCCGGTTGCCGGGAGGGGCAGCTCTTCCCACACCTCCTCGGCATCCGGCCCATAAAGCGCGATTTCGCGCATGCGGTGCTCGATCTCGAGCTCCTCCGCGTTCCGCGCGCCCGCGGTATCGTCGGCGGTCTCGGTGAACTCGAGAAAGGCGCCGGGAGTGCTCCGGTTACGGAAGGTCCAGAACCGGGCACCGCGGCGCCGGGCTGCCCCAGCCCGCTCGGCCAGCAGGGCGAGGTACCGCGGCTCGTCGTCCGGGCGCACCATGGCACGGGCCGCCGTGAGCGTCCGTGCCATCGCTCAGACCGCGGTATCCGGGAACGACTGCAGGGTCGCCTTCACGTCGGCCATGAAGCGGTCCGCGTCGGCCCCGTCCACGACCCGGTGATCGAATGCGAGCGACAGCAGGCCGCGCGTCCGGATCGCGATGCTGTCGGCACCATCCACGGTCACCACCGCCGGCTGCTTCTCGATGGTGCCGACGCACAGAATCGCCACCTGCGGCTGGTTGATGATCGGGGTGCCGATGACCGAGCCGAAGACGCCGGGATTGGTGATCGTGAACGTGCCGCGTTGTACCTCGTCGGGATTCAGCTTCTTGCCCCGGGCACGCTCCCCCAGGTCGTTGATGGCGCGCGCGACGCCGAGCAGGGAAAGCTCATCGGCGCGCTTGATTACCGGAACGATGAGGCCCCAGTCGAGCGCGACGGCGATCCCGAGGTTGATGTCGCGGCGGTAGATCGTGGCTTCGCTCGCGACGGCGGCATTGAGACCCGGGTGCTTGCGCAGCGTGTCCGCCACTGCCTTGGCGATGAACGCGAGGAAGGTGAGGTTCACACCGCGGTCCGCATAGGCCTTCTTGTGCTGGGCCCGGAGCGGCGCGACGCGCGTGTAGTCCACCTCGAAGATCGTGTTCACGTGCGCCGAGACCCGCCGCGACATGACCATGTGATCGGCGGTGAGCTTCCGGATACGCGACCAGGGCTCCACGCGGTCGCCTTCCCAGGGATCGACCGCCGGATGCACGATGCCCGGCGCCTCGGCGCGGGACGCGGCCGCGGCAGGAGCCGCCGGCGCCGCAGCCGGCGCCGGAGCCGCCTCGGCAGCAGCGCCGCTTTCGAGGTAGCTGAGTACATCGTTCTTCGTCACCCGACCAGCGAGGCCGGATCCCTCGATCGCACTGATGTCCAGGTTGTGCTCGGCCGCCATCTTTCGCACGAGCGGCGTCGAGCGGCGCCGGAGCCGTTCCTCGCTCGTTTCGGCGCCGTTTCCGCCGGCGGCCGGCGGGGCCACCGCCGCGGCAGCCGGCGCGGATGCGGTGGCCGGTGCAGGTGCCGGCACCGGCGCCGGCGCCGGCGCGGGGGCTGGCGGAGGCGCGGGCGCCGCGGCGGGCTTCGGGGCTTCGGCCGCCTTCGTCGCCGGCTTCTCGGCCGGGGCTGGCTTGTCCGCGGCCGGCGCCGCGGCGACGGCCCCCGCCTCCGTCTCGAGTCGCGCGACGACCGTCTGCACTGCCACCGTCTGCCCCTCCTGCACCAGGATCTCGGCGAGCACCCCGGCAGCGGGCGCCGGAATCTCGGCATCCACCTTGTCGGTCGAGATCTCGAAGATGGGCTCGTCGCGCTTGACCGAGTCTCCCACCTTCTTCATCCAGCGGGACAGGGTTCCCTCGGCGATGGATTCGCCCATCTGCGGCATGATGACGTCGATGCGGGCCATGTGCGTGTGTCCTTCGATACGTTGGCTACCAGTCGGACGGCCGGACAGTCGGACGGTGGGACCGCTCCGGCGCCGCCCTCAATTCTCAAATCTAACCCCGTTTCCCGACCGTCCGACCGTCAGTACGCCGCCAGCCATCGTGCCGCCCGGACGATGTCGCTCGTCTGCGGCAGCACGAAGTCCTCGAGCGCCGGGGCATAGGGAAGCGGCACGTCGTGCGCGGCGACGCGCTTGACCGGCGCGTCCAGCCATTCGAAGGCCAGGTCGTTGATTCGCGCCGTGATCTCGCCTGCGATGCCCCCCGTCTCGGTGTCCTCATGGACGACGAGCACACGGTTGGTCCGGCGGACGGTGGCCACGATCGCCTCGTCGTCCATCGGAAGGAGAGACCGGAGGTCGAGCACCTCGACTGAGAGCCCGTCTTCGCGCTCCAGCTGCTCCGCCGCTTCGAGCGCTTTCCAGACCGTCGCCGCATAGGTGATGATCGACAGATCGCGGCCCTCGCGCGCGATCCGCGCCTTGCCGATCGGCACGATGTGGTCGCCGGCCGGCATCGCTTCCTTCACCCGGCGATAGAGGTACTTGTGTTCGAAGAAGAGGACGCAATCCTCGTCGCGGATCGCGCTCTTGAGCAGCCCCTTGGCATCCGACGCGGTGGCGGGGTAGACGATCTTGAGACCGGGGGTGTGCAGAAACGCCGCCTCGGGATTCTGCGAATGAAACGGCCCGCCTCGGACATACCCGCCGCTCGGCCCTCGCACCACCATCGGGCACGGAAGGAATGCCCGGTAGCGGGCCGTCGCCACGTAGTTCGTCAGCATGTCGTAGGCGCACGAGATGAAGTCGATGAACTGCATCTCGCAGACCGGCCGCAGCCCCATGTGGGCCGCGCCGGCGGCGGCGCCGACGATCGCCGCCTCGCTGATCGGCGTGTCGATCACCCGGTTTTCACCGAAACGATCGATCAGCCCGTTCGTGACCTTGAACGCGCCGCCGTAGCGCCCGATGTCCTCGCCGAGACAGAAGACGTTCGGGTCGCGCTCCATCTCCTCGAAGAGCGCCTCGCGGATCGCCTCGAGGTAGGTGATTTCGCCGGTGGCGGCCTCAGCGGGCGTCATAGGTCCCCCATCCCTGCGGGCGCTCGTGGCTGTCGACGGCCGAGCGCACGCCCTCGCGGTACCAGAGCACGGGGGCGAGCGGCGGGTCGTGATAGACGCCGACGAGACAGTCGCGCGGCTCCGGCATCGGCGAACGCTCGGCTTCATCGGTGGCAGCATCGATTTCCGCACCCACGCGCGCCTCGATTCCGGCGATCGCCTCTGCATCGAACCCGAGCTGGGTCCGGAGCACGCGAACATACCGGTCGAGCGGGTCGTTCTCCGCGGCCCACCGGTCGATCTCACCCTCGGGTACGTACGACTGGTTGTCGTGCTCCGCGTGGCCCTTCCGCCGGTAGGTGATGAGCTCCACGAGCGTCACGCCCTCGCCGGCACGGGCCGTGTCGACCGCTTCCTTCGTCGCCTGATAGACCGCGAGCACGTCGTTCCCGTCGGCCTGCAGACCGCGAATCCCGTATCCCGGCGCCTTGTCGACGAAGTGCCGCGCCGCGGTCTGCCGGGACACCGGGGTCGAGTAGGCATACCCGTTGTTCTCGACCACGACCACGAGCGGGCAGCGCTGCACCGCAGCGAAGTTGATGCCCTCGTGGAACGCGCCGGTGGACGTCGCGCCGTCACCGACGTACACGAGTCCCACGCGATCCTCGCCGCGCAGCTTGAACGACAGCGTCACGCCGGCCATGACCGGGACCATGTCGCCCAGGTGGGAGATCTGGCCGATGAAGCCGCGCTCGGTGTCGCCGAAGTGGATGTTGAGCTCGCGGCCGCGCGTCGGAGAGTCCCCGCGCGCCATGTACTGGCGGAGGATCTCGAGCGGCGT
The DNA here is from genome assembly GCA_025928955.1 of Gemmatimonadales bacterium. GTDB lineage: Bacteria > Gemmatimonadota > Gemmatimonadetes > Gemmatimonadales > GWC2-71-9 > CAMLLJ01. Next base: position 654 of record JAICNA010000017.1, on the reverse strand, counting down.
CGCGCCCTTCACGAGCATCGAGCCGAGATTCCGGATGAGCGGCGACAGAACATCCCGCCGCTCGAGGGCAAAGGCCGACCCGACGGCATCGGCCTCCTGTCCGAGCGAGCGGAAAAGGCCGCCGACCACCTTCGTCTGGCGATACAGGTTCACGAGCCGCTCTTCGAGCGAGCGGGTGAGCCGCATCCAGTAATAGAGCTCGAGCAGCTGGTCGCGGGAGAGGGCGGACGGGTGGGAGGCCGCGGGGGCGGCGCGAGAGGCGGTCAAGACGTGTCCTGGACGGTGACGGAGCCGGCGAACCGGGGGGAAAATCAACCCGCGAAGAGGTTAAATCAAGCTGGCCGCCCGGCGCGCCGCGCTCGGCCGATTCGGGACGGAACCAGGGCCGAGCGCGACGGCGCGCCCGGCCCTGGCCCTCCCCCAACAGCCGTGACGAGGATCAGGCGCCGCCTGCCGCCTCGATCCGCATCCCGTAGAACGAGCGGTAGACGAAGACGAGTGATGCGAGGAAGAAGGCGCCGGCCAGCCCGAGGCCAAGCCCGCTCCCGTGCTCCGCCGTCAGGTACACCCCGAGCTCCACGGCGAGAAGGCCGAAGAGCGTGGTGAACTTGATCACCGGGTTCATCGCGACCGACGAGGTGTCCTTGAAAGGAT
>JAICNA010000104.1 GCA_025928955.1 Gemmatimonadales bacterium | reverse complement strand
GCCGAGTCCCTGACCGCGCGGCGCTCGACCTCGGTGATTCCGGAGGGGACGCAGACGATGACCTTGGGCTTCACCCGGAAGACGTGCTTGTCGATGATCGTCTTCAGGAAGTACCGGAGCATCTTCTCGGTGACGTCGAAGTCGGCGATGACGCCGTCCTTGAGCGGCCGCACCGCGATGATGCCCTCGGGCGTGCGCCCGAGCATTCGCTTGGCTTCCAGCCCGATGCCCTTGATCCGGCCCGTGGCCTTCTCGATGGCCACCACCGACGGCTCGTTCAGGACGATCCCCTCCCCCTTCACGTAGATGAGGGTGTTCGCCGTCCCGAGATCGACGGCGATCTCGTTTGCGGGCAGCCATGAGGCCAAGTTCAGAGACCGGAAATTCATCAGGGACCGCGGAGATGAAGGGCGCTGAGGTGAGGGGCCGCCCTAAGCTAACGGGGGCTGTAAGATGGAACAAGACGCCAAGTTACGAGCGGTCACCTGCCGGTGCTCCCGAACCCGCCGGCGCCTCGCCCGGTGGCGGGAAGCTCGCGGACCGTCAGGAACTGTACACTCGCCACCGGCGCGACGACCATCTGCGCGATCCGCATTCCCCGCGTCACGGCGAACGGCTCGGCACCGAGGTTGACGAGGGCCACCTTGAGCTCGCCCCGATAGTCGCTGTCGATCGTGGCCGGGCTGTTCGGCAGGGTGATCCCGTGACGCAGCGCGAGCCCGGAGCGCGGGCGGAGCTGGCACTCGTAGCCCTCGGGCAGCGCGATCGCGAAGCCGGTGGCGAACAGCCTGCGCTCCATTGGCGCGAGGACGCCATCTTCGGCGCTCGCGAGATCGAGCCCCGCGGACCCCGGGGTCGCCGCGGACGGGAGGGGCAGGTCCTCCCCGTGCGGCAGGCGCGCGAGGAGAACCTCGACCCGCATCAGAGAACCTTGTCGACCGCCACGAGCGGCATGCCGAACGCTTCCGCGACGCCCGGGTAGACCACCTTGCCATCCACGACATTGAGGCCAAGGCGAAGTGCGCGATCGTCGGAGCATGCCTTCTTCCATCCGTCGCGCGCGAGGCGCAGGCCGTATGGCAGCGTCGCGTTGGTGAGCGCGAGCGTCGACGTCCGCGGCACGCCGCCCGGCATGTTGGCGACGGCATAATGCAGGATGCCGTCCACGAAGTAGGTCGGCTTCTCGTGCGTGGTCGGCTTGATGGTTTCGACACATCCGCCCTGGTCCACCGCCACGTCGACGATGACCGAGCCCGGCTTCATCAGGCGCAGGTCGTCGCGCTTGACGAGATGCGGCGCCTTCGCACCGGGGAGCAGCACCGCGCCCACCACGAGATCGGCGCGGCTGATCGCGTCGAGGATGTTGAACCGGTTCGAGTAGACGGTATCCACGTTGGCCGGAAGCACGTCGCTGAGGTAGCGCAGCCGGTCGAGCGAGATGTCCATGATCGTGACGTGGGCGCCCAGGCCCGCCGCCATCTTCGCGGCGTTGATGCCGACGACACCGCCGCCGATGATGACGACCTCGCCCGGCGCGACGCCCGGCACGCCGCCGAGGAGGATGCCGCTCCCGCCAAAGACCTTCTCGAGGTACTTGGCCCCTTCCTGCACCGCCATCCGCCCCGCGACTTCCGACATCGGCGTGAGCAGCGGCAGCTCTCCGGTGGGCAGCTCCACGGTCTCATAGGCGAGGGCGACCGCCCCCGAATCGATTACCGCGCGTGTGAGGTCCTCGGCCGCGGCGAAGTGGAAGTAGGTGTAGATCAGCTGGCCCTTCCGCATCCGCGGCCACTCGACGGCGATCGGCTCCTTGACCTTCATGATCATGTCGGCCTTCTGCCAGACGTCGTCGGCAGTCGGCAGCATCTTTGCCCCGGCCGCGACGAAGGCGTCATCGGCGAAGCCGCTGCCGAGCCCGGCGCCTTGCTCGACGTAGACGGTATGGCCGGCGCCGACCAGCGCCTCCGCTCCCGCAGGCACGAGCGCGATCCGGTTCTCGTTGGTCTTGATTTCCTTCGGCACGCCGATGAGCATCGTGATCTCGTGGTGGTTGTGGTTGTCGATCGGTGTTCGCGTCGAATGGGTGCGAAGCGTTACGAGGGCCCCAGCCGGACCACCGTCTGGCGCTCCGGCGCAAAGAACTCGGCGGCCACGGCCGCGGCCTCCTCCCGGGTGACGGCATCGATGCGGCCCAGCACGTCGTCGAGCGTGTGATAGCCGTCTTCGTGCAGTTCCGAGCCGGCGAGGCGGCCCATGCGGCTGAGCGGGTTCTCGAGGGACAGCATGATCTGCCCCTTCAGTTGCCGCTTGCCGTCCGCGAGCTCGTCCGCGGTGAGTCCGTCGGCCGCGAGCCGCCGGTACTCCTCCAGGATTGCGTCGCGCGCCTCGGCGGCGCTGGTCGGCTGCGTTCCGACGTAGACGCCGAGCTGCCCGGTGCTCTGGTAGAAATGCTTGTAGGCGAAGATAGCGTAGGCGAGCCCGAGCTCCTCGCGAACGCGCTGGAAGAGACGGCTCGACATGCCCCCGCCGAAGACGTTCGTGAGGATCGCGAGCGTGAAGCGGCGGGGATCGTGCATGGGAAAGGTGTCGGTGCCGAACACGAGGTGGGCCTGCGTCGTGTCGCGGCGCTCGATGCGCTCCCCACCCCGCGTCGCCGGTGAGGCAGCGACGCCGGCGCGCGGCCGCCGCGGGGCCACATCGTCGAACCAGCCTTCCGTCCCGAGCATCTCGAGCAGGCGTGCGTGGTCGACGTTGCCCGCCGCGGCGATCACGCAGTTGCCGGGATAATATGCCTCGGCATGGAGCGTCCGCAGATCGGCCGCCGCGAGCGCGGTGACCGAATCCCGCGAGCCCAGAATCGAATAGCCGTAGGGATGGTCGGGCCAGAGCGATTCCGCGTGCAGATCGAAGACCAGATCGTCGGGCGTGTCCTCGACGCCGCTGATCTCCTCGACGACCACCTTGCGCTCTGATTCGAGATCTTCGGGACGAAGGAGGGGGCGGCGCACGAGGTCGGTGAGGATGTCGACGGCGAGCGGGAGGTCGGCGTCGAGCACGTGCGCCTGGTAGCTCGTCTGATCGCGGCCGGTGTAGGCATCGAGGCTCCCACCCCGCACCTCGAGCTCGAGCGCGATCTGGTGCGCGGAGCGGCGCTCCGTGCCCTTGAAGACCATGTGCTCGAGCAGATGGGACATGCCCATCTTCTCGCGCGGCTCGTGTGCGCTCGCGGAGCGAACCCAGATTCCGGTCGCGGCGGACCGGAGGCCGGGGAGTCGCTCGGAGAGCACGACGAGCCCGTTCGGGGCCGCCGTCCGCAGCAGCCCCTCGTCGAGTCGGTCGGTCTGCACGCTACTCCTTGGGGAGCAGCGCCTTCCGGGAAAGCTTCATGCGGCCCCGCTCATCGACCTCGAGGAGCTTGACCTGGACGATATCCCCCTTCTTGACCACGTCCTCCGTCTTCTCGGTGCGGCCGTGCTGCAGCTCGCTGATGTGGAGGAGGCCCTCCACGCCGGGAAGGATCTCGACGAATGCGCCGAAGGCGGTCGTGCTCTTGACGGGACCCTCGTAGATCTTGCCGACCTCGGGCTCGGTCGTGATTGCGGCGATCATGGCCCGCGCGCGCTCCCCCGCCTCGCCCCCGACGGCGGCGATGGTGATGAGCCCGCTGTCCTCGATGCTGATCTTCGCGCCGGTCGCGTCCTGAATCCCGCGCACCGTCTTGCCCTTGGGGCCGATCACGTCGCCGATCTTGTCCGGCTTGATCTGGATCGTGATGATCCGCGGGGCGTACTTCGACAGGTCGGTGCGCGGCTCGGGCAGCGCCTTCTTCATCTCGCCGAGGATGTGCAGCCGCCCCTTGCGCGCCTTCTCCAGGGCCTCCGTCATGATCTTGAGATCGAGGCCCTCGATCTTGATGTCCATCTGGATCGAGGTGATGCCCTTCTCGGTTCCCGCGACCTTGAAGTCCATGTCGCCGAGATGATCCTCGGAGCCGAGGATATCGGTGAGGATCGCGACCTTCTTCCCTTCCTTGATGAGCCCCATCGCGACGCCGGCGCAGGCGGCCTGCATCGGCACGCCGGCGTCCATCAGCGCCAGCGAGCCGCCGCAGACGGTGGCCATCGACGACGACCCGTTCGACTCGAGGATCTCCGAGACGACGCGGAGCGTGTACGGGAACGTGTCGTAGTGCGGGAGCAGCGGATGCAGCGCCCGCTCGGCGAGGGCGCCGTGGCCGATCTCGCGCCGGCTCGTTCCGCGAATCATCTTGACTTCGCCGGTGGAGAACGGCGGGAAATTGTAGTGCAGCATGAACGACTTGGTGGTCTCGCCGGAGACGTCGATGCTGTCGATGCGCTGCTCGTCGTCGGAAGTGCCGAGCGTCACGCTCACCAGCGCCTGCGTCTGGCCCCGGGTGAAGAGCGCGGAGCCGTGCGTCCGCGGGAGGACGCCGGTCTCGATCGTGATGGGGCGCACCGTATCGAGGTCGCGGCCATCCACGCGCTCACCCTTGTCGAGCACCTGCGCCCGCATGGTGCGGTACTCGATCTCCTCGAACTCCGCGCCGATCTCCTTGCCACGCTCCGCGTACTCCTCGGCCAGCTCGGCGACCACGCGGGCCCGGATCGCGGCGACCGCCGCGGCCCGCCCGGCCTTGTCCTTCGCATTGATGGCCTTCGCCACTTCGGCTTCGGCGATCGCGCGGACGCGGGCGACGAGCGCCTCGTCCTGTGGTGCCTTCTGCCAGGCGAGCTTCTCCACCGGCGCCTTGCCGATGAGCTGCTTCGCGACCTTGACCAGGTCCTGGATGCCCTTCTGCGCCACCTTCAGCGCCTCGAGCATCTCGGCCTCGGTCACTTCGAGCGCTCCGCCTTCGACCATGACGATCGAGTCGGCCGGGCCGCTCACGATCAGGTCGATGCTCGAGAACTCGAGCTGCTGGAACGTCGGGTTGAGGATCCAGTTGCCGTCCACGCGACCGACGCGCACCGCGGCGATCGGACCGTTCCAGGGCACTCGCGACACGGAAAGCGCGGCCGACGCGGCGTATACGGCCAGCACGTCGGCGTCGTTCTCCTGGTCGGCCGACAGGACCGTGACGAAGACCTGCACCTCGTTCTTGAAGCCTTCCGGGAAGAGCGGGCGGATCGAGCGATCCACGAGCCGCGCGGCAAGGATCTCCTTGTCGGACGGGCGGCCTTCGCGCTTGAGGAAGCCGCCCGGGATCTTGCCCGCGGCGTAGGTCTTCTCTCGGTACTCGACGGTGAGCGGGAAGAACGGAAGGGTGGAGATATTGGGGGAGACCGTCACGGCGGCCAGCACCATCGTCTCGCCATACTGCAGTACCACGGCCCCGGAAGCCTGCTTTGCCATCCGCCCGGTCTCGAGCACGAGCGGGCGCCCGGCGAACTCTGTTTCGATCCTCTGCACGGTCACGACCTTTTCGGTATCTGGTTTCTTTGCTGCATCATCGGCACGACGCCTCGTTCGTCTTCACTGCCGTTCGGCTTGCGACTGCAGGTCCCGGAATGCGCAGAGGGCGTCCCGGTACGAACCGAGACGCCCTGGCGCCGACGCGGGAATTAGTGACGGAGCCCCAGCTCTTCGATCAGGGCGCGATACGTCGCGAGATCGCTGCGCCGGAGATACGTCAGCAGCCGGCGGCGGGTCCCGACCATCTTCAGCAGCCCGCGGCGGCTGTGATGATCCTTCGGATGAAGCCGGAAATGGTCGGTGAGCGAGTTGATCCGCTCGGTCAGCAACGCCACCTGAACCTTCGTCGACCCGGTGTCCGACTCGTGCGCCCGATGCTTCTCCATCACCGGCTGCTTTTCGAAACTCATGCTTCGCTGGTCCTCGTCCTGGCCGCTGCGGCCGTTCTGATGTGATCGCTCCCGCGATCGTCGGAATCCCGTAAAATCACCTAGCTCAGCAAGATAACCCGCCCAAGGCGCCCCGGGCAACCCCCGCGGCTACCCCTGACCCCACGCCTCGATCACCCGCCGGATGTCGTTCGAGAAGGCGAAGACCATGAGCATGACGATCAGGATGAGCCCGACGGCGGTCAGCCGCTCCCGCACCTTCAGTGACAGCGGACGCCGGAGGACTCCTTCCGCCAGCAGGAAGAGGAACTGGCCCCCATCCAGCACCGGGATCGGCAGGAGGTTCAGGATCGCCAGGTTGACCGAGATCAGCGCCATGAAGGCCAGGAACGGCTCGAGCCCCATCCGCGCAGTCTGACCGGCGAGCTGGCCGATCAGGATCGGTCCGCCGAGCTCCCGTCCGGCCACACGGCCGCTCAGGAGTCCGCGGACGGTCCGGCCGATCTGCTTCGACGCATCCACCGTCTGCCGCCACCCGGCCCCGAGCGCCCCGGCGAAGCTGTAGGGCTCGACCCGCACGTTGAGCCGGTTCGTGACGCCGAGGATGCCGACCGTCCGCGTGAGGCCGGCAGTGTCGGGAACGCTCATGGTGTCCGTCACGGCCCCGGTCTCGATGCGCCCGCCCGCGCGTCCCACGCTCAGTCGAACCGGCTCGAGCCGCTTGTCGCGCATGACGTCGAGGAGGTCGTACCACTGGGTCATCGGGCGGCCGTCGACGGCCAGGAGCGTATCGCCGGCCTGCAGGCCGGCGCGCTCCGCGGCGCTGCCGGGCACCACGCTATCCACCACCGGGAGCCGCCACGGCTGGATCGCCTGCGAGATGAGGAGGCGCTCCCGCATCGCGTCCACGTGCACGTCGAGCGCGATCTCTCGACCTCCCTCGAGTCCGAGCACGATCCCGGCATCGCCCGTGTTCTGCATCGCCTCGACGATGCCATTCCACGACTCCACCGGCTCGCCGTTCACCGACACGATCCGCTCGCCCGGCTGGATCGTGGTCAGCGCCTCCCCGCCCGGCGGAACGAGCTCGGGCACCACGCGTCCGAGCCGCGTCTCCACTTCGATCCGCTCCCCGCCGCTGAGGGCGAGTCCCGAGTACACGAGATAGGCGAAGAGAAAATTCATGGTGACGCCCGCGAGGATCACGACCATCCGCTTCCACACGGGCTTGGCTTCGAACACACGGTCGGGCGGGACATCGGCCTGCTCGGGGCCGCCCTCGAGCGCGGCACTCGTCGCCTCTTCCTCTCGGCTCGCCATCTTGACGTAGCCGCCGAGCGGCAGCCACGAGACGGAGTACTCCGTCTCGCCGCGGCGAAACGTGAGCGCCTTGACCGGTGAGCCGAGACCGAGGGAGAAGCGATGGACGTAGATCCCCGCCCACTTGGCGGCGATGAAGTGCCCGGCCTCATGGATGAAGATCAGAACGCCGAGGACGACGAGCAGCGACAGGATGGTGATCAGCACGGAAACCTCATGAAGTCGAGACGAGCCGCCGGGCGTGCTCCCGAGCGCGGCGATCGGCGTCGCGCACCGAATCGGTATCGACCGGATCGGTGCCGACGTGACTCGAGAGCACGCTCTCGATGATGTCGGTGATGCGGCCGAACGGGATCCTCCCATCGAGGAACGCCGCCACCGCTTCCTCGTTGGCCGCGTTGAACGCCGCCGGGGCGGTGCCTCCCGCGCGCCCCGCCTCGACGCCGGCGTGGAACGCGCGAAAGACGTCGCGCCGCACCGGCTCGAAGGTGAGCGGGCTCGCCGCCACGGGATCGAAGCGGCGCACTCCCGAATCGGGCAGCCGAGCCGGGTAGGTCAGCGCGTAGAGGATCGGCAGCTCCATCGAGGGAAACCCGAGCTGGGCGATGATGCTGCCGTCGCAGAACTCGACGAATGCATGCACGATGCTCTGGGGATGCACGACCGCGTCGAGCGCGTCGTACGAGAGGCCAAAGAGATGGTGCGCCTCGATGATCTCGAGCGCCTTGTTGGCGAGCGTGGCGCTGTCCACGGTCACCTTGCGGCCCATCTGCCAGGTCGGGTGCGCCAGCGCCTCCTCGACCGTCGCGTTGCGCACGCGCTCGCCCGCCCATTCCCGGAAGGGACCGCCGGACGCGGTCAGCACGAGCCGGCACAGCGATTCCTGCTGTCCCGCGATGCACTGCAGCACCGCGCTGTGCTCGCTGTCCACCGGCACGACCTCGCCACCACCTTCGCGCGCGGCCCGCGCAACGAGGTCCCCTGCCATCACGAGCGATTCCTTGTTCGCCAGCGCCACGCGCTTCCCGGCCCTGAGGGCCGCGAGCGTCGCGTCGAGCCCCGCGGCGCCGACCACCGCATTGACCACGATATCCACGTCGGGATGGGTCGCGGCGTCGATGAGGACCTGCGCGCCGGTCGGAACCGTGGCACTGCCGTTGCCCCCCGCGAGCCCGGCATACGCCGGCCGCCACTCGGCGATCTGCTCCGCGAGCATCGCCTCGTTCTGCCCCGCCGCGAGCGCTACGAGGCGAAAGTGGTCGCGCTGCCTGCGGAGCACATCGAGGGTGCTTCGCCCGATGGACCCCGTCGACCCGAGGACTGCGATCCCGCGCATCAGATGATACCGAGCGCGCGGTAGAGCGCCGCGGCGGTGGGAATGACGAAGTAGAGGGAGTCGAGCCGGTCGAGCACGCCGCCGTGGCCCGGGATCAGCGTACCCGAGTCCTTGAGTCCCGCCTCGCGCTTGAAGAGCGACTCGACGAGGTCACCGACCTGGCCGACCACCGACAGCACCGCCGCCATGAGGACGAGGTGGCCGAGCGGGGCGTCGATCCCGAGCCGCGGGAACACGGCGGTGCCGAAGACGACGGCCACGACGAGCGCACCGACGACCCCCGCCGCCGCACCGGATCGCGTCTTTCCCGGGCTCACCGTCGGCGCGAGCTTCGGCCCGCCGAACGTCCTGCCGCCGAACATGGCGAACGTATCGCAGATCCAGGTGACGACGAGGGGAAAGAAGACCAGCCAGGCGCCGGCCCAGGAGCGCGTCGCGAAGAGGTCGTGCCGGATCGGGATGAGGAACGCGGGAAGCGCGCCGGCATAGAGGACCGCCAGCAGCGTGACGGCGGCGGCGCCGAGCGGGCGCTCCGTCGGCCGGCGCGCGGCGAGCGCCCAGGTGAGGAGCGCGAGGAGCCACAGGGCGATCGCATACGGCCATGCGCGCGCCATGAGCTCCCGGCACGCGGGCGATACGTAGGCCGTGTACGTGACCGGCGCGATCAGGGCCGCCGTCGCGTAGCCCATCCCGTGAACGGGGCGGACGCCCTGGCGCTCGGCGAAGGCGAAGAGCTCGCGCACGCCCAGCGGCCCGACGAGCGCCAGCAAGGCCACGAGCGGCCACCCGCCCCAGTACGCGAGCCCGAGGGCGATCGGAACGCCGACGGCGGCGACCGCGATCCGCCGGACGAGATTCGAATCCATCAGCCGCTCAGGCGGTGACGCGTCCGAATCGTCGGTCGCGGCGCTGGAACTCGAGAATGGCTTCGAAGAGGTCGCGCCGGGTGAAGTCGGGCCAGAGGACCGGCGTGACGTACAGCTCGGCGTAGGCCAGCTGCCAGAGGAGGAAATTCGAGATCCGCATCTCGCCCGACGTGCGGATGAGAAGATCGGGATCGGGCCACTCCGCGGTGAGGAGCCGCCGCGCGATGGCGTCCTCGTCGATCTCCTCGGGGCGGAGACGTCCGGCGGCGACCTCTTCGGCGAGCTGCCGAGCCGCGCGGGTGATCTCCCCGCGGGAGCTGTACGAGATGCACAGGTTGAGCGCGAGCGCACGACCGTCCGCGGTCTGCGCTTCGACACGCCCTACGGCGGCGCGCGCGCCCTCGGTCAGGCGATCGCGATCGCCGAGCACGCGGACGCGAACCCCCCGCTCGGACAGCTCCGCCGACTCGCTCGCGATGTATTCCTCGAGCAGCGCCATCAGCGCCTCGATCTCGCTCGCGGGGCGCTGCCAGTTCTCCTGGCTGAAGGCGAAGAGCGTCAGCACCTCGACGCCCGCATCGAGGCAGCCGGCCACGACCTCACGCACCGATTTCATTCCGGCGTGGTGCCCCAGCGGGCGCGGCAGCGACCGGCCCTTGGCCCAGCGGCCGTTCCCGTCCATGATGACGGCGACGTGCTGCGGCACGGCGCCGTGGACGCGAATACGCTGCAGCAGGTCGCCGCCCATGCCTAGACTTCCATGATCTCGGCTTCTTTCGCCGCGATCACCTGGTCCACCTGCTTCACATGCTCGTCGGTGAGCTTCTGGATCTCCTTCTCCGCCCGGGTCTTGTCGTCCTCGGGGATCCGCTCGAGCTTCTTGATCTTCGACAGCGTGTCGGTGCGGGCGTGGCGCACGGCGATTTTCCCCTCCTCCGCCAGCTTGTGCACCACCTTGACCAGCTCCTTCCGCCGCTCCTCGGAGAGCATCGGCAGCGGGACCCGGATGACGGTGCCCTGGGAGGCCGGATTCAGGCCGAGGCCGGCATCGCGAATCGCCTTCTCGATGGCCTGCGCAAGCCCCTTGTCGAACGGCTGCACGGTGATCATGCGCGGCTCGGGCGCGGAGACGAGCGCCACCTGCGTGATCGGGACCGTGCTCCCGTAG
>JAICNA010000063.1 GCA_025928955.1 Gemmatimonadales bacterium | reverse complement strand
GGACGTGCTCGAGGCGATCGTGCGCGAGTACTCATACAACGAGCGCGCCCGATTCCTTCTCCTCAACGAGCTCTTTCATCGTGGCCCCCTGATCGGCATCCCGCTGGAGGAAACGCTCCAGCGGCTCGAATCCGGCATGCGGTCGAGCCCGTACCTCGACCAGGTCGCGATGTACGACCATCTCGCATGGGGCTACATCCACCTGGGCCGGGCGGAGGAAGCGAAGACCGCACTCGAACGTCGCGCGGCGCTCGTGGCGAGCAGCGGGGGAGGAGATCCCTTCGGCTCGCTTCTCGACCTCGCCTGGAAAGCGCGCTTCGCGCCGTTCCTGGCCCGGGCCAAGGCGTGGATGGCGATCCGGCTGTACGGCGACGATCCGGGAATGCTCGCGCAGATGCTTCGCTTCGCGCTCACGTTCGACGTGCCCGCGCTGCAGCGACAGCTTGCGGCGGGGCTTGCCGGCGGGCGCGATCCTGGTCTCCGCACGACCGCGCAGATGGCGGAGGGCCTGGCGCTGCTGGAGCTCGGCCGCGCGCGCGAGGGGCTCGCGCGCATCGATTCCGCGTCCAGCCGGCTTTCCGACGCCGCGGCCCCGGTGCAGGCACTCGCGTGGCGCGTGGTTCCCGCGACGCTCGGCATCCCGTTCTCCGACTCGAGTGCGCACCACGCCGCTCGGGTCGAGCTCCGGAGACGGGTCAGCGCGGGCTCGCCGGGTGCGCGCGAGGCGGCCTGGATTCTCGCGATCGATGACGCCGCAGCCGGTGTCGCGGTCGACACGGCCCAATGGGAGCGCGGTGGGCTCGCGGACTCGAGCGCGGGTGCGACGTATCTCGCGACGATCCTCGCAGGGATCGACCTGGCGCGCCGCGGTCTGTTCGATTCCGCCCTTGCCGTCACATCGCCGGCGATCATCGATGATTCGAGTGGCGCCGTCGGGAGCGCCTTTGCCCGCGCGGTCCTGCACGTGCATCGTGGCAACTGGCACCTCGCATTGGGGCGACCGGTCGAAGCCGACCGCAGCTGGCTCTTCCACGAGAACTCGCACCTCCGCGGCTATCCGGACGGCGTCATCCAGGCGGGGGAGGTGGACGCCGTGCTCAGCGTCTACGTACGGCTGCTCCGCGCCGAGCTCGCGCGCACGCAGGGAAATACCGAGCGTGCCTGCTCACTCGCGCGCCGCGTGCACGAGCTCTGGGCCGACGCGGACGAGCGCTTCGCGCCGTTCCTCGCGCGCGCCCGAGGAGTGCTCGACCAATGCCCGTGATCTCCGTGCGCACTTCGGGCCCCGTCGAGATACTCGTCGACGGAGGCGAGCCGCCACCGGGACTCCGCTGGCGCAAGCATACCGCGCTCCTCGTCTATCTCCTGCTCTCCCCACGGTTCTCCCGCACCCGCAGCCACCTGCTGGGCCTCCTGTGGGCCGACAAGTCGGAGAGCGCCGCGCGTCACTCCCTGAATGAGGCGCTCCGCATGCTGCGCAAGGCGCTCGGTGATGATGCGGTGAGGACGGAGGGGGACCTCGTGTCGCTCGACTGCCGGTCCATCGACTGCGACGCGCTCCGGTTCGACGCCGCGATCACCGGGGCGCGCTGGCGCGAGGCGGCGACACTCGTAGCCGGGGATTTCCTCGAGGGATTCGACGTCCCTGGGGCGCCCGCGTTCGAGGATTGGCTATCGGGAGAGCGCGAGCGGCGGCGCGCGCGTGAGGTCGAGTGTCTCGCGACGACGGCGGCCGAGCTGCTCCGCGAGGGTCAGGTGACCGACGCATTGCGCGCGGCCGAGCGCGCGGCGCGGCTCGATCCGTTGTCCGAGCGGGCGGCGGCAGCGCTCATGTACGCGAGAGCGGTTGCCGGGGACGCCGGAGCCGCGCTCGAGGAATTGGCGCGGCTGGAGCGAGCGCTCGCGACGCTCGGCGCGCTTCCCTCCGCGGAGACGAGAGCGCTGGGAGAGCGGATCCGGCGCGCGCCGATGCCCGCGATACCGAAATCCCGCACGGCGGAGGCCCGCCGCACGCCGCTGGCCGGAGCGAGCCGCCATCTCGCCGCGCTCGTCGATGCGATGAGCGCCTCGACGGCGCTGCGAAGGCCGGCCCTGCTGGTGATCGAGGGGGATGCCGGGACCGGCAAGTCCCGGCTCGCGGACGAGCTCGTGGTGCGGGCACGGCTCGCCGGCGCGGTCGCCAGCGTGGCGCGCGCCATCGAAGCGGATGCGGTGGCGCCGGGTGGGGGTCTCGAGGCGCTCGCCTCCGGAGGGCTCCTCGAGGCGAAGGGGGTCGCCGGCGCGTCCCCGTCATCGCTCGCTGCCCTCGCGTCGCGGCTGTCCGCCTGGGGGGATCGTTTCCCGCACCTGCGGGCGCCTGCAGGCGACCTCGGTCTGGCCCGTGCCTTTGCCGGGATCGTACGCACGGCCGCCGACGATCAGCCGCTGCTGCTCGTCGTGGACGACGCGCACTGGCTCGACCCGCAGTCGCTCGTCGGGCTGCTCGGGTGCATCCGGGACGGTGGCGGCCCGGTCACCCTGCTTCTCACGGTCGACGCGACGCATCCCCGGCGCGAAATCGACGAGTGTCGCGCGCGCATCGGCCGCGACATCGCCGGCGCCGTCGTGTGCCTCCGCCCGCTCGAACTCGAGGCGATCGCGGAGCTCACGGCGTGGGCAATGCCGGACGCGGAGGACGCGCACCGCGCCCGCCTCGCACGGCGCATCCACGCGGACAGCGGCGGCCTTCCCCTCCTCGCCGTCGAGCTCCTCTGCGCCGTGCGCCTCGGACTGGAGCTCCCCGAGACCGGCCCCTGGCCCCCGCCGGCGCGGACGCTCGATGCCACCCGCCCGGGCGGTCTTCCCGACCCGGTGATCGCCGCTATCCGCATCGGCTATCGCCGGCTCGGCGAGGACGCCCGCGCGGTCCTCTGCACCCTCGCGGTGCTTGGCGGGCGCGCGAGCGCGCAGCTCATCGCCGACGCCGGATCGCTCGATGACGAGCGCACCCTTCGGGCGCTCGATGAGCTCGAATGGGGGCGGTGGCTCGCGGCCGAGCCGAGGGGCTACGGCTTCACGGCGGCCGTGGCGCGCGAGGTCATTGCGCGGGACATGATCACGAACGGGCAGCGGCAACGGATCCTTGCACGCGCAGGTCGCTTGACTCCCCCTTGAGGCGGGCTGGACAGGTTCTCCGCGTCCCCGGCAGTCTGATCCCCCGGTACGAGGAGACCGACCGATGCTCAGCCGCACTCATCTGGTATCCGCCGCCGCCATGGCCCTCGCTGGATGCTCGGCCACGGACAGTACGGGCCCCGCCGAGCGGCCGACGTTCGCGCAGTCGGCGCCGGAGCCCGCAGGCGTCGTCCCGGCCACGCCGTCGCTTTCGATCTACCCGTATACCCTCGTCAACTTCAGCAGCGCCCCGGCCGACCGCTTCGACCCGATCAACATCGTGTTCACCGGCCGCGCCGATCCACGCGAGATCCGGGCGGATCTCCTCGCACTCGACGGCAACCGGCCTGGCCTTCCCGCCGCGCCGTTCTTCGGCTGCGTCTGGCGCGATGCGATCGGCGACATGCAGACCGCCTATTCGTCCGCCGGGGGTTGGACCGGGAGTGCAATCCAGCTGCGCTGCGGTGAGTTCGGTCCGGTGCGGTTCCATCTGCGGCTCTTCCGCGCCGGCGCCATGACGGTGGCCAACGCCCACTTCGAAGTGCTCATCGAGAACACGGCGGATCACCAGGTCCTGAGCTGGGACCTTGCCGAGCAGCTGGTCGTCTACGACATGGTCCGCACCGGATTGCTGGACGCCGCACCGGCCGCCACCGATGTGATCAACACATCGACGCACCGGGCCGTTCCGTCCGTCATCTTCAACCTGCTTCCGCCAGACCTGAGAGCGCTCGTGTCCGGGTCTCCCGACCAGACGACGGCGGATGTGCCGATTCCGAATGGCGACGGGCGCGCAACGATCCTCTCGCTCGGCGGCGCCCAGCCGATCGCCGCCGGCACGTTCACCGAAGTCCTGCCGCTCACCTATGGGCAGGTCATTCCCCGGCCATTCTGCTCGACGGGACCGCTCGATTACGTGCTGGTGAGCGGACCTGTGGCGCTCGAGAAGACCGTGACCGTGGACGCGGACGGGCGGTATGCGAGCACCTTCACCGCATCGGGACGCCTCGAGGTGACGCCGGTGAACCCGCTGACCGGGCAACCGGTAGGGGAGCCGTACGAGGCGGAAGTGGGTGAGCAGCAGGAGAGCTGGATGGATGACGACGGGGAAATGGTGCTCGCCCTGGTGCGGCGGACCGAGCTCCCCCAGGGGGTTGCCGGCCGCGGCCGGCTCCAGACGCGACTCAAGGTCGAAGGCCCCGTCACGCAGTTCACCCGAACGGAGTCGTGCGACTGACGCAGCACGCGGCCCCTGCCGACACGAATGCGCTGGGCGTCACCACGACGCCCAGCGCATTCACGTTTCCCGGTGCTGCAGACAGCGGGTCCTACGGCTTCCGCGTGGTGTCCTTGCGGTCCGAGAGCTTCGTGTCGGTATCGCGGCGGTCATCGTCGTCGCGATCCTTCACATCGTCGCCCCTCCGGAAGACTTCGCCGTCGTCGTCCTTCCGGTCATCGTACTTCCGATCGCTCCCGTCCGAGTTCTTCCGGTCGCCGACGCTCTCGGACTTCCGGTCATCGTCGTACCGGCCATCGCGGTCACGGAACACCCGGTCGGTCCAGCGGACATCGTCCCGGGACGACGTCGTGCGGGCGCCGTAGATGACGCGCGCGTTATCGGGTACGCGGCGACGCGCCGTGGTGCAGTCCGTCGGCTTCGGCTGGCGCCCCGGGGGGACGTCGTCGATCCAGATGCGGCACATTCCCGGCGGCGGCATGTGACCCGGTGGCACCTTGTCCACGCCATTGCCACGACCCTGCGCTGCAAGCGGTGAAGCAGCCACCACGAGGGCGGCGAGTGTTAGCGAGGTGCGAATCGACATACCGGCTCCTGTGAAGTACGCCGGCATCCAATGCACAGCCGGTGCCACTCTCCTGCCATCCGGCAAGACTGATCATCTGCCGCAGGCCAATGAAATAGTCCCCGCCGGGGGACACCCCGGGCGGGGACAGGTCAACCTGTGATCCAGCTCACAAACACGTCCGTCAGCGCACCCGCCGGGCCAGGGACCGCGCCGCCTCCGCGGAAATGTTTCCGGAAAGCGAGAGCCGGACGTCGCCCTTCACCCATTCGGGCGGAACCGTATCGCGCTGCATGCCCATCTGGCGCCCGGTCAGGTCGAGCCGTTGCTGGTCGAGGAAGACGAGGCGGCGCTGCTCGTCGAGGTATACGACCCGGACGACGTAATCCGACGGGTTGGCACCCCGCACCAGCCGGCCCGGAACGAGCCCGACGAATTCGGGCTGGAGACCGTCGATCACGTGCATCGGGCTGCCGAGCAGGCGCTGGGCTTCGTCGAGCCCGATGCGCATGGAGATCTGCGCCTGCTGCTCGAGCGTGGGGGGCGCGCGCCGTGCGGCGGGTGTTGACGCCGGCGCCGGAGCCGAAACGCTCGGCGACTCTCGGCGGCTGCGCTCCTCGCTCGCCGAGACGGCGCCCGCAGCGGCACCGGGCCGCACCTGCGAGGCCGACGCGACCGCCTCGTCACGCTCGGCGGGGGCGGTGCGCTGTGGTTCGACAGCGCGTGCCGCCCGATCACGGCTCGGGCGGGCCGCGCCAGCGTCGGCGGCCGGTGGTTCAACGGCGCGCTCCTCGGCGAGCGCGGTGCGGTCTTCGCGAGCCTTGGCCTGGCCGGACTGGAGCTCGACGGGCGCGGGAGCAGCGCGCTCCGCGGACGCATCGGCGAGACGGGTTTCGCGGGCATCCGCTGCGGCGCTCGTCGGCTCGGGATCGGGTGGCTGGGCTTCACTCGTCTCGGCGGCGAGGGGGACGGGTGAGGCCGGCGCAGTATCGGCAGTGGTCGGAGCGACGCCCGAGTCGGTGAGTGCGAAAGCGCGATCATCCGGGGCGGGGAGTGGCGCCATGTCGGAAACGACCGAATCCCCTGCGAAGGAACCCGACCCGGGCGATCCCTGAAGTGCGAAGAATCCGGCACCTGCCGCGACCGCGATCGTCGCCGCGATGCCGATCCCGCGGCCGGGGCCGCGCCGCCGCTGCCAACGGCTGTTGAGCTCCTCCCCATCGGCCGGAATCAGCACGACGGGCGGGCCCTTGACGGTGGGCGACCCGGGCGGTGGCGGGACGGCTCCAGCGCCACCGGGCGCCGTTGCCGGCTCGTCGAGCTCGGCGATGAGGCGCTCGGCCTCGCCCGCGAGGAGTCGCTCCTCGGCGACGCGCGCCGAACAGGCCTCGCACGCGAGGACGTGCGCCCGGGCGGCGGCGAGCTCGTCCCCGCTCAGCTCGCCGTCGAGCAGGGCGTGAATGATTCCGTCGTCGAGATGCTCGTCAAGATGCCGCATGCCGCCTCGTCTCTCCTGTACGATACGCTTCGACCAGCCGTTTCCGCGCTCGCGCCAGCGTGGTGCCGATCGCGCCCCGCGCGAGGCCCAGCGTTTCGGCGATCTCCTCGTAGCTGAAGCCCTCGGCCTTCAGCAGCAAGGCCTCGCGGTCCCGGTCATTCAGCTCCGCCAGCGCGGCCCGTACGGCCGCCTTCCGGTCGTTCAGCTCCAGCTCGTCCTCTGGCGAGGGCGCCGACTGCTCGCCTTCCGCCTTGAGCAGCTGGAGTCGTCGCCCCTGGCGGACCGAGCGCCGCCCGTCCTCGCGCACCAGGTTCAGCGCCACGGCAAAGAGCCAGGGCCGCGGGTTGAGCGGTGGTGCCGCTACGGCTCGCGCAAACGTTTCCTGGGCAAGGTCTTCGGCGCGGTCCCGGTCCCCCGTCCGGCGGTGCAGCATCCGGACGAGCGATTCATGATACATCTCGAAGAGCCGGCCGACGTCCGTTTCCATCACAGAATCCTGGTGCGGAGGTTCTGGGGAATGCAACGGGCGCTGGCGCGCGCCCGGAACCGCGAGATCCCCTGACCCTACGGCATACCCGGTGCCACGGTTGTAGATGCGCCGGCGGGCGGAAGCGTCGGCATCGACCGGTTGGAGCAAGGCGCCTCCGGCTGCGGGTGACGGTCGGAGATGCGCCGGTACCGGGGAGTTGCACACCCGGCGCCCGGGAGGCCGGATTTGGCCAACTGGCCGGTTCTGCGACCCCCGTCACGGCACCGAAGGCCCCGGGGCTGTCCATTGCAGGTACTGGAATCGGAGATCAGAGTGGCGCGCCTCGAAAGGAGCGGGTGCCGTATCGGGAGGAGTCCGGCGGCCAGCCCATGACACACGTGGATCAGAACACGTCCCCGGCGATTCGGGACGCCCTGCAGCAGATCACCCGCGCCGCGCGAGGCCATCGCACGGGAGACGGGTACGACTCGGTGGTCGAGGTGGCCACCCGGTCGCTCGTGCCGCGCCTGGCGGATCTCGCCGTGCTCGTACTCCGGGGTGAGGACGGCGGCCATCGCGTCGAGGTGGCCCACCGGGAGCCGACGTGCGAAGCGGAGCTCCGCGAGCGGGTCACTGCGCGCCTCGGCGAGCTCCGCTCCGCCGCCGGCCGCGTGTCGTCCCGGCATGCGCCCCTGCGGTCGCACTGGATTCCCGAGGTCAATCCCGTCGCGCTCCGGTCCCTCGTCGGCGACGACCCCGCGATCCACGAGTTCATCGTGGCGCAGGGAATCCGGTCGGTCATCGTGCACCCGCTGAGCGCGCGCGGCGAGTCACGCGGCGCGCTCGCGCTCGCCCGGCTCGGCGACTCACCCCCCTACACAGGCGCGGACTTCGCCTCGGGTATTCTGCTTGCCCGGCGAACCGCCCTGGCGCTGGACCAGGCCCAGATGCGTGCCGCCGTGCAGCGCACCGAAGAGGGTATCCGCCTCGATGAGGCCATGGAGAAATGGGCCCACACGTTCGAGACCGCGAGCTGGGGGGCGGCCATCCTCGATCCGATCGATTGGCGGATCGAATCGGCGAACGCCGCCTTCGCGCGCATGCACGGCGTGGAATCGACCGACGAGCTCGTGGGGCGTCTCGTCTCGGACTTCATTGCGCCCGAATCGGCCGAAGACGTCATGCGCACCCTGATCTCGGCGCCCAACGATCCGCACACGCTCGAGGCGGTGCACGTGCGCCAGGACGGCTCGCGCTTCCCGGTGCTGCAGAACCTCACCGTCGTGCGCGCGCAGAACGGCGAGGTGACGTACCGCGCCATTCACCTGCAGGACCTGTCGGATCTCAAGCGGGCGGAGTCGCGGCTCCAGGGGGCGCAGCGGCTGGAGGCGGTGGGACGGCTGGCCGGCGGCGTCGCGCACGAAGTGAACAACATGATGACGATCGTGCTCGGCTTCAGCGAGTTCCTCCTCGAGGCGCCGGACCTGGGGCAGGAACATCGCTCCGACGTCGAGGAGATCCGGCGCGCAGCGGCGCGCGCGGCGGCGATCAGTCAGCAGCTGCTCGTGTTCAGCCGGCGCCAGAGCCCGCAGGCCACGGTTCTCGACCTGAACGCCGTCGTCGGCGACACCGTCCAGCTGCTGCGCACCCTGCTGCCCGCGGACATCGCGGTGGACATGCGACTCTCGGGGGAGATCCCGTGGGTGCGCGTGGATCGTACCCAGCTCGAGCAGGTCCTCATCAATCTCGCCTTCAATGCCCGCGATGCCATGTCGGCCGGCGGACAGCTCGAGATCCGCACGACGATCGAGGAGCTCGAGTCCGACGACCTCCAGGATCGGATCGGAATCTCGATTCCGGCGGGTACCTACGCCGTGCTCTCCGTGAGCGACAACGGCCGCGGCATGAACCAGGAGACGGTGAACCGCGTCTTCGAGCCGTTCTTCACGACGAAGGGGGTGGGGCAGGGTACGGGTCTCGGGCTCTCGACCGTCTACGGGATCGTGAAGCAGAGCGAGGGGTACGTGACGGTCCGGAGCACGGAGGGCGCGGGAACGACGTTCTCCATCTTCTTTCCGCGCACGTTGCCCGCCGAAGCGCTCGACGAGCGGAGCGCGGTCACTGCGCGCCGGGGGAACGAGACCATCCTCGTGGTCGAGGACGAGGAAGCGGTGCGCCTCCTCGCCTCCCGCGCGCTGCGTGAGTCGGGCTACCGAACCGTCGAGGCCGCCCAGGGGGGCGAGGCGCTCCGCATTCTCGCGGAGCGCGGCGCCGCAATCGACCTCGTGCTGACCGACGTCGTCATGCCGGGGATGGGAGGCAAGGAGCTTCAGGAGCGCATGGCCGCCCTGCAGCTGCGCAAGCCGATCCTCTTCATGTCCGCCTACACCGGAGACGAGGTGCGCGAGAAGGGCCTGCTCGGGGGCGGGGAGCCGTACCTGCAGAAGCCCTATACGCCGGCGGAGCTGACGGCGCAGGTGCGCCGGATCCTCGACGAGCACGTGCGTGAGCGGTTGACCGAAGCCTCGGTGGTCAGCGGCTAGCGACGGGTTATCTTTCGGGCAGCCAGGTGCTTCCGGCCGAGCCATGGAGATACCGATGCAGACTGACACGCTGGCCGCTCCCGCGGCCCCTACCGACACGTTTCCCATCAACGGCACCGACTACGTGGAGTTCTACGTCGGCAATGCCAAGCAGTCCGCCCACTACTACGTCTCCGCCTTCGGCTATGAGCTCGTCGCCTACCGCGGCCCCGAGACCGGCACGCGGGATCGCGCGAGCTACCTCCTGGTCCAGAACAAGGTCCGGCTCGTCCTGACGAGTGCGCTCGGACCCGACAGCGACATCGCCCGCCACGTGAACCTGCACGGCGACGGCGTGCGCGACCTGGCGCTCTGGGTCGACGACGCGCGGGAAGCGTTCACGGCCGCCGTGGAGCGTGGGGCGAGACCGGTCCACGAGCCGCAGGTGCTCACCGACGAGGACGGCGAAGTCGTCATCGCGGCGATACACACCTACGGCGACACGATCCATTCGCTGGTGGAGCGCAGAAACTACGACGGGCTCTTCCTCCCGGGCTTCCGCCCGCTGACGAGCCGCTTCCGCACGGAGCCGGTCGGGCTGCTCCATGTCGATCACTGCGTCGGCAACGTGGAGCTCGGCCGCATGAATACCTGGGTCAAGTTCTACGAGGACGTCATGGGGTTCAAGAACCTCATCTCGTTCGACGACAAGGACATTTCCACCGAGTACAGCTCGCTCATGTCGAAGGTGGTGGCGAGCGGCAACGAGCGCATCAAGTTCCCGATCAACGAGCCGGCCGCGGGAAAGAAGAAGTCCCAGATCGACGAGTATCTCGAGTTCTACCGAGGCCCCGGCGTGCAGCACCTCGCGATCGCCACGAACGACATCGTCCACACGGTCACCAGCCTCCGCGATCGCGGCGTCGAGTTCCTCAAGGTGCCGACCACCTACTACGACACGCTGCTCGACCGCGTCGGGAAGATCGACGAGGACCTGGGACCGCTGAAGGAGCTCGGCATCCTCGTCGACCGGGATGACGAAGGGTACCTCCTGCAGATCTTCAGCAAGCCCGTGCAGGACCGGCCCACGCTCTTCTACGAGATCATCCAGCGGAAGGGCGCCCGGAGCTTCGGCAAGGGGAATTTCAAGGCGCTGTTCGAGGCGATCGAACGCGAGCAGGCGTTGCGGGGGAACCTCTGATTCGGAACGCAAAGGCACGAAGCCGCGAAGTCACGAAGGGCTGATTTCGCGGCTTCACGCACCGTGCTCCAGGAACACAAGGAACGACCGTATGCCGATCTATCATACGATGGGGAAGATCCCGCGGAAGCGGCACATTGCGTTCCGGCGGCCCGATGGCGGGATCTACGCCGAGCAGCTGGTGGGGCACGAGGGGTTCACGGGAACCTCATCGCTGCTCTATCACGTGCATCCGCCGACGACCGTGAAGTCGGTCCGCCGGGTCAAGGAGCTCAAGTGGGAGGCGGATCCCGACCCGACGCTGCGTCACCGGCACTTCCTCACCTCGAAGGCGCGCAAGGGAGGGAGCCCGACGCTGGATCGCACGCTCCTGCTTTTCAACACCGACATCGGCATGCTCTACGCCGAGCCGGATGAGAACGACGCCCATTTCTATCGCAACGCACAGTCGGACGAATGCGTGTACGTGGCCAAGGGGAGCGGGACGCTGGAGTCGCAGTTCGGGGACCTCCCCTTCCACGAGGGTGACTATCTCGTCATTCATCGCGGCATCATGCACCGCTACCGGTTCGACCTCGGGCAGGAGCAGCCGAAGCTCGTAATTTTCGAGAGCCGCGGCCACATCCGCTGGCCGAAGCGCTATCGCAACGAGTTCGGGCAGCTGATCGAAGGTGCCCCCTACTCGGAGCGCGACATTCGCCGGCCGACCGAGCTGCGCACGCACGACGAGATGGGCGACTTCCCGATCCTGGTGAAGCAGTACGACGGGATCAACGAGATCGTGCTCGACCACCATCCCCTCGATGTGGTGGGCTGGGACGGCTACTTCTATCCGTGGGCCTTCAACATCCACGACTTCGAGCCGATCGTCGGGCGGGTCCACCAGCCGCCGCCGGTGCACCAGACGTTCCAGGGCGATGGATTCGTGATCTGCAGCTTCTGTCCCCGGCCGTACGACTTCGACCCCGAGGCCGTGCCGGCGCCCTACAATCACTCGAACGTCGACTCCGACGAAGTGCTCTACTACGCGTCGAGCGAGTTCATGAGCCGCAAGGGAATCGAGTTCGGGAGCATCACGCACCATCCGGACGGCATCCCGCACGGGCCGCATCCCGGCCGCGCCGAAGCGAGCATCGGTGCCAAGTACACCGATGAGCTGGCCGTCATGATGGACAGCTTCCGTCCCCTCAAGGTCGCGAAGGCGGCCCTGCCCATCGAGGACCCGAACTATCACAAGAGCTGGGTGGACGCGCAGCACGCGCAGTTCAATCCCCCGACGTCGTGATCGACCGCCCCCTTCGAGCGGGCGGTGAGCGGATGATCGTGGAGGAGGCGGCGGACCGGCAGGCGGCAACAATACCGCACTCGCCGGTCCGCCCTTGCATGGTCTCCCTGCTTCCTCCCGCGCGCCCGTGACGTCACCGATCTGGACACCGACTCCCGAGCGCATCGCGGCCGCGAACGTCACCCGCTTCATCGCGCGTATGGCGCAGCGGGGAGCGCCGGTGAGCGACTGGCCATCGCTCTACGACTGGTCCATCGCCAGTGCGGCAGAGTTCTGGCCTGCGGTCTGGGAGTTCGCCGGCGTGGTGGCCGACGATCGTGCGGGCGGCCGCCCCTGGGATGAGGTGGTGACGGGACTCGGGCGGATGGCGCCACCCGATCCGCAGCTTGGCCCCCGGTGGTTCACGGGCGCGCGGCTCAACTTCGCCGAGAACCTCTTGCGCCATGGGGATGCGCGGGAGGCACTCGTCTTCTGGAACGAGAACGGCCTCCAGCGCCGGCTGACGCACGCCGAGCTCGCCCGCGAGGCGCATGCCTTTGCCTCGATGCTGGCCGGCGCCGGCGTATCCCCCGGCGATCGCGTTGCCGGCTTCCTCCCGAACCTGCCGGAGACGGTGATCGCCATGCTCGGGGCGGCGCTGGTCGGCGCGACGTGGTCGTCGTGCTCCCCGGATTTCGGTGCCGGAGGGGTCCTCGATCGCTTCGGACAGATCGCGCCGCGCGTGCTCGTCGTCGCCGACGGGTATCGCTATGCCGGCAAGCGGATCGACATCCTTGGCCGCGCGGCGGAAGTGGTGCGCCGGATCCCGTCCATCGAGCGCGTGGTGGTCGTGCCGTACCTCGACCCCGAGCCGGACCTCGGCGGCATGCGCGATGCCGTCCGCTGGCCCGACGCCCTCGAACCGCATCGGGGCCGGACCGTCGTACCGCTCCGCCTTCCGTTCGACCATCCCCTCTACATCATGTACTCCTCGGGCACGACCGGCCTCCCGAAGTGCATGATCCACGGCGCCGGCGGCACCCTGCTCCAGCACCTCAAGGAGCTCGTGCTCCATACCGATCTCCGCCGCGACGACCGGATCTTCTACTTCACGACCTGCGGCTGGATGATGTGGAACTGGCTGGTCTCGAGCCTCGGGGTCGGTGCTGCGGTCATCCTCTACGACGGGGCACCGCTCGCGCCGGATCGCGAGATCCTCTGGCGGATGGCGCACGAGGAGCGCATCACCGTCTTCGGCACGAGCGCCAAGTATCTGGCGCTCGCGGAGAAGGAAGGCCTGGAGCCGGGGCGGCGGTTCGACCTCACCTCCCTCCGCGCCGTGCTCTCGACCGGGAGCCCGCTCGCCGCCCACAGCTACGAATACGTCTATCGCGCAATCGGCCGTGACATCCACCTCGCCAGCATCAGCGGCGGGACGGACATCATTTCGTGCTTTGCGCTGGGCAATCCCGTCGGGCCCGTCTGGCCTGGCGAGCTGCAGAGCCCGGGGCTCGGGATGCGGGTCGAGATCCTGCCGCCGCCTGGTGGCCCGGATGACGGCGACTCGGGACGACCCGAACCGCTGCCACCGGGAGTCCCTGGGGAGCTCTGCTGTACGCTGCCCTTCCCGAGCATGCCCACCAGCTTCTGGGATGATGCGGACGGCTCGAAGTATCGCGCCGCCTATTTCGATGTCTATCCCGGCACCTGGCGTCATGGTGACTGGGCCGAGCGCACCGAACACGGGGGCCTCGTCATTCATGGCAGGAGCGATGCGACGCTCAATCCGGGCGGCGTGCGCATCGGTACGGCCGAGATCTATCGCAGGGTCGAGCAGCTGCCGGAGATCGTGGAGAGCCTCGTCGTGGGTCAGGAGTGGGAGGACGACGTGCGCATCGTGCTCTTCGTGCGCCTGAAGGAAGGATCCGTCCTCGACGACGCGCTGCGAGAGCGCATCCGCCGGACGATTCGCGAGACGACGAGCCCGCATCACGTCCCCCGCCGCATCGTGCAGGTGGCCGACATTCCCCGAACCATCAGTGGCAAGATCACGGAGCTCGCGGTGCGCGAGGTGATCCATGGCCGGCCGGTGCAGAACCGCGATGCGCTTGCCAACCCCGCGGCACTCGATCTGTATCGCGACCTCGAGGAGTTACGCACATGACATCGACCGCACTCCATGCCGTGCTCGTGGTGGCCGGCGTGCTCGGACTCGCGGGCGAGCCGCTCGCCGCGCAGGAGCGCGCGCGCGCACGTGACCTCGGCATCGCGCCGGGGCGCCTGCCCACGGGACCGCACAATGCGATCACGGATGTTCCCGGCGTCCGCGTGGGTCACGCGACGGTGAATCTGGCTGACTCGGTCCGCACCGGCGTCACCGCAGTCCTCCCGCACGGCGATAACGCGTTCCTTTCCCGGGTTCCGGCCGCGATTCACGTCGGCAACGGCTTCGGCAAGCTGCTCGGCTCCACCCAGGTGAACGAACTCGGCGAGCTCGAGACGCCGATCCTGCTCACCTGTACGCTCTGCGTCTGGCGCGCGGCCGACGCACTGGTGGGATGGATGCTCGAGCGACAGGGGATGGAGCGGGTGCGATCGATCAATCCCGTCGTTGCCGAAACCAATGACGGCTCGCTGAACGCCATCCGGTCCCGGCCCATCGAGGCGGCGCACGTCCGCACCGCGCTCGAGTCGGCGGACTCGGGCCGGGTCGCCGAAGGAAGCGTCGGAGCAGGCACGGGAACGATCGCATTCGGGTGGAAGGGAGGCATCGGCACCGCCTCGAGGCGCGTCGAGGCCGGCGGGCGATCGTTCACGGTCGGGGT
>JAICNA010000106.1 GCA_025928955.1 Gemmatimonadales bacterium | reverse complement strand
TGCGCTCGCGGTCCGGGTCTTTCCGCGCGGGACGGAATGGGGGGTCGAGCGGGAGGACCGCGTCATCCGCGACTTCGCGCGATACTGCGAGAAGCCGGTCATCAACCTCGAAAGCACGCGCCGCCATCCCTGTCAGGGCCTCGCCGACGCCATGACCCTGCGTGAGCGCCTGGGTGAGACGCGTGGCCGGAAGTTCGTGCTCTCGTGGGCGTGGCATCCGAAGGCACTTCCCACGGCCGTGCCGGCGAGCGCCGCGCTGGCGGCAGCGCAACTCGGGATGGATATCGTGGTCGCGCGGCCGGAGGGATTCGATCTCGATCCCGACGACATGGCGACGATCGGCCGCGTCGCGGGCGCCGCTGGCGGATCGGTGTCCGTCAGCGCCGACATGGACGCCGCACTCGATGGCGCGGAGGCGGTCTATGTGAAGGCCTGGGGATCGCTCGAGCAGTTCGGCCGGCCCGAAGCCGAAGCGGCGCTGCGCCAGCCCCACCGGGACTGGCGGCTCACCGCCGAGCGCCTGCGTCGCACCAGAGACGGCGGGGCGATCGCCATGCACTGCCTGCCGGTCCGGCGGAACGTCGAGATCGACGATGCGGTCCTCGACGGGCCGAACTCGGTAGTCGTGGATCAGGCAGAGAATCGGCTGCATGCCCAGCGCGCGCTCCTGCTCGAGTTGATCGGGTCGGACTAGCACGGCCGGGAGGAAGCTCCCGCACTCAAGGAGATACGGATGGCGATCGATCCCACGAGGGGGATTGCAGGATTGAAGGGCGCGCTCCGGTATGTGCGCGCGTACCGCGACCAGGTCTTCGTCGTGAAGCTCGGCGGCGACGTGCTCAACGACGCCGAGGTGCTCGACCAGGTCGCGGCGCAGCTCGCGCTCCTGTCGTCGCTCAGCATCCGTCTCGTCGTCGTGCACGGCGGAGGGCCGCAGGCCACCGCGCTGAGCCGGCGCCTCGGGCAGGAGCCCAACATCGTCGCCGGCCGCCGGGTGACGGACGATGCCGCGCTCGAGGTGGCGAAAATGGTCTATGCGGGCCAGCTCAACACCGACCTCATCTCCGCCCTCCGCGAGCACCGGGTCCAGGCCGTGGGCCTGAGCGGCGTCGATGCGGACCTCATCACCGCGCATCGCCGCCCGCCGGTCGACGTCGTGAACGACGCAGGGGCCACCGTTCGCGTGGACTACGGCCACGTGGGCGACCTCGATCGCGTGGACCCGCGCGTGCTCACGACGCTCATGGAGTCGCGCTTCGTGCCCGTGGTGGCGAGCCTCGCCGGAGACGACGACGGCAACGTCTACAACGTGAACGCCGACACCGTCGCCGAGGCCCTGGCGACCGCGCTGCGCGCGCAGAAGCTGATCTTCCTCACCGGCGCGCCCGGTGTGCTGCGCGACCGGAACGATCCCGCGACCCTCGTCACGTTCGCGGATCCGGACGATCTCGCCGAGCTGATGCGGAGCGGCGCGCTGGCGGGCGGGATGCGACCGAAGGTCGAGGCGTGCATCCGGGCCGCGACGGGCGGTGTCGAGCGCACGCACATCATCGACGGGCGCGCGGCCGATGCGCTGCTCCTCGAGGTGTTTACCGGCGCCGGCTGCGGGACCATGATCGTCGGGCGAAAGGAGAAGGCGACCTACCTTGGCGTTGACCTGGCCGGCTGAGATCGAGCTCCTGAAGGCGCTCGTCGCGACCCCGTCGATCAGCGGGAGCGAGGAGGCCGCCGGCCGCCTCGCGGAGGAAACCGCGCGCGGCTGGGGCCTCGATGTGGTGCGCGACGATGCCGGCGTGCGCGTCGAGGTGCGCGGCCGCGCGCCCGGGCCGACGCTGGCCCTCGTCTCGCACCTCGACGTGGTGCCGCCCGGTGAGGGGTGGGTACGCGATCCGTTCGTGCCGTCGATCGAGGAAGGGCGGCTCTACGGCCGCGGATCCGGTGATGCGAAGGGGCCGGTCGCGGCCATGCTGACGGCGGCGGCGGACCTCGCGGAGAAGGGCGGCCCCGCCGCGGGGCGCCTCGTCGTCATCCTCGGCTATGGCGAGGAAACCCGTCACACGACGATGCCCGACGCCGTGGAGCGCACCGGCGCCATCGACGCCGCCATCGTCGGGGAGCCGACGAATCTCGATTTCGCCGTCGCGCAGCGCGGCCTGATGATGGTGGATCTCGTGGCCCGCGGGGACCAGCGTCACGCCGGGTACGCGGCGGACGACGGCACGTTCACGAATGCCGCCGTGTCGCTCGCCGCCGACCTGCTGCTGCTCGGCACGCTCTTCCCCGACCGCCCGCACCCGATCCTCGGCGCACCGACCGTGACGCCGACGATGCTCGAGGGGGGTGTCAGCCGCAACGTCACGCCGCCGCACGCGCGTGCCGTGCTCGACGTGCGCAGCACGCCGGCGTGGCCGCACGCGGAGATCGCGGCGCGCCTCCGCGACGAGCTGGAATCCGATGTGATCGTCACGTCGGACCGGCTCGTGCCGTGCGAAACGCCTGCCGCCTCCCGGCTGCTCGCCGTCGCCTCGCGCGTGCGTCCGCAGGCGACGCGGTTCGGAAGCCCGACCTGTTCCGACTGGGTCTTCCTCCGGCATGTGGACGCGATCAAGTGCGGCCCCGGAACGAGCCGCCGCTCGCACACGCCCGACGAATATGTGGACCTGCACGAAGTGACCGCTGCCCGCCGCTTCTACGCGCGCGTGGCGGAGGAATACCTCCGGTGAAACGAAAGCCCCGGCGATCACGCGTGCCGGCCCGGATGCTGTGGGCACCGGCAGCCGGGAGCCCAGACGGCGCGCCGGACCCGCGGATGCTCGCGTATACGGTCGGCGACGATCGCGAGTGGGATGCGCGGCTCCTCCGGTGGGACATCCTCGGGAGCCTCGGTCACGCCGCCGGGCTGCGCCGCGCGCGGCTCATCACCGAGGGGGAGTTCACCAGGATGCAGCGGGCGCTCCGTGCGGCGCTGCGGGCCGCGGCGCGGGGCACGCTCGCCATCGGCGACGACCACGAGGATGTCCACTCCGCCGTCGAGCTCTGGCTCACGGCGCGTCATGCGTCGCTCGGCGAGCGGCTGCACACCGGTCGCTCACGCAACGATCAGGTGGCCACCGACCTCCGGCTCTACCTGAAGGACCGCGCGCTCGCGCTGCATGCTGAATCGCTGGCGCTCGCCGAGGCGCTGCTCGACTTGGCTGCCGCGCACCGGACGGCGCTCTGGCCGGGCTATACGCATCAGCGGCGCGGGATGCCGTCGTCGGCCGGCATCTGGGCCGCAGGCTACGCCGAGGGCGTGCTCGACACCGCCGAATCGATTGCCGGCATCTGGCCCCGGCTCGACCGCTCGCCGCTCGGGTCGGCAGCCGGGTACGGCGTGCCCCTCCCCCTCGATCGCGAGGCGGCCGCGCGCTCGCTCGGGTTCACCGGAATCGACAACGCCGTGACGCTCGCGCAGGGCGCGCGCGGCAAGCTCGAGGCAGCGGTGCTCTTCTGGTGCGTGCAGTACGGGCACGATCTTGCCCGGCTCGCGTCCGACGTGATTCTCTATGCCGCGGAGGAGTTCGGCTTTCTCGTCCTCCCCCCGGATCTCGCGACGGGGTCGAGCATCATGCCGCAGAAGCGGAATCCCGATCTCTTCGAGCTGACCCGTGCGCGGGCCGGGGCGGTGCAGGGAGAGCTCGCCGGCGTGCTCGCGATCTCCGGCAAGCTGACCGGCGGCTATCATCGCGACTTCCAGCTGCTCAAGGGCCCGCTGATGCGGGGCCTCGAGGCAACGGAGCAGATGCTTTCGATGATGACGTTCGCCATTCCCCGGATCACGGTGGATCGGGAGCGCTCGCTCGCCGCCCTCGATGGGCCGACGCTCGCGACCGACGAGGTGATGCGACGGGTCCGCGACGGCGAGCCGTTCCGCAGTGCCTATCGTGCGGTCGCGGCGGCGGTGAAGTCGGGGAAGGGAATGCCCGTGCCGCCGCCGGGCGAGATCATCCGCGCGCGGCAGAGCGTCGGCAGCATCGGGAACATGAATCTCGGCGCCGGCCGCGCGCGGCTGCGGGCGGCGCGCGCCTGGAACCGGCGTGAACGGAACCGGTTCGAGCGGGCCATGGCCACGCTCGCAGGGAGGAGGGCGAGATGACCGCCGACCGCCGGAAGCGACACCTCAAGATCCTGGAGCTCATCGCCACGCGCGCGTTGCACACCCAGGAGGAGCTCGCGGAGGCGCTGGCGGAGGAAGGGTGGGACGTCACCCAGTCGAGCATCAGCCGCGACATCGCGGCACTCGGCCTGGTGAAGGTATCGGGCGCCTACCGGAAGCCCGAGCCGCAGGCCGCCGCATCCGAGGATCCCGACGAGCGGCGCATCGCGGAGGGGGTGATCGGGGTGGATCTCGCGGGGGACGCGCTCATCGTCCTCCACACGCCTCCGGGCGAGGCGAGCCGTGTCGGCGCGGCGCTCGACCGCCTCGCGTGGCCCGAGGTCATCGGCACGATCGCCGGAGACGACACGATCTTCGTCGCCATCCGCGATCGTGCGGCACAGCAGCGCGCACTGCGGGAGATTCAGCGGCTCACGTGAGGCGGGGCTGCGGCCGCGTGCATCACGGATCCCCTTTCCATCCGGGACCTCGCACGAACCGGCCGGGCTTCGCACCGGTGTGCTCGCCGTTTGCCAGCACCTGGACGCCGTTCACGAAGACGTCACGCATGCCGACGCTGTACTGGTGCGGCTGCTCGAACGTGGCGCGGTCGGCGATCGTCCCGGGATCGAACACGACGATGTCCGCGTAGTAACCCACCCGCAGCGCCCCGCGATCCCTGATCCCCGTGTTCGTCGCGGGCAGAAGGGTGAGCTTCCGGATCGCCTCTTCGAGCGGGATGATTCTCTCCTCGCGGACATAGCGACCCAGGAGCCGCGCGAAATTGCCGTAGGCGCGGGGATGCGTTCCCGAACGAAGGAACACACCCTCGGTCGCATACGATCCGCCGTCCGATCCGAAGCTCACCCACGGAATCGCGATCGCCTTCCGGACGTTGTCCTCCGACATCGTGAAGTACACGCACCCCACATCGGCGCCGTTCTGGATCACGAGATCCATCGCGGTTTCTTCCGCGGACGTGCCGCGCATCCGGGACACGTCTTCCAGGGTCCTGCCCGTGAGATAGCGAAGCGAATCCTCGCGGAAGGAAACGAGGAGGATGCCGCCGGACCCGCCGGCATTGGCGAAGGCGTTGTCATACGCGCTTCCATCGCCGCGCATCTCGGCGGCGACGCGCGAGCGGATCTCCGGGTCTCGCAGTCGCTCCGCCCACGCCCTGTATCCCCCCTCCTGCACCCATGTGGGCATCGTGGCGTCGAGGCCGGTCGAGCTCGCGGGATACGTGTACATGTCGGCGGTGATGCGCTGGCCCGCCGCTCGCGCGGAATCCACCTTCGCGATCACGGTGTCGAGCTTCCCCCAGTTGGCGCGGCCCGACGCCTTGAGGTGGTAGATCTCCGCGGGAACGCGGGCCTCGCGCGCGATGGTGAGGAGCTCGTCGACCGCCTGCAGCAGGCCGCCGCCCTCGTCGCGGATGTGCGAGATGTACATCCCTCCATGACGCCCCGCCACGCGGGCGAGGGCGATCAGCTCGTCGGTGCGTGCATAGTCGGCCGGCGCGTAGATGAGGGATGACCCCACGCCGAGCGCGCCTTCGCGCATCGCCTGGTCGACGAGTGCCTCCATCCGCGCGAGCTCCCCGGGCGTCGGCACGCGGTTCACGTAGCCGAGCTCGTGGATCCGGACCGTGGTGGCCCCGACGAAGGAGGCCACGTTCGGCGAGACGCCGCGGCGCTCGAGATGCTCGAGGTACTGGCCGAGCGTGGTCCAGGGAATGTCGTAGCGGATGTCGCGCTGGTTCGCGAGCATGTTCTGCCGCATCGAGTCGTTGATCGGTCCCGGGCTCGTGCCTTCGCCGAAGATCTCGAGCGTCACCCCCTGCCTGATATCTCCCTGGGACCGACCGTCATGGATCAGCGATGTGGTCGCCCAGCTCAGCATGTTGATGAAGCCCGGCGCGACGGCGAGGCCGCGGGCATCGATCTCGCGAGCCCCGCGCGCCGCGCCGAGCGAGCCGATCGCGGCGATCCGGTCTCCGCGGATCGCGATATCGGCGACGCGCGGCGGTTCCCCGGTGCCGTCATGGACGGTGCCGTTCCGGATGATCAGGTCGTAGCCGGCAGCGGGAGGCGCGGCGGGGCGGCTGGCGCACGCGGCGATCAGCACGAGTGATACGGCAAGGAATACGGATCGCATCCGGTCTCCTGTCTGGCGCCGTTCGATCGGGTATCGTACGATCAAGGTAGCTGAACGTCCTGCGAGGATTGAACCGATGATTTCGTACGTCTCCCGTCCCCGGCCCCTGCGGCTGGGTCCCCTGTTCGTCGCCCTGATCCTGCCACTCGCCGGCTGCAACGAGCTCGGCCTCCGCAACGGGGCGCCGCAGGCCGCGACGACTGATTCCGCGAGCGATACTGCCGCTACGACCGTGGCGGCGAAGCCGAAGGCGCGCCCGGCTCCACCGCGGCCGACACGCTCCTATCCGAGCGCGGAGGAGGTCATGTACGGCCCCCCGGCGCCACGGGAGACCCGCGCGCCGGCATCAGGCGCCGCGCCGCCCGCGCCCCGTCCCGACCCGTCGGTCGCGGTCCGCTCCGATCTCGAGCGCCTGGTTCGCGCGCAGGAACAGCATTGGGCCAACACCGGAGGTTATGCCGCCCGGTTCCAGAACCTCGGTCTTCGGTATGTGCCGAACGCCGGCGTGAACGTCGTGATCGAGAGCGCGACCGACAGCGGCTGGATCGGGCGGGCGGTGCGGACGGGCTGGGAGGGGAAGAGCTGCGTCGTCTGGGTCGGAAAACCCGACGGACAGCCGACGACCGACGGGCAGAGGCTCCGCGCCACCCGGTCGGGTGTGCCCGTCTGCGATTCACCCTGAATCAGGCCGCTGCTTCCGCCTCCACCCGCTCGGCGAAGTCCTCCCAGAACCGCTCGGTCAGGCGCCGCGCGACTCCTTCCACGAGTCGGGCGCCGACGCCTGCCAGCGTGCCTTCCACGGCCGTTTCGGCGCTCCAGTGCAGCCGCTGCAGGCGCGGCCCGAGCTCCTCGACGCGGATGCTCGAGTCCATGCTGACGGTGGTGCCCGACGCTGCGCCGCGCGCCTCCATCCGTGCACTCTCCTCGCTGACGATGTCGTGGAATCCCACGTCGAGCGCGAAATGCAGCTTCAGCAGCGCGACGCCGAACCCGAGGTTCATGCGGAACCGATTCGGTCCCAGGACCTCGACGGAGTCCACCCCGGGAGCAGAGGCGGCGATGAAATGGGGGTCGAGCAGCCGGCGCCAGACGTCGGAGCGGGCGGCGCGGACTTCGGGCGAACCGGCAAAGGCGAGTTTCATACAGCTAACTTACTCCATCCCCTACCCGGCGCGGCTGTGAGCGACGAGGCGAGCGGCAGGAACCTGCGGATCGCGATCTTTTCCGAGGTGTATTGGCCGATGGTGAGCGGCGTCGGCGTGACGCTGCGGCGCCTCGCCGATGCACTCGTTGCCCGCGGGATCGGCGTTCGCGTCTACACCGCCAACTATCGGCTTCCGGACGGGGTCGACCGGCCCGAAGTGCACCGCTCCGCGAGCATGCCGTTCTTCCTGTATCCCGATGTCCAGTGGGCATTTCCGCGCCACCGCCAGCTCGTTGCCGACGCGCGGGCCTTCCGCCCCGATGTGATCCATGTGGCGACGGAGTTCGCGCTCGGCCTTGCCGGAATCCGCGTGGCCCGCGAGCTCGGTCTTCCGGTCGTCGCGTCGGCGCATACGGATTACGAGCAGTACGCGGCGCGCTACCATGTCGACTGGGCGGTGCGCCCGGGCTGGCGGTATCTGCGGTGGTTCTACGGGCAGGCGGAGCGGGTGCTCTGTCCCTCGCGGATCTACGAGGAGCACCTGCATTCGCGCGGGATCCGGCGGACCGGGGTGTGGAGCCGCGGGGTCGATACGGAGGCGTTCAATCCACGCTGGCGCGCCGAGAGCTACCGGGCCTCGGTCGGCGCGCAACCGGGTGATCCGATCGTGACCTACGTCGGACGCCTGGCCCGCGAGAAGAATCTCGACCTGCTCCTCGAGGCGTGGGAGCGCGTCACGCTTCGCCATCCGCGGGCGCGGCTCGCGCTCGTCGGCCGCGGACCGCTGGAGCGGGACATCCGGGAGCGCGCCATCCCCGGTGTCCATCTCGCCGGCCTGCTCACCGGACCCGACCTCTCCGCAGCGTACGCATCGGCCGACATCTTCGCCTTCCCCTCCGTTACCGAGACGTTCGGCAACGTGCTCCTCGAAGCGATGGCGTCGGGGCTCCCGTCGATCGTCGCCGCGGCCGGGGGCGTGCTCGAATTCACCGAGCACGGAAGGAACGGCTGGCTCGTCGAACCCAATTCGGTGGACGCGATCGCGTCCGCACTCGACCGGCTCCTGACCGATCCGGCGCTGCGAAGCCGGATTGCCCGCAACGCACTGGCCACCGCCGCGACGCGGCGGTGGGATCTCATCGACGATCAGCTGATCGAGGAATACCGGCGGGTGGCGCGCGCCGGACGGGCACGCCGCGCGGCGTAGCGCGCCCGCGCGGCGCTTACCGCAGGAAGAGGAATGCCAGCATCGCGATGGCTGCGGAGAGCGGGATCGTGAGCACCCACGCCCACACGATCCGGGTCGCGACGCCCCAGCGCACCGCCGACACCCGCCGAGATGCACCGACACCGACGATGGCGCCGGTGATGGTGTGCGTGGTGCTCACCGGGACGCCGAGGACGGATGCCGCCATCACCGAGATGCCCCCCGCCGTCTCCGCGCAGAACCCGCCGAAGGGGCGGAGCCGGGTGATCCGGTTGCCCATCGTCTTGACGATCCGCCATCCACCGGCCGCCGTGCCCAGCGCGATGGCCAGGTGCGCCGAGAGCACCAGCCACATCGGGATGTGGTCGGAGTTCGGCATGTAGAGATGTCGCATCCACCCCGTTGCATCGATGAAGTGGGCCTGCGACGCGACGAGGAGGCCCGCGATGATGCCCATGGTCTTCTGCGCGTCGTTGGCGCCGTGGCTCAGCGAATAGAGCGCCGCCGAGACGAGCTGCAGCCGGCGGAAGACCCGGTCGACCGGTGCGGGTCGTGCGCGCCGGAGCAGCCAGCTCAGGCCGACCGTGAGCGTCATGGCCAGCAGCATGCCGAAGAGCGGCGAGACGACGATGAAGGCGATCGGCTTGACCCACCCGCTCCCGATCAGCGACCCGAACCCCGCCTTGGCGATGGCCGCGCCGCCGTACCCGCCGAGGAGCGCGTGCGAGGACGAGGTCGGGAGCCCGACGTACCAGGTGATGAGGTCCCAGACGATCGCCCCGATCAGGCCCGCCAGGATGACGTTCGCGTCGATCACCTCGGGATGGATGAGTCCCTTGCTGATCGTCTTGGCGACGGCGGTGCCGATGGTGAATGCGGCGATGAAATTGAAGAAGGCGGCCCAGAACACGGCCACGCCCGGCGAGAGCACGCGCGTCGAAACGACGGTGGCGATCGAGTTGGCGCTGTCGTGGAACCCGTTGATGAAGTCGAAGACCAGCGCCACGCCGATGATGACGAGGACGTACGTGACGGTCACTTCCATCGTCAGGCGTGCTTGATGAAGATGGATTCGACCACGTTCGCCACGTCTTCCGCCTGGTCCAGCGTGCGCTCGAGGTGCTCGTAGATCTCCATCCACTTGATCACGAGCAGCGCATTCGGCTCGCCCTCGAACAGCTTGCCGATCCATTCGTGGTAGAGCGAATCCCCTTCCTCCTCGAGGTGCTTCACCGCCTTGCAGGCGCTCAGGACGACGCCCTTCCGGTCCTTCTCGAGGTTCTGCACCGCGGCCAGCAGCTGCTGGTTGGCGCGGATGATCACGTCGGCGAGCATGACCGACCCGGCCGGTGACTCCCCTGCATGGAACATCTGGATCCGCCGCGCGGTCCCGTCCATCAGGTCCATCACGTTGTCGAGCCGCGATGCGAGCATGTGGATGTCCTCGCGATCGAGCGGCGTGATGAACGTCCGATCGAGGCGGCCGACGACCTGGTGCGTGACCTCGTCCGCCTGGTGTTCCAGCCGCTTGATGGAGTCGACGATGGGGCGCCGCTGCGGCGGGGGCGCGGCGATGAGGTTCTGCAGCAGGCGCGCGGCCTCGACGTTCAGCTCGGCGACGGCGGTGAAGAGCTCGAAGAACTTTTCATCGCGCGGAAGGAGACGCATCGGTAACGTCCTTGTAACAGGGGTCGGCGGCGGAAGAT
>JAICNA010000192.1 GCA_025928955.1 Gemmatimonadales bacterium | reverse complement strand
TGCACTTGATCCGGATCCGCGCGCGCCGCCCCTCGCGCGCATGCGCGGCCTCCCGGTCGATGCGTGCAATGATCTGCGGCAGCAGGTGAACCGGCGCAACAAGCAGCCGATGGAACGGACCTGCAGGCGGTCCCGAGGCGCCGGTGAGCTGATTGAAGAGGTCGTTCAGCTCGCTGCCGATGACAGGATCCGCCGTGAAGATCCCGAGGTCGGTATAGACTCGCGCGGTCCCGGCATTGTAGTTGCCGGTGCCAATGTGCGAGTACCGGCGGATGCCGCCGCCCTCGCGACGGACGACCATCGCGACCTTCGCGTGATTCTTGAGCCCGACGAGGCCGTAGACGACGTGCGCGCCGGCAGCCTCGAGGCGCCGCACCCAGAGCGTGTTCCGCGCCTCGTCGAATCGCGCCTTCAGCTCCACGAACACCGACACGTCCTTGCCGCCCCTGGCCGCGAGCTGCAGCGCCTCGACGAGTGGAGAGCGATCCCCGGCCCGGTACAGCGTCATGCGGATCGCGACCACGTCCGGATCCGCGGCCGCCTCTTCCAGCAGTCGCACGACCGTCGCGCTGAAATCGTCGTACGGGTGGTGCACGAGGACGTTTCGCTCGCGAATCGTGTCCCAGATCGGCACATCCGTCGGGAGCGGCGCCACCGGAGCGAAGGGTGGAAAGGCGTGCCCGGGGAGCTGCGTTTCGGCGAGCTCGCGCAGGTCGCTCAGGGCGAGCAGGCCGCCGACCTTCCGGATCTCGGGACCGATGCCGCCCGCTGTGTCAGGATGCTGCGCCAGCCGCAGCTCGCGCACCAGCACCTCCAGGACACTCGCCGGGATCCCGGCTTCCACTTCCACACGCACCACGGGGTTCGACTTCCGCCGCCCGACATCCTCCTCCATGGCCTGGAGCAGGTTGCCCGACCGCTCCTCATCCATCTCGAGATCGCTCGTACGCGTGATCCGGAAGAGCCACCCCCCGGCAACGCGCCGGTCGGGGTACACGCCGGCGAGCTCGGCGCGCACGAGGTCCTCGATCGGCAGCAGATGGCGCGAACCGGGAACCGGAAGGAAGCGCGGCAGGTCGTCGGGAATGCGGAGATACGCGTAGTGCTGCGGCAGCCTCTCTCCATCCAGCACGACCGCAAAGGCGAGCGACAGGGCCGGAATCAGCGGGAAAGGGTGCCCCGGGCTCACGGTGATCGCGCGGGGCGTGAGCTGTGGAAAGATCTCGTTCCGGAAAT
This sequence comes from Gemmatimonadales bacterium, assembly GCA_025928955.1. GTDB lineage: Bacteria > Gemmatimonadota > Gemmatimonadetes > Gemmatimonadales > GWC2-71-9 > CAMLLJ01. The sequence goes on along the minus strand of JAICNA010000192.1, from coordinate 3,761 downwards.
AGGCCCGTAGCTCGGAGCGCTCCGCTTCGCCGAGTGAGTCCCAGCCCCGGAGTGCGACTCCCTCGCGGGCCAGGTGATCGAGCACATCGCGCAGCGCAGCGGCCTGGCGCTCGAGCAGCGAGCCCACCGCGCCGCCGAGCGCCAGCGCCTCCCGCTGGCGATCCGGGCGCGACGAGGTGCGCAGCATGCCTGCGGCACCCATGTAGAACTCGTCGAGATTCGAGCTCACGATCCCGAGATAGCGGATGCGCTCGAGCAAGGGTACGCGCCCGTCCTCGGCAAGGCCGAGCACCCGCTCGATGAATGCGAGCTCGCTCAGCCGCGGATCGAGGAAGTCGGCGGCCTCCTCGGGCGGAGCGCTTCCGCGATTGCCTTCGGGCGGCGGCCGATGCGCTGCCGGGCGCCGGTTGTCGGCATCGGTCAGCAGCCCCGAGGCGTCGAGCAGGCGGAAGGCCGCGCGTGCGACCGGATCGCGCAGGGCATCCGAGGCCGCAGCCGCGGCGAGTTCCGCGAGTGGCCGCCACGCAACCTCCCGCGGCGCGGCCTCACCGGCCGAACCACGTACCCGGCGAACGAGCCAGAGCTCGACCTCCCGATCGCCGGTATCCGTCGAGATCGATCCGACGCGATGCAGCTCTCCGACCCTGCTCTGGAACAGGGTGTGGAGCGCATGGCGGCAGGCCGCCTCCCCGGCACCCGCCCCCGAGGGGAGCCGCATCTCGGCCCCTTCACCCACCACCGCGATCTCGGCACCGTTCAGCACGGCGAGCGCGATGGACCGGCCGGGCCCGAGCTGGAGCGTGATCGCTTCATCGGCGAGGCGGCCGCGCAGTGATTCCGCCCGATCGAGCGTCGTCGACTGCGAGGGGCGCAGCGCATGTCGATCACCCAGCTCGCGGAGGATCGCTGCGAGCAGCGGCGGCCCGCTCCCGTACGCCCGCACTCTCAATTCCTGGAAGGCGCGCGCGATCGAGCCGTGGCGGATCGTAATGTCATCGTACACGAACTCGGCGCGGCCACGGCGCAGGAATCCGGCACGCCCCTGCCGCCGTGTCCGCGTCACCTCGAGCTCGACCCGCGGGAGGAGCAGGGCCGGATCAGTGAACGCCCGCACTCGCCGCGCCGGCTCGCTCTCGATCGAAAGGACGTTCGAGGCATCTGCGGCGGCCACCTCTGCGGTGGTGACGTGCCGGCCCGGGCCGCTCCCGTTCGCGCTCCCCGGGTCGAAGGAAAGCGCCGCCCGACCGTCGGCACGGTACCGCAGCCGGTAGGTTGCTCCCCGGCTTCGAAGTGCCGCGTCCGCCGTATCGAAGTAGATGTCGCGGTGTGCCTCGGTGGCGACGGCGCCTTCGCGAAGTCCGGCGGGAAGCGGCTCGCGAATGAGTGCATCGAGCTGCTCGCGATCGCGCAGGAGACAGCGGAACTCGGGCGGCGATTCGGGGCGAGGCCGCGCCATCACGCCGTACCGAGATAGGTGAGCACCAGCAGGATGACCGCGACCACCGCTGCGATGAGCAGCCAGAGTCCCGTCCGGGACGAGGTTGGCCGGGTCTCGGGCTCGGGCAGTGCCACGGACCCGTGGCCCATCGCCTCGGCGAACGCCTCCGCCGACTGGATGCGCTCCGCGGGATCCGCCGACAACGAGCGGTCCACGGCATCGGCCACGCGGGCGGGAACGTCCGGACGGACCGTGCCGAGCGGCGGCGGGGATGCCGCGCCCCGCTGCATCAGGAGACGCTGGATGGACGCAATGTCGTGCGCGGGGCGCCCGGCGAGCATCTCATAAACAACGCACGCGAGGATGTAGATGTCGGCGCCCCCGTCGACGTCCGGCCGGCCCATCGCCTGCTCGGGACTCATGTACGCCAGCGTCCCGATCGGCATGCCGGGCGCCGTGAGCGGCACCTCGCTCGCAAGCCCGAGCGCGCGGGCAATGCCGAAGTCCGCGACGAGCGCGTACCCGTGCGAGAGCAGGATGTTCTCGGGCTTGATGTCGCGGTGGACGATGCCTTTCTGATGGGCATAGGCCAGCGCGGACGCGACCTGGCCCGCATACCGCACAGCTTCCGCGAGGGGCATGGCGGGGGTCCGCGCCAGGCGGCTCGCGAGCGTCTCCCCTTCGATCAGCGGCATCACCGCGTAGGGAAAACCGGCGGCCTCGCCGGAGTCGAGCAGCGGCACGATGTGCGGGTGCTGCACGCGCGAGCTCCAGAGGATCTCGCGCAGGAATCGCGCGGTCGCCACCGAATCGGCTACTTCCGGCCGCATCACCTTGATCGCCACGGGACGCTCGCGCGCGATGTCGCGCGCCGAGAACACCACCGCCATCCCGCCCGAGCCGATGATGCGATCGAGGGTATAGCGATCCTGGAGCGCGCCGCCAAGGAGCCGGCGCAGCTCCTTCAGACCGCCTTCACCTTTCGATGACTTCATCCACGAGCTCGACACTGGTCACCGAGGGGCCTGTCGCCGCCCGGAGCGCCGCGATGAAATCCGCCGCGTTGGTGTTCTTCTTGAGCCGGACCTCGTAGGAAAGCATCGAACGCCCGCCCGGAAGCGGGGCCGTCTCGATGAGCTCCCACTTCTTGGCCGACGATTCGAGCGCGCGCTCGACAGTGCGCCGCGCCGCTTCGGCTGCCTCCGTCGATTCGACGCGGATCGTGCGGTTCCGCGCGCCTTTCTTCATGGCGACGATCCCGGCCTCCGCGGCCGCGGCATGCTGGTGGGCCCGCGCGCGATCGGCGAGGAGGTCGAGCTGCTCCGGCGTCATCGACTGCAGCAGCTCGCGGTCGATCATCGAAACGAACGCCCCAGTCCGGTTCGCCATCGCCTTGGCGCGCCGGAGACGCCGCTCCGCCGGGCCGCCTTCGAGCGTGGCGCCGGTGCGGCCGAAATCGGTCCACCACATGAGCGCCGCGAGGATGTTGAACGAGACCGAGATCGTGGCCGCCACGACCAGCGAATGCACGCCCGCCGCGAGACCGATCACGATGGCGAGAAAGATGTAGATCGCATCCTTCGTATCGCGAAGGTTGTTGCGGAAGGAGACCGCGCCCACCACGCCGCCCAGGCTGAACGCCAGCGCGACGCTGTCCTGCACGAGGAGAATGACCCCGGCGACGACGAGCGGCAGGATGATGAGCGTCTGCACGACGGACTGCTGGAACCCCTTCTTCCGGCGGGTCTGGACGTAGATCCAGGTGACCGGCAGCATGAGCAGGCACGCGCTCGCGACCGCCACCAGCGCCCCGAGCACGACCTCGCCTGGAGCCGCGTCTCCGCCGGGCGGAGCACTCGCCAGCTGATCCGGCATCAGCGCCGAGATCGGCGGCCGGGCATTGAAGAAGCGCCTCGACTCCGGCACCAGTCGCATCAGGATGCCGACGCCGGAAACGAGCAGCACGTAGAACGCGACGACTCGGATGAGGAGGCTGTCGCCGAGTGCCGAGAGCCTGCCCGGGGAGACGGATGCTTCCATCGGGGGTACTTCCGGAGAGGAGGATGACGTGAGCAGTAATAATGCGACCTGGAGCTGCTTTACGCCATGACCGCCGGATGGGACCTCGACTCGCGAACCGCCGCCCGGTGCTCGCTCCACCAGGAGCGTGCGCGGGCGGCGTCCCACGCCGGCGCGTCCGCACACTCCGCCAGTCGCTGCGCCAGATCTTCCGCGGTCTGCGGCCGACCATCCGGCTCCTTGGCGAGCAGGTCGAGGATCACCCGCTCGAGGTCGGCGGGGACCGATGCGCCGGCCCGCTGAG
>JAICNA010000239.1 GCA_025928955.1 Gemmatimonadales bacterium | reverse complement strand
CGAATGCGCGGCGGGCGGAGGCGTGGGTCTCGGAGGCGGTGGCCGGCGGCGCGCGCATCGCCGCGGGGGGGAAGCGGAGCGGCTCGGTGCTCGATGCGACGGTGCTGCTCGACACGACGGCTGCGATGAAGGTCAACGCCGAAGAGATCTTCGCCCCGGTGGTGACCGTCAGGCCCTACGACCGGTTCGAGCAGGCGCTGGCGCTGGTCAACGACTCACCGTATGGTCTGCAGGCCGGCCTCTTCACCTTCGACATCCGCCGAATCATGCAGGCGTACGAAGAGCTCGATGTCGGCGGCATCATCGTGAACGACGTTCCGACGTGGCGGGTGGACCAGATGCCGTACGGCGGCGTGAAGATGTCGGGGCTCGGCCGCGAAGGCGTGCGCTACGCGATCGAGGACATGACCGAGCCCCGGCTCCTCGTCCTCTAGGCTACTCCGGATCGATCGGTGGTGCCTGGCTCGCCGGCCCCACGCCCATCCCGGCGATCTGGCCCTGCTTGTTGAAGGCCCAGCGGAAGAGGATCGGCTCCTCGTACATGGTGTACTTTCCGGTCCTCCAGTACTGGGTCAGGCCGTTGCGCTTCACGAACTTCTCCTCGAGGACCTCGCTCTCGAGCCCGGCGCGACCGGCCAGCTCCTCGAGCCGATCCTGCAGCTCGGCTACCGATATCTGGCCCCGGCCTTCGGCGTCGAAGTGGACCAGCAGGCTGTCCTGCTTGCCGGAGAAGAAGAGGTCGGTCAGGTGCCGCGCGTGGGCGAGCGAGTCGGCGGGCATTGCCGCCTGAGCGGCGAGCGCTGGTGCCACGGCCGAACCCAGTACGGCGGCGACGGCAAGCGCTGTAAACGGACGCATGGGGTTGCTCCAGTGTGGGAATGCCCCTCGTACGTATACATAAGGAAAGGAGTTTCATGATGAAACAGCGAGGTTCCCAGGCGCTGCCTCCGCAGGGCTGCCGGAGCACGGGATGACGACCGAGCGGCAGGCTCGCGAAGAGGAATGGCGTGCGAAGCTGACCCCGGAGCAGTACCGGGTATGCCGGGAGAAGGGAACCGAGCACGCCTTCACGGGCGCGTACTGGGACCATCACGCATCCGGCACGTACCGGTGCGTCTGCTGCGGCGAGCCGCTCTTCGATTCGGAAGCGAAATTCGACTCGGGGACGGGGTGGCCGAGCTTCTTCGCTCCGGTGTCGGAGGAAGCGGTCGAGACCGAGGTGGACGATTCGCTCTTCATGCGCCGCACCGAAGTGCATTGCCGGCATTGCGGCTCGCACCTGGGCCATGTCTTCGACGACGGGCCGCGGCCGACGGGCCTCCGCTACTGCGTGAATTCAGCGTCGCTCGACTTCTCGCCGGCGGAGTAACCCGCCGGAGTCGGCAGGGAGTGGTGCCGGCGCGTCAGTCGCCCGCGCGGGCGCCCAGCCGGCGGGCAATTACATCCCCGCCGCGCTCGGCCGCCGCAGGGGTGGACGCGACGACGTTGATGAGGCAGCGGCCTTCATCCGGCGACGTATGGAGGACGATGTGTCCACCGTCGCCGATCAGGCCGGCGGCCCAGCCGCGCGGCCCGCGCCGCACGACGGGAGGCCCGAGTGCCGCGAGTCCCATCGCACCTGCCGCGGCCACGAGCACCGCCGCGAGTGCGTCGGCATCGCCGAGGGTGGTCGGAGTGAGGTCGGAGTACTCGGTGAGCTGCTGAGCGTAGTCGGCGGGCATTCAGCGACGGTCGCGCGGACGGCCGACGGAGGCGAACGGATCGAAATCCATGATGGCGCCCAAGCCCGCGGAGAATGAGGTGTCCGAAGCTAGTCCCGGCCCGGGAGGCGAGCAAGACCGATCGGCGCTGTCACTCGCGGACATCCTCACGGTGTCGCGGCTGCCGATGGCGCTCGCGTTCGTGCTGGCTCCGTCGAACGTGGTACGGCTCGCGATTCTCGCGGCGGCGGCCGCGACCGACCTGCTCGACGGCTTCATCGCGCGGCGGATCGGCAGCTCTCGCTTCGGATCGTTCCTCGATCCGGTGGCCGACAAGCTGTTCATGGTGTGTGCCTTCGGCATCGTCCTGGTGTCGGGACGGCTCGCCCCGTTCGAGGTGCTCGCCGTGCTCCTGCGCGACGTCGTGGCGACGATCGCCTTCGCGGCGACGCTCATCTCGCGACGTCCGGCCGCGATTCCCGCGCGCCTCGGCGGAAAGGCCGTCACCGTCGGCCAGGTGCTGACGCTCGTGGCATTCCTCCTCGAGTCTCCCTATCTTCGCCCCCTCGCGTGGGCCACGGGCGCCGTCGGCCTCTACGCGATCTGGGATTATCAGCACGTCGCGGCGACCAGGCGGCGCACGGTCGGTCGCTGATCCTTCGCTCCTTCCCTTCATTCTGGCTCGACATGCCTCAGGAAACGAAAACCGCCACGCTCACGTGGGTCGGCGGCATGCGATTCGAATCGGATGCGCCGGATGGCTCACGCATCCTCCTGGACGGAAAGGCGAAGGCCGGCGTCAGCCCGGTCGTGGCCCTCCTCCTGGCCGCCGCGGCGTGCAGCGGTGCCGACGTCACCATGATCATGGAGAAGATGCGCATCGAGCTGACCGAGTTCTCCATCGACGCGAGCGGTGTCCGCCGCGAGGAGGAACCGAGGCGGTATCTCTCCATGCATTTCACCTTCCGCCTTCGCGGGCAGGGGCTCGATGAAGCCAGGGCGCGGCGCGCCGTCGAGCTCTCGCTCGAGAAGTACTGCTCGGTCGTGGCGTCGCTCGCCAAGG
>JAICNA010000053.1 GCA_025928955.1 Gemmatimonadales bacterium | reverse complement strand
CGGGGTCGCTCAGGTACCGCTTGAGAGTCGTAGTGTCCTGATAGATGAGACCGGCTCGCATGGACGTGTCGCGTGGAATACCGAGGCTGACATTCGACGTCTGCGCGTCGGTCTCGATATCGATGATGACGCTACCCGGCGGCATTGGAGCGCCGAACCGCATGTCCCATCCGCAGGACCCAGGAGGCATGCTGCCGAGCGCCGGTTCGGCCGTATCGCTCGCGACGTGGACGCGATAGTGAACGGCGAGCCTGACGCGCTTCGGCGGATCGGAGTATGCCGGACTCGGGTCCGCGATCACCTTGAACTCGAACCCCGAAGGGCCGCCACGGCACATCAGCTGACGGAGGAGCGGGTCCGGCCCCGCAGCTGTCGCTGGCGTCGACGGGGCAGCGGCCTGGCTCGGGGCACCAGGGATCCATTCTCCATTGAAGGATGCGAGCGGCTCGCTCATCAGACTGACACGGAAGGAGTAGAACCGCTTCGCATCGGCCAGGTCGGCACGGATCGACGCGGGAGTCGGAGCGGAGCGGCTGGGGTGGTTCACATCGACGAACACTTCTCCGGGCGGCACTCCAAGCCCGCTGTTCCAATCTTTCCAGGCACACGATCCAGCCGGCAAGTTGGCGGCGTCGGTAAACGAGGCGCCTCCCGCAAACTGAAGGGCCATCCGCACCGGCTTCGTCGGATAACTCGCAGGTCCGACCCAGGAGGGGCTGGGGTCGGCGTGTACCCGGACCTGGAGAGCTGGCCCGCCATGGCAGATAAGGGTTCGTGTTTGGGGGCGGCCAGAGGGCGGAGTCGCGAGTTGCGCTTGCCCCTGCGCGTGAGCCAATGACGGCAGCGCGATCGCAACTGCGACCGCCAGAGCCAAGAGTGTACGTGACATCATGCCTCCTTCCGATCCGTGGACGTGAGCGCCGCGAAACGCACGGAGCAGGGGATCCGTTCCTGGCGACTTACAAACGCTGCTGAACCCCATGCGTTCCTCCATCGTGGGAGCACTCGGTGCCTGTCCGATCCTCTGCTCTCGCTCAGGGCCAGACGTCGCCGGTCCTTTGCCAGTGGTTGCGCCACGCGCCGCTTTCGCCCCCGCCTACCGCACTGTCGATGGCGGCGAGTGCCGGCTCGATCTCCGGTGGGATGCGTCCGTAAAGCCAGTGTATCTCCCCCCTGCGGGGGACGCTGCCGATCTTCACCGAGCAGATGATGGCGTCCGGTATCGGGCGCCGCTCGCTCTCGGCGCGCGACCGGATCCCGATGCGGTCCAGCTCGGCGAAGACCCGCGCCACCGCGTCCGGGTCTTCGCCGGCGTCGATGAGTGTGAGTTCCGTACGGCCGGAAAAGCGTGTGATCCGACCGGTCCTCGCGAGCAGCCAGCCACTGTTTCCCCCGTTCATGCCGCCACCGCAGCCGACGCGCACGGTATCCACGCCGGGTGTGACCGGCCCGTGACGGGCGGAAGACTGCGCGGCGACCGCACCCGGAAGGCAGAACGTCAGCACGGCGATCGCGGCGGCAGCGAATGTCGGAGCGGACGAGGTCGCGGTTCTCTGCCGGCGCTCGCGGCGCTTCCAGGCAAGGCCAAGTGCGATGAGCGCGCCGAGGATCACGCAGCCGAGACCCGGAATGAGAAAGTGGAAGCGATTTGCGGTGACGAAGCTGCGCGTGCCGCCGGCGAGCTGCGCCTCGCGGGGCGCCCCCGGATCGAGCCGCACGGGAAGGCGGGCACCGTGCGCGAGCCCGCTGACGCTTCCAGAATCCACGGCGTCCACGGCCAGCACGGTGTCCCCCGCGCTGCCGGGCATGAGCGCGAGCTGCACGACCTGGTACGGAACGGCGAGGCGGTTGTCGAACCGGCCGGTGTGGGCGCGCGTCTGCCTCACGTGCTCGGGCGAGCGATCCACGAGCGTGATTCCGCGGACCTCCGCCACCGCTTCCATCGGACGCGGTCCCTCGCGCGAGGGGAGCGTGAACAGCATCGTCCACGCGACCACGGCCCACGCCGCGCTGACGCCAACGACCGCGATCGCGCCGATCCGCGCCGCGATCCAGAGCGCCGGAATGCCGATCGCGAGCCATGCCAGGATCGGGATGGCTGCGAGTCGCGAGCCGAACTCCGCGAGCGCCGTGACGGTGGACCGGTCGCTCGTGCGCGCGAGGGCAGGGAACTGCGGCAGGTACCGGACCTCGATCGAGTCGCCCGCGCGAAGCGAGTCGTAGCGCGCCTCCGGTACGCGGACGAATGCCTGCCAGCGTCCACCGTCGGATTGCTCGAACGCGGCGCTCACCTCGTAGTAGCGGTCCCACTCGCCCATCGGCTCGTAGCCGACCACGATCCGCTCCCGCTTCCCCGCAACCTCGGCCGTGACGAGCGTGCCCGAGCGGTCGAGCCACACCGACCCGCCCACCATCAGCGCGGCGATGACGGCGGCGTAGAAGAGCTCGAGGCGGCTCGCCCGCCGGCGGCGTCTCCGCACGGTCAGCTCGTCGGCACCGTGTAGCGGAACTGCGCCGGCGTGAGTTTCGGGTTCGCACGGTGCTTGATCGTGGTCGTCCGCCGGCTGATCTCGTTCCGCGGGTAGCCCTTCGGCGTGTCCTGGAAGAGCTTGTGGATGAGGTAGGTCTCCGCGTCGATCCAGATCGTGATCGCCCGTACCCCGGTTTCCTGCCCGCTCGGATAGCGCCAGCGCTCCACGCCGAGGAGCCGGTAGCACTTCCGACCGTTGACCGTCTCGAACCCGTCCGCCTCCACCTCCTCGGCGGCGTGAATCGGGCTCGCCATCCCGGCATTGGTGTAGAGGTGCGACGGAATGAGCACCGAGATGCCGTGGGTGAAGTACCCCGCATTCTTCACGGCGTTCACCTGCTGGCCGGCGGCCCTGGGATACGTCTCGTGCGCCTGGGACGCGCCCGACCAGGTCTGCAGCTCGCCCGCCTCCATCCAGAGAACGATGTGCGCGTTCGAGGGGACGCGGTTGCCGATCTTGTACTCCGAGGCGACACCCCTGAACTCGATGAACAGGTTGTTCGGCTCCCGCGTGAAGAAGGTCCGGAACGTCGAGCGATCGGTGTATCCCGTATTTTCGTCGAGTACCGTCCCACTGTCGGCGTAGGATGTGAGTGCTGCGTACGCCGAGCGCATCTTCGCGAGCACGTCGTTGGCATCGTAGGCGGCGCGCACCGCGGCGGTGTCTCCTGCGCTCGCGATGGCGACGAGGGCGATGGGAATCAGGCTGGTGTACACGGTCATCCTCCTCGATTGATTGGACATCATCGCCCGGCCGTGGCCGCTGCTTCGCGCATGCGCTCGATCGTCATGCGCCCGCCGCTCGCCTCGGCGATGCGCCTGCCGTCCTGCGCCTTCACGAGAATCCGGAGCTCGGGATACGCCGCGATCGTGAGCCGCACCATCGGCTCTCCCTTGAACGGGAACCACGGCCATTCGTCGGGCGCCGCCTGGATCTCCGCCCATGGAACGCTGAAGGGCCCGTGGCCCGGGCGCGCGAGCGCCGACATCCGGAAGTGGAGGTGCGATTCGTCCATCGTGAACCGCACACCCATCTTGTAGACCGACCTGTTCATGACGAGCGGGCCCGACTTGAACGAGCGGCCGCGCCCCGGGTTGCGATCCGGGTAGCGCTCCGCGAGCTGACGCCAGCCGCTCCAGCGTGCCAGCATCGCGGTGGCGGGGACGCCGATGATCACGGCCATGCCGACTGCGAAGAGCGGGAGGTACCGCACGTCGAACGGAAGCGGAAACCGCCGCCGACGCTCCGACGCCGTCGCTCCCCCTTCCGCCGCTCCCGCCGCTCCCGCCGTTCCCGCCGCTCCCGCCGCGGCCAACGTCTCCGCCCCCCAATGCCGATACCCCACGCCGCTCATGTACCCGCTGTCGCTGTTGTAGGCGAGAAAGCCCCAGTACATGCCGGTGTCGCGCACCGTCTGCGCCGGCGCGGAGTCGGTCATCGAGATGGTGAACTGGATCCGCCGTGGCTCGGCATCGGTGAGCGGGCGGTCTACCCACGCACAGGAACCGGGCTCGAGTCCCTGACCCTCGAGCCCCGACGCAGCGGCATTGGCGGCGAAAGTCAGCATCAGCCGCACGCGGCCGCTGTCGGGAATCACGAGGAGCGTGTCGAACACCAGCCCGGCGCCGCCCCGGCAGTTCAGCGGGAACTCGCGCCGGACCGGCGGAAGCGGCGATTGCGCGTTGAGCGACCCGATTGCTTCGTCGGCCGCGTCGCGGCCTCCTCGCAATGACGTCGCGCCGGCGAGTGCCCCGGAGACCACCAGGGCGTGCGACACGATTCCCGCGATACTCCTGGTCATCGGCGGACGAGCTCCACTCGGCGGTTTCGTGCCCGCCCCTCGAGCGTGTCGTTGCGGTCACGCGGACTCGATTCGCCGAGCCCGGCGGTGGTGAGTCGCGCGCCGGCGATGCCGAAGCGGCTGCCGAGCGCCGACTTCACGGCTGCGGCGCGACGGGCGGAGAGGTCGAGGTTGTACTGGTCGCTCGCGATGGCGTCGGTGTGTCCCTCGACCGAGAGCTTCCAGTCGGGATTCCGCCGCAGCACCTCCGCGATTTCGCGCAGCGTCGGCTCCGATTCGGGGCGGATCCGCTCGCTGTTGAAGTCGAAGAAGAGGTCGTAGACCACAGCGCGACGGTCCTCGCGGAGCGCGCGCTCGAGCCGGAGGATCCGCTCCTCGGCCGCCGTGCGGTTCGAACCGGTGCAGCGCCAGGAGATCTTCACCGTGCGGAGGTTCCACGCTTCGCTCAACGCATCGGTGCCGCTCGCGAACTGGTACTGCAGCGTCAGGGGATTCTCTTCGTCGTCGAGGAACCAGAAGTCCACCTTGGCGCCGAGGTAGGAGCCCCGCGCGTGAATGGACGGCAGCGCGACCATCGCGTCGTTCACCGTCACCCGCACCGGCTCCTTTCCGACGAGCCGCAGCTTCCACGTCTCCTCGTAGTCGTAGAGGCTCGGCGACTGCGACCGCGTGGCCGGATACGCGTGATTCGCGCCGTCCACGAGGCCGACCTCGGCGGCACCGGTGCGCTTGAGCGAGCGCAGCACCGCGGTCGACACGCCGAGCGAGGTGCTCCCCGGTATGGTGTCGGAGCCCTTCGAGTGGAAGTAGTGCGCGTAGAGGGTGGCGGTGCCGAGATCTTCGCGCAGCATCACGCGCCGCATGTTCCAGTTGCGGAGCCCACCCTGCCGCGTCGGCACCTGGGCCGAGTACGTCACGAGGATCCCGCGCGTGTCGGCGCTCGCGATCGTTTTGATGGACTCGTAGTCACCCTCGGGGCCGTTCACGGCGGTGACGAGGGTGAGGCCGGGGCAGAGGGTCACCTGCCCGGGCGCCTGAGCCGCGCTCGATTGCGAGGTCGCCGCGCACAGGACCAGCATCGCGAGCACGCGGCGCATCAGTCGTCTCCTCCCGAGAGCCCGGCGAGTCCTACGGCCATGCGTGCGTCGCTGAGCGTCGACGCCAGCGGCGAAATCGGACTCGTCGAGACACCCGGCGGGGGCGACCCCGGCGGCGGCGATGATCCCGGCGGTGGCGACCCGGGCGGCGGCGATGACCCCGGCGGTGGCGACCCGGGAGGCGGCGATGACCCCGGGGGCGGCGACCCGAGAGGCGGCGATGACCCCGGCGGCGGCGACCCGAGAGGCGGCGATGACCCCGGCGGCGGCGAGCCCAATGGCGGCGACGATCCCGGCGGAGGTGACCCGAGGGGCGGCGAAGGGCTGCCGGCTGGGAATTCCTTTACATACTCATAAGGCGATAACCCCATGACGATTCCTCGGTCCCGGCGCTGCTGCTGCGAGCTTCGCCACCACTCCTCGTACGACTGCTGGCGTGCCGCAGCGTCATCGAGTCCCGATTGGCGCGCCGCATGGTAGCGCTCGGCGGCAGCGCGATCGGCGTTGTCGTAGATCACGGGGTTGCCCATCGCGCGCGCGGCCTGGTGAGCCTGGTTCGGATCGGGATGCCAGTTCTCGCGTAGCCATTGGCGGTTCGCCGGGTCACCCCGGAAGGGGCCGGTGCCGGGCGGCGCCCTCCCGATCTCGACGGGCCGCGGATCGTAGCGGCCGCGCGCCGGAATGGGCGCGGACGGTAGCGGACCGGACGGCAGCGGCCCGGACGGCAGCGGCGGGGGCGGCGGTGCCGATGCTGGTGCGGAGCCGCTAGAGCCTCGCCCGACGCGCGGGCCGCGTCGGCCAGTGTAGGGACGCGGGCGCCAGCCGGCGGCCGGGCGTCGGCCCGCGCGCGATGAGGCTCGCGCCGCTGCTGACAGGCGCGTGGCTGCCACGCCGGCGCCGTCCCGGTACCGCAGGTAGCGGATATGCATGAGCAGGATCGGCGCCGTCGCCAGGAAGCCGCTCCGGATGGCGTCGAGCAGGCACCGCTTGTGGTTCTCGGCCGCGACGTCCTCGAAGTCCTTGCCCGGTGAGACAGGCGGCTGGTTCATCGCGTCGTTCTGATTCTTCCCTTCGCCGCGGAAAAACGTCCCGACGTCCTTGCGGAATTGCTTCGGATTCTCCAGTGAGAACTCCGGGAGGTTCGGATCGGGCGAGCGCGTCCTGACCCAGCTGGGAGCGAGGCCAAGCCGCCAGAACTCGGCGCCAAGGATGTTCAGCGCATTCGCCGCCTGCGGAATCGCCTGGCACTGCGCGTAGGCGTACACCAGGCCGCTCGACATCTCCCAGATCGCGGAGAGGTGCGTCGCATAGTCGACTCCCTGTCCCCAGCCGCGCGGGCCGATGCCGAGCGCATCGCCGGTCGCAGGATCGATGCGCCACCACGCATCGGCGCCGTTGCTTGATTCCGTCACGGTTGCATCGGGCGCCACGGCCACTGCCCCGCTCGCGAGCTCCCGCGCGAGGAGTGCGCGCCCCTGCGCGCCGAGCCGAGTGGCTGCGATGTCGGACGGTGTTTCGACGACGCCCCAGCTGCCGACACCACTGAAGGCGGCGGCTGCATTTCCCTCCGGCCCGCCGAGGATGGCCTCCAGGTTCGTATCGAATACGCCCTGCGCAAGGCGTGCCGCGAAGCCGTCGGGCTCGGCGAGCGAGATGCCGATCTCGTTGGCCACGAGGTCGAATGCGTCGCTCGTCCCGAGGCCGGCGCCCAGCGCTGCCGGATAGCGATGGCGGGTGAAGACGGCAGGCCTGTCGAGGAAGCCGGCATCGCCGAGGGCCTCCTGTCGCAGGATCGCGAACGTGAGGAGGGGATCGACACCGGGAACGGCGGTTCCGAGCAACGAGTCGGCGCGCTCCGAGTTGGAGGCGAAGTCCGATTCGGCAACGGCGCGAAGCAGCCCGGCGCTGGTCGCGGCGCTCCGCGCGAACGCATGGATCATGAATTCGGGTGCCGGATGGGCGCCGAGGAGCAGGATGTCGGTCCGCATCATGAGCGCGAGACTGCGTTCGAGCCGGAGCGAGTCGCTCGCGGAGCGCACCGCATCAAAGCGTGAGTCGCGCCGGTCGGCCGCGTCGAGTAGATCGAACACCGGCCGGCGGATGAGGCGCGCTGGACGGCCGGGCGCCCGTACCTCGTACTCGAGCGAGACCGCAGTGAGCACACCGTCGTCGCCGTGCTCGTTGGGCACTCGAGGCTTCATGGCCCCGGCGATGGCGCCGCCCAAACCACCCAGGCCGCCGGATACCGTCGCCTCAGCCGGCACCTCGCTGGCGACGAGCTGCGCCTGAGCCACGCCCTGAGTGCCCACCGTGAGCGATGTGGTCCATTCCTGTTGCTGCAGCGCCGCACGGCGGTAGGATCGACCGGAATCGGCGGGCGAAAGCCCGGTGCTCGGCCACGCCGCCGGCCAGAACTGCAAGGCGACCGGCTGGCCGATCACGTCGGCCGGGCGGAGCGCGTGCTCGAGCGCGACTGTCTCCACGAGCGACTGGCCGATAAGGCGCTCGGCCACCACGCGCACGACAACCTGGTGACGGAGCGCTTGGGGGATCGCATCCGGCGCAATGGTTTCGCTCGTTGCGAGCCCGCCCAGCGTAGAGTCGAGCGAGGCTGGATCTAGGTCGCGCCATGCATCACCCTCCCGGACCTGCACCCACCAGTGGTCGCGGACTGCATCCAGCGCCGACACCCACCGTGCAGCCCATTCCGCTATCGGCACAGGACCGGGAACCGCGTCGAGCAGCCGAGCCGTATGTGCGGCCGTGCGCTGCTCGAGCTCGGTGAGCAATTGCTCCATCGCGTCCTCGTGCGCTTCGAGCGTCTCATCGACCAGCCCGGCGTCCAGGCCGTAGCTCGTCGCCACCGCTTGAACGGACGCACTCTTGAGCATCGAGGAATCACCCGGAGGCTCGGCGGAGGCATCGTCACGCTGTGCCGCCACCGATGCCACCATAACGGGGCCAAGCAGCGCCTCCGCCTGCGCCTCGGTGAGCTCGGTGCGCGCAAGCTGGGGCGCGTGGCCGGCCCGGGTGAGCAGCTCCGCCAGCAGGAGCGACCGGTCGAGGGCGTTGCCGCGGCGATCCATCAGCACGCCGACCGGCCCGCGTAGCGTCCCGTGGTAGGGAACCCAGGCGGTGTGTTCGCGCACCCAGGCGGCGAGGCTGTCGGGGTTCCGGCCGACCTGCTGCACGACGTAATCGGGATCCCAACGATCCCGCGGCGCGTCGCGGTCGGCATCCTCGATGGCGCGAAGACTGTTGTTGAGGATCGCGAGGCGCGCTTCCGCGGACGCGCCTTCCGCAGCCGTCGCGGACGACGGCGAGCGGCCGGACAGCCCCCACCATGCGGCCGCCGCCGCGATCAACAGGAGGACACCGAGCGCGATGCGTCGTGGCGTCATGGCCGCCTCACAACCTCCCCACCGCCGCCGCCGCCAGCCGCAGCGCACCCGCCTTGTCCGCACCCGACGACACCCACGTCACCTCCAGCAACCGGTCCCCCTTGAGAAACCGCAGCATCCCCTGCATGTCCTGCATCACGTCGTCCCACGGACCCTCGAGCGTGTCCGCGGCGAGGCCCTCGTCCAAACCCGTCGCGTTCGCCGCGACGCTTCCCATTCCTGCAGCCATCCGGAACGTCATCTGCCCCTGGCTCCAGACCGGCATGATCGTCAGCGCGCGATGGCCGTTACCGGTGAAGTAGCTGCAGCTCTCGCCGTGGGGATCCCAGAGGGGAGAATTGCCGGCACTCCGATATGGCGGCACCACGAGCGCACCGAGCACCGCTTCCGCTTCGGCGCGCGTGAGGAGTGCGCACGGGTCGGGACCCTGCGGAGGCCCCTCGGCCGGAAGGCCACCCATGCGCCGCAGTGAGTCGAGCATCGGATCGACCGGATTCGCGAAGGGGCGATCGGCCATCTTGTCGCGCGCGGCGGCGGCGAGCTGCTGTGCCTTGTCGTCGGAGATCTCGAACGATCCCCGGTCCACCTGCACGCCGATATGTCCGATGCGCCCGAGCCAGGTGGTGCCCAGTCGCGTCTGGTGGTCCCAGCCCGCCCTCGCCGCGGCGCCGCCATCGCCACCCGTGGTGTCGCCGCCGAAGAGCGACGCGCTCGCCGCGCTCACGAGATCGGCCGCCTCACCGCCGCTGAGCGACACGCTGAGCACGACCGTGCCCGTGCCGAGCTGGGGCTGCATGGCGAGCGTGTAGAGACAGCCCGTCCCGTAGGCATCAGGAGTCGGGTTCTGCCCCGGCCGGACCCGCACCGGCGGTGCACTGAAGCTGCCGAGAATGGCCTCGGCCTCCGCAGGGGAGAGCCACTCGCACGGATCGTCGGGTGCCTGGGCCAGCTCGAAGGGCGGGCGCGTGGCATCGGCGGGCGCAGAAGCTCTGCCGGTCGACTCCGAACCGTCAGCCTGTCCACCGGCATCGCCGCCGCAGGCCGCGGCGGCCGCGAGCAGCAGTACTGCTGTCAGGCGAAGCGTGAGGGGGGTCATTTCGCCACCGCCTCGGCGATCGCCTCCGCCGCCTTCTGCGCGATAGGCGTCAGCAGGTCCTCGCCGTCCGCCTTCGCCTTACGCTTCTCCGAGTCCTCGGCCAGCACCTTCCCGTTCCCATCCTCGAGCTGGTACGTGAGCGTGAGCTCGTCCTTCTGCCGCGAGCTCATCGCGTAGTCATTGATCGTGCTCGATGCGGCACCCGCCACCGCGCCGGCAGCGACGCGCCCTGCCATCGAGCCGCCGACCGTGCCCGTCACCGCCCAGGCGCCCTGCTGCACCGCGCCGCCCGCCATCTTGCCGAGAATGCCGCTGCCGCCGGTCTTCCGCTCGTGCTTCACCGTCGTGAGCAGGAGGAAGCCGCAGCCGCCGAGCTTCGCTTCCTGCCGCGCCTGTGACTGGAGGCGGGAGCTGAGCGGCTGCACCGCGAGGGTGGGCCCGTTGAGGAAGGTGGAGAACGCCGCACTCACGGCCGCGACCGGGTCCACACCGTTCGGCGCGGCCTCGACGGTGGCTGGAGCGAGACAGATCTGCGCGACGGACGGTCCCGAGGGCGCAGGGTCCTGCGCCGCCGCAGGCGTGAGCGGCAGCACGGCAATCAGGAGCGCGGCGAGCGCGCACGAGCAGTCGTATCTCATCATTTGACTCCAGTCAGGCCCTGATCGGGGTTGGGTACTTCTCGGCGTTCTGCCGTCGGTCGGCGTTGGTCCGTCACTTCACGTCCACCCAGGCGTACATCTTCAGCGCGAAGTGGGGGGCGACCGCGCAGATCACGAGGTACCGGCCCGGATCGTCGAACGTGTACTCGACCGAATGCGGCGGCCCGAAGGCCGGGGCCGGATCGAGGAACAGCCGACCGTTCGGCTCGTCGATGTAGAAATTCGGGATGAACGGAGGTCCCGGCGGGCCGACATGGTCGAAGAGCGTCACGCCGGGAATGAGGCGGATGTCCTCGGGAGTCGTGCCGGGCTCGTAGATCGCCACGACGTGCGGCGCCACGACTTCGAACGTCACCGTCCCGCCCGCCCGGATTACCACGGTATTGGGGATGATGTTGTCGAACGCGTGCGCCGAGGGATGCGTCGGGCCGAACTGCTCGGTCCCGGCGTCGGGGTTGCCGAATCGGACGACGGCATCCGCGGGAGCGCCTGCGACGCCGCCTCGTGCACCTGTGATCGCGGCACCCGCGTCGGGCCCGGTCGGGGCTCCCGTATCGCTCATGCACGCGGTGCCCAGCACCGCGGCGAATGCGACTCGGGTGACGTGCTGCAGCTTCATGGGACCCTCCTTCTGCACCTGTAGTCTGCCTTCGCGCGCCGCGTACCAGCGCGCTCCGGTGTCATTGGTTCTCGCCGGTCAGCCGCTTGATCTCGGCGTCGTTCTGCTGCATGAGGAGCGCATTGTCGCGCAGCGGGCCCTGATCGACCGCGTTCGCATCGCCGCGCCGGATGGCGATGGCCTCCGCGGTGCGGTAGAGCGACGCCATCACGAGTGCCCCCTCGCGCGCCGGCACGCCGGCGCGACGGAGCGCCTGCGCCATCGGTGCGCAGCGGTCGATCATCTGCGCCATCTCGGCGATGCCCAGCGTGCGCGGATCGCGCGTGTCGCGCGGACAGCTCTGGGCCCCCGGCGCGTAGAGCGCCGGCAGCACCTTCCGGAGCATCGGCATCGTGAGCCGATAGCCGTCGATGATCCGCGCATCGGCCGGACTCCGGCCCTGGGCCGTTGCGATCGGGGCGAACAGCGAGCTCGCGAGCAGCGCGAGGCCCAGGGCCCGCGCGAGTCGAATCGGTCTCTTCATGGTTGGGCCTCGCGTTGAAGGAGGACGTCGGTGACCATCGCGCCATCGTCGCCCTGGCGGAGATAGCGGATGAGTGGCTCGCGCTGGCCGGCCCCGCACGGTTCGTACGATGCGAGCCGCACCTGCGGGCCGATCGAGTAGACGGCGGCAGGGCGGGCGAAGGGAGGGATGAACTCGAGGCGCACTGACGCCGTGTCCGACGAGAAGCGGATCGTGTCGGCATCGGCGATCGCCTCGAGCGTCTCGACCCGGCGCGTCACGTGTGACTGCCCCGCCACCGATTGCGCCGGCCCGACGATCGCCGCCACGCGGTGCCGCGCAGCGGCGTCCTCGTACAGCCAGAGACCCTCCGCGGGTGCGCCCGTCGTCGGGTGCGCATCGCCCATCAGGCACTCGGGATCGGTGGCGCCGAGCGTCGCGACCACGGGCGTCGGGGTCCGGTCGGCGATGGCCGGCGCACGGTCGCACGACGTGGCGAGGTGCACGGCGGCGGCAAAGGCGAGGAGGCGCGTCATGCGCACGGTCCGCGCGGCGTCAGGGCAGCCGCCCGGCGATGTGCCGGAGCAGCACGAGCCGCCCGGCGTCCGGCCCACCCGGCTCGTCCTCGTCACGCCCGGGAAATCCGGTGACCGACACCGCGTGCGGCCCCTTCACGACGTACACCGTGCTCGAGCCGCGCTCCTTGAACATCTCGCGCGTGCCGCCCTCGACCGGCTCCCGCCTGTCTTCGGCGAGCGCGATGGCGTTCGAGGGGAACACCGTCATGCTGAAGTCGCTGTGCCAGACCGGCCCGCCTCCCACCGCGTACCGGCTCTCGAACCGGTATTCGCAGAGGCGCGAGGTGCCGAGCTCGGGCTCGTTCGCCGAGATGTCGAATTCGGGGCTGGTCCAGCTCCCCCGTTCCGATGGCGAGACCGAGAGGAAGAGCTGCTCGGAGATCTCCTCCTTCGTGAGGAGCGCGCACGGATCGACCACGACACGCACCTGCTCTTCGTCGAAGTAGGAGGCATACTCGGCTTCCCCTTCGGCGTCGGCCCCGGCGCTGCCGCCGCACGCGGCGACTGCGGCGGCCGTGATGAGTGCCGCGGCGAAGGCGGCAGGAGCTCTCGATTCGAGCGGCACGAGCAGTGGCATGCGGGCCTCGGCGACGAGGGTCAGGGTGGAACGGACGCGCCGAAACTGGGGGGCCGCCGTCGCCGCACTGCGTCCGGATCCGTTACCGCGCGGTAACGGCCGGCCTTCCCGCCGAGTTGCGCTCTCCGCGATCGGCCGGTACCGTAGGAGGCGCCTACACTTAGCCCCTCTGCTCATGATCCAGCTCCAGACACTCGGCCGCGTGCGACTGCAGGGCGATCCGACCGGCGAGGACGCCGGCCCGGCCTCGGCCCAGCCCAAGCGCGTGGCGCTGCTCGCCTACCTGGCCCTCATGTCCGGGCGGGGGCCGGTGCGGCGGGACACGCTGCTGGCGCTCTTCTGGCCGGAGCTCGGCGACGACGAGGCGCGGCGCGCCCTGCGCCAGGCGCTCCACTACCTCAGGCGGGTACTGGGCGACAACGTGCTGGTCGGGGCGGGGGAGGAGCTGTCGGTGAGCGGCGAGCGGTTCCGCTGCGACGCCGTGGAATTCGAGCGCCTCGTCGGGGCGGGGGAGCCGGCGCAGGCCCTTTCCTTATATGAGGGGGATTTCCTCGCCGGATTCCACGTCCCGGATGTGGCTCCGGAGCTCGAGGAATGGGTGGACCGCACCCGCGCCCGCCTCCGCCGCCAGGCAGCAACCGCGGCATGGACCGCAGCCGACGCCGCGGAGGCAGCGGGGCAGGGAGATGCGGCCATCACGCTCGGCCGCCGCGCCTGCGAGCTCGAGCCCGACCAGGAAGGCGGGTGGCGACGGCTCATGACGCTGCAGGACCGACTCGGCGACCGGGCCGGTGCGCTCCGTACCCATGACGAGCTGGCCGCGCGCCTCCGGCGCGAGTTCGATGCGGACCCGTCGCCCGAAACCGGCGCACTCGCCGCCAGGCTCCGCGCCGCCCGCGTCCCCACTGCCCCGGTCGAAGCAGTCGAGCCCTTGGCGCCTCCCATTTCCACGCCCGCACCGACTCCCGCTCTCCCGCTTTCCCGCTCTCCCGCACCCCGCCGCCGCCGCTGGCTCCCACTCGCCGCCGTCGCCTCGGTCGCCATCATCGCCGCGATTTTCGTCGCCCGCCGCCCCGCCGCCGAGGAGCGCCGCGAGCCGTCGCTCATCGACGTGGGAGCGATCGCGCCGCGGGACCGGCTGCTCGTCGCGGACTTCACCGATGCCGCGGGGGACACCGCGCTCGCCATCGCCATCGCCGATGCGTTCCGCGTGGACTTCGCGCAGTCGCCGCACGTGCAGGTGATGACGCCGCGCCAGGTGCGCGCCGCGCTCGAGCGGATGGAGCGCTCGGCCGACGTGGCGGTGAACGACTCGCTCGCGCGCGACCTCGCGGTGCGCGAGGGCGTGAAGGCGTTCGTCGTGGGTCGCGTGGCGCGCATGGGGGGCGGGTGGGGGCTCACGGTGGAGCTGGTCGGCGCCGAGTCGGGCGAAGTCCTGACGGCGGTCCGCGAGACGGCGCCCGACTCGACCGGCCTCATCGCCGCCGTGGATCGGGCGAGCGAGACGCTGCGCTATCGGCTCGGCGAGTCGCTGCGTGAGCTGCGCAGCTTCCCGCCGCTCGCGCAGGAGGTGACGGCGTCGCTGCCCGCGCTGCGCAAGTACACGGAGGGCATGCGGCTCTTCTACAGCGCCGACCGCATGCGCGCCATTCCGCGGCTGGAGGAGGCGATCGCGCTCGACAGTAATTTCGCCAGCGCGCATCTCGCGCTCTCGCACATCTACGCCGCGCATGCCGAGATGGGCCGCGCCGAGGAGGCGCGGCTGCGGGCCATGGCACACCTCGAGCGGCTGCCGTTCCCGGACCGCCAGGTCATGGTGGCCGTCGACGCGTACGCGCGCGGGGACTATCCGAAGGCCATCCGGGCGTACGACGAGTACGTTGCGCGCTATCCGTACCACGCCGCCGTGATCAACAACCTCGCCCTCGTGCAGCGGGATGCGCGCAACTACGTGGCGGCGGAGAGCCTCTGGAAACGGTCGATCGATGTGGACTCGTCCATCATCCAGCTCTACTTCGGCCTGCAGAGCGCCCAGCTGCTCGCCGGCAAGTATGAGGATTCGCGGCGGACGCTCGACGTGATCGGCCGCCGCGCGCCGGACAACACGCTCCTCCTCACCGTCGAGGTGCAGCAGGCCGCGGCGGAGCAGGACTGGGAAGGCGCGGAGCGGAGGGCGGAGGCGACCATCGCGGCCAACCAGGGAGACACGCTGTCCCTGGTGGACGCGTTCGAGCAGATGGCGGCGATCGTGATGACGCAGGGGCGTTTCGAGGAGGCGGAACGGCACTGGCGCACGCAGCTCGTGATGGCGGCGGCGAGCGGCTCGTGGGGTCGGCGGCTCTACGGCGCGCAGATGCTCGGCCGCATCCGCCTCCACTTCCGGTACGACACGGCGGGCGCGATCGCGGTGCTCGACTCCGCACTCGCCCGGATGCCGCTCGACAGCATGATCCCCGCCGATCGGCCCTACAACGAACTCGCGCGCTTCTTCGCTGCGGCCGGTCAGACGCGGCGTGCCCGCGAGCTCATGGCCCTCGCGCGCGCGAACAGCCGGTCCCCGGGCCCGCTCCTCGACACCGAGCTCGCCTGGACCGAGGGCACGATCCTCCTCGCCGAGGGGGAGCCGGCGGGCGCGGAACCGCTGCTCCGGCGAGCGGCGTCCGCCCACTGGTGTACGCTCTGCGGAATCGCCGACCTCGCGCGCTCGCTCGATGCGCAGGGCAACTCGGCGGCGGCGACCGAGGCCTGGGAGCGCTATCTCGAGACGCCCTGGTTCTTCCGCTACGAGGTCGACGCCTTCGAGCTCGGCCCGGCGCTCATGCGGCTCATCGAGCTCTACGAGTCGCGCGGCGACGCCGAGCGTGCGCAGGCGGCGCGCACCCGGCTGCTCGCGCTCTGGCGGCGGGCGGATGCGGAGCTGCAGCCGTTGCTGGCGGATGTGAGGACGCGGGTGACGGGGCCGGAGAGGTAGGCGGGCGCGGCGGGGACGGCGGACACGGCGGACGGTGCGTCATTGCGAGGAGGCGGCGCAGCCGCCGACGACGCAATCGGGTCGCGTTCGGGGAGCCCCCGCCTCGAACGCGGGCTTCCCATGAACGACCCAAT
>JAICNA010000235.1 GCA_025928955.1 Gemmatimonadales bacterium | reverse complement strand
CGCGTGCTCGTAGGTGAAGTGCAGCGTTCCGCCATTCTCCGACGTAATCCGACGCGCGAGCCCCGGCACGTCGGCCACGTCGTCCCGGAACACCACGATCTGGCGGTCGGTGGCCGCGGCGTCGGATCGACTCGCCGAGAGGAATTCCGGACCCGCCGGTTCACCTGCATCACTGCACGCCGTGACCAGGAGTGCGCCTGTGAGGAGCATCGCGAACTGCCGGTGCTGAGGCAGCATGGGAACCTCGTAATGTGTGGACGGACTTGCTGTCGGGGTGATGGGACCGTTGTGACGCTACGGGACAGTACCGCGTTGGTCAAGACTGTCCCTCCGGTGGCTCGACCGACTGCAATTCCTTGCGCGCGCATCTCCGACGGCGAAAGCCGGCTGCGCGGCGCATTCCATCGTTCGCTATGCGAACCTTGTCGAGTTCGAGCCCCTTCACCTCTGCCCGGCCGCCGTTACCTTCCATCGCATGCGGGACATCAGCGAACTCATTGCGGCGCTTCGCGCTTCAGGGCGTACGATGCTCGGATTTTCGGGCGGCGTCGACTCGTCGCTGCTTGCGGTCGCAGGGCGTCGGGCCCTCGGCGCCGAGGACTTCCTTGCCGTCGTCGGGCGGAGCGCGTCGTACCCGGAAGTGCAGTACGGCCGCGCGCGAGAGATCGCCGCGCGCTACCAGGTACCGCTCCTCGAAATCGATACCCACGAGCTCGACGATCCGCGATATCTCGCGAATCCCGTCGATCGCTGCTACTTCTGCAAGACCGAGCTGTGGACGCGGCTCCAGGATGTCGCCCACGAGCGCGGGTTCGACTTGATCATCGACGGAACCAATGCCGATGATCTCGGCGAGCACCGACCCGGCCTCAGAGCGGCGGCCGAACGTCGTGTGCGCTCGCCACTCGCGGAGCTCGGCTGGACGAAGGACGACGTGCGCGCCGCTGCCCGCGAGCTTGGAATCCCGCTCTGGGATGCGCCCGCCTCGCCATGTCTTTCCAGCCGCGTGCGGTATGGTCTCGCGATTACCGCTGAGCGCCTTGCCCAGGTGGAGCAGGGGGAGGCGTTCCTCCGCTCCCTTGGCGTGACCGGCGACCTGCGCGTGCGGCATCTTGGCGCGGTCGCCAGGATCGAAGCGGCGCCCGCGGAGATCCCGCTGGTCGAGCGGGCGTGGCAGCGTGTGACGGCGTTCTTCGAGGGGCTCGGCTTCGGTGCCGTCGAGCTCGATCCGAGAGGCTACCGCCGAGGCTCGCTCCTCGTGCTCGAGCAGTCCTGATGCGGCTCTTTGCGGCGGTGCCGCTGCCGGAAACGGGTCGGAGCGAATGCGCGAAGGTGCTCGCGGAGGCGCGCGCGTCGGGGTGGCCGGTGCGTTGGGTGAAGGACGATCTCGCCCACATTACGCTCAAGTTCTTTGGCGAGGTGGCTCCGGAGCGTCTCGACGTGATCGCCGAAGCGGTGCAGGGCGCCGCCTCCGGAGCCGAACCGATGTCGCTTCGCCTCCAGTCGCTCGGCGCCTTTCCGACGTTCCGGCGCCCCCGTGTCGTCTGGCTCGGCGTCGAGGCGCCACCGACGCTCGAGCTCCTCAAGGATCGAGTCGAGCGCTTCGCCGAAGGCATCGGCTTCCCGCCGGAGGGCGTGCCGTTTCGGCCGCACGTGACGCTCGGGCGGGTGCGCGAAGGGCAGCGGCTTCCGCACGGCGCGCTCGAGAGCTGTGCCATCGAAGCGGAAGGCGTCCCCTTCGTGGCGGACACGGTGGTGCTCTTCGAGAGCAGCCTGACCTCTACGGGGCCCGAGTACACGCCGCGGCTCTCCCTGACGCTCGGACGCTGACATGGGTTGCCTGACCGCCCCCTTCAAGCTGCTCGCCCTGCTTCTCTTCGTGGCGGCGCTCGCGCTTGCGTGGCTCTACCGCGATCGACTCGGCGACATCGGGCGTGCAGCCTGGCGCGAGGCGACGGGTCGGCCCGCGCCAGCCGTGGATTCGGGAATGCCGTCCCCCGCGGCACTCGAGCGTGCGGAGCGGAAGGTCGAGTCGCTCGCGCGCGCCGACTCCGTCATCCTCACGGCGGAAGAGACCGCGTCGCTGTTCCAGCGCGGACTCGAGCCGTATTCGCGGGCATTTTTCGATTCGATGCAGGTGCGCCTCGGGGCCGGCACGATCGGCGTCACGACGATCGTGCGCACCGATCGGCTGCCCTCGGGGCTCCTCGGCCCCTTCGGCGGCGCGCTGCGCGAGCGGGAGCCGGTGAGCGCGGACGGTGCCGTGCGCGTCACCGGGCCGGGCCGTGGCGTCTGGGAAGTTCGCCGCCTTCAGTTCCGGGACATACCCCTTCCACGCGACGCGATTCCCCGGCTGCTTGGCCGCGCCACCGGGGATTCGGCGCGGAGCGAGGTGCCGCTCGCCCTTCCGGCGCGCGTCGGCGGCGTGCAGGTTCGGCCCGATGGCGTGACGCTCTACCGCGAGGCGCGATGAGCCATCGCATCCTGATCGTGGACGACGAGCCTGGCATCCGCCAGGCGGTGAAGCAGGTCCTCGACTATGAAGGAATGGAGGTCCGTGCGGCCGGGTCGGGCGGGGAGGCCATCACGCTCTACTCCGACTTCCGGCCGCACGTCGTCTTCCTCGACGTGAAGATGGCCGGACTCGACGGCCTGGAGACGCTGGCGCGGCTGCGCGCGCTCGATCCGCAGGCGGTGGTCGTGATGATCTCCGGGCACGGTACGATCGCCACCGCCGTGGATGCCACCCAGCGCGGCGCGTTCGATTTCCTCGAGAAGCCGCTCGACGCCGACCGGCTGCTCGTGACGGTCCGCAACGCGATCGAGCGGGCCGAGCTGGTCGGAGAGAATCACCGCCTGCGTGAAGTGGTGAGCCGGCGCCATGCGATGGTCGGATCGAGCCCGGCGCT
>JAICNA010000165.1 GCA_025928955.1 Gemmatimonadales bacterium | reverse complement strand
ATCGTCACGAGACTCGCGAGCACCTGGGCCGCTGCCCCGAGGATGGCGACGATCGGCGTGCCGATCTGCCCCGGATCCCGCTCGGGCACGAAGACCTCGGCGCCGGGTCTCGGCTCGGGGCTCGTGTCCGCGAGGAGCGTGCGCCGGATGACCGATTGCTTGCCCCCGTTCGGCTGGACCACCCACGCACGGTTCTTGTCGCCCGTCTTCGAATAGCCGCCCGCCGCACGCACGTAATAGTCGAGGTTTCTCCCCGGACGATAGGCCACCGCCCCCGGTGCGTTGACCGCGCCGCGCACCATCACGACCGGATCGAACTCGGGAATGACGATCGAGTCCCCGGCGGCGAGAATGATGTTGTCACGGTGGCGTGCATTCCGGAGCACCGAGGGAAAGTCGATTCCCACGCGACCGGCGCTGTCGAGCTGCCGATAGAACTCGATTCCGTCCGGATACGCTTCGGACGTGAGGCCGCCGGCGCGCTCGATGATATCCATCAGGCGGTCGGTCTTGCTGCGCAGCGCGTACGGTCCGGGATACTTGACCTGGCCCGTGATCTTCACCGTGCGTGGCAGCTCCCATTCGGGCTGGCGCAGGATCAGCAGGTTGTCGTACGGCTGCAGGAGGACCTCGGGTGCGCCCGCTGCGGGCGCCGGAACGCCCGGCGGACCCGGATACTCGCCCGCGGAGCTTCGTGCGAAGAGGTAGGTCGAATCGAGCGGCACGCGGATCGTCGACGCGATCGCGCCGGTGGAGCGGTCCTCGGGAACCCGGGCGAGCTCGGCCTCGCGAAGATAGGCATCCTCGGTGAGCCCGTCGGCGAGGAGGATCGCGTCGCGGACGGTCATCCCCGACCGGTACGCGATGCGCCCCGGGTTCCGCACCGCACCGGTCACGATGACGTACAGCGCCGGCCGGAAGGTGGTCCGTGAGAAGACGGTGATCTCGTCTTCCTCCTGAAGCACGAAATCGTCGCGCACGGCGCCGGTCGTATCGGCGAAGGCCGAGCGCAGCTGCACGCGCGTCGAGTCGGGCCGGAGTCGCGACACGAGGATCTGATCGAGGTACACGTCGGCCTTCGGTCCGCCGGCCATCCGGATGGCGTCACTCAGTCGCATGCCCGGTGTGAAGCCCACCGGACTCGGAATCCAGACGTTGCCCTGCACCGTGACGAAGCCCCGCAGCCGTTCCGCAACCTCGAAGACGGTCACCGAGTCGCCGGCCAGCATCGGCACGGCAGGCACCGCGCCTCCTGCGAACTCCTGCGGTCCCACGTCGACGACCACGCGGCCACGACCGAGAAGCGAGTCGCCCGGCGTGGGCGGCAGGATGCGGTGGATCTGCACCCGCTGCCGCAGCGCATCGGCATCGAAGCCACCGGCCGCGGCGATGACGTCCCGGAGGGTCTCCTCGGGGGTGACCTCGTAGATCGCGGGGCGGATCACGGCGCCGACCACCTTTACGCGCGGCCCATGCACGGGCACGAAGATCACGTCGCCGTTCTGCAGCGCGGCGCCCGCGGCGTTGGTTCCGGCGAGGAGATAGTCGTAGATGTCGAAGGTATCGACGAGCTGGTCGCCGCGGCGGATCTCCACCCGGCGGAAGCTCCCGTTCGCGGTCGGTCCGCCCGCGGCATACAGCGCCGTGAGCGCGGTTCCCCCGGCGGATACCTGATAGGCGCCCGGCCGCGCGACCGCGCCGGTCACGAACACCTGAATGTTCCGCAGGCGAGAGACCGTGACTTCGAGCTGCGTGCGGGCGTCGGGGGAGCGCGAGACGCCCGAGTAGATGCGGCGGAGGCGCTGGTAGAGCTGATCCTCGAACTGCTGCAGGGTGAGGTTGGCGACGTGCATCTGGCCCACCTCGGGAACGATGATGAACCCGTCCCGGCTCACCTCGAGGCTCATCGCACGCTCGACCTCACCCGTCAGGATGATCGCGAGCCGGTCTCCGGTCCCCAGCCGGTAGCTCGGATCGACCGGGCCCTGCAGCGTGGCCTGAAAGCGGGTGCTCCGCACACGGAACACGTCGAGTCCGAAGATTTCCAGCGGCCGGGTCCAGGGAAGGCCGAGCGAATCGGCGCGCAGCGAATCGCGCACGTACGGATCCGAGAGATCGCCCGGTGATTCCGCCATCGAACGGCCCAGCAGGTTCTCGAGCGAGTCGGCTTCGGAATCGCCGACGAGTCCGAGCGCCCGAACGGCGTCGATCGCCACGCGGTTGTCGGTCGGGGTCGCGCCGGCGACTCCTTCGTCGCGCAGATATGCGTCGAGGAGGTCCTCGGAATAGCCCGCAGCGCGCAGGCGCTCGCGGATCTGCTCCTCCGACATTCCCGACTGCCGGATGCGGTCGCGCAGCTGCCGCTGCAGGGCGGGGTCGCTTTCCAGGAGCAGCTGGGCGGTGGCGGGATCGGGGATCTGGTTCCCCGAAATCTGCGCGCCTACGGGTGCTGCGAGCAGCGCCAGCGTGAATGGCGCAAGCGCCGCCATCGCGCCGACCGGCCGGACGACGCGAGAAAGGATTCGCCAGAGGAGCATGGGGGCGAAGATCGCTTTCGATAGAGGGGAAGTCAAACCGCCGCCGCGGCCGGGGCGGTGCCGGCCGCGGCCGTGACGCTGCGCCAGAACTCGAGCGTCCGGCGAGCGAGGACCTCATTGGAGAATTCCCCGAGCGCCCGGCGGCGGCCGGCGACCGCCGCCGCGGTTCGGCGGCCTGCGTCCGACGCGAGCTGCTCGATCGCTTCCGCCAGCGCGTCCGCGTCGTCCTCCGGGACCACGAGACCGCCCTCTCCCACGGTTCCGGGGAGGGCGCCCACGTTCGTGGCGATGATGGGCACGCCGTGGGCCATTGCCTTGAGCGCGTACAGCCCGAGCGTCTCGACCCGGTCGGTCGAGGTGCGCGAGGGCAGGACGAGGCAGTCGAGCCCCGGCCAGATCCGATCGAGATCCTCGGCCGGCTGCGCTCCGAGCCAGGTAACGCGGGCGGCGATGCCAAGGCGGTCGGCAAGCGCCTCGAGCTCGATCTGCGCGGGTCCGGTTCCCGAGACGAGGAGTCGCCATGGGCGGGCGAGCCGCACGCACGCGCGCAGCAGGACGTCGAGCCCGAGCGCCGGAACGATCCGGCCCACGCATCCGAGCGTGAAGGCGTCGCCGCCGGGTCGCGACGAGGACAGCGGGGGCGTGATGCCGATCTGCGGAACGACGGCGCGCGGAAGGTCCGGGAA
The DNA here is from genome assembly GCA_025928955.1 of Gemmatimonadales bacterium. Classification (GTDB taxonomy): domain Bacteria; phylum Gemmatimonadota; class Gemmatimonadetes; order Gemmatimonadales; family GWC2-71-9; genus CAMLLJ01. The sequence continues at coordinate 3,292 of JAICNA010000165.1, read as the reverse complement.
CTCGCGTGCGAGCTCGGCCTCGACGATCGGATTCTCGGCAAGGATTCCCCGGGCCCCCCCGAGCACCGACCGCCGCCTGAGCTTGGCACTGAGCGGCAGCGTGGGGGAGTGCCTGGTATGGGCGACGTACGCGATTCGAAGTTTTCGCGCGTCCGCCGCCGCCCGCGCCGCCGCGCGGGTCCACGGCTCCTCCTCGATCTGGATGATGTCGGGGCGGAATTCCTTGAGGAGCCGGCGCAGTGCGCGGCCACTCCAGCGCACTTCGTCGGGATTCTCGACCCTCCCGCCGACTGCGACGGGAACGATATGGACGCCCCCGTCGTCTTCCCACTGTGCGCGGCGCAGCAGCCCGGGCATGAGCTGCCACCGGTCCGGGACGGCTGCCGTGACCTGTGCACCGAGTCCCGCGATTGCGCGCAGCCGGCCGCGACGGCCCGGCTCGAGATAGGCGTGCGAGAGTACGACGGCGCGCATCGGGTGTATTTCTCCAGGGGTTGATCGTCCTTCAGGCGGCGACGAAAAAGATGGCAGGGCCGGTCCCGCTGTCCAAGAGCCCGTTGACATCGTGCAGGGGCCCTGTCCACTTTCGCGGGCATCCCGGGGCACCGCCAACCCCCACTGCGGCCGGCGCATGCGGATCCTCCATCTCGCCAAGTACTACTGGCCGCGCTCAGGCGGGATGGAGCGCGTCGTCCGCGACCTTGCCGAAGGCGCCAACGCCCTGGGCCATCAGGCCGAGGTCGTCGCGGTCCGGAGCTTCGGCGAGGGCGCACGGCGCCCCGGCAATTTCGTGACCCGCACCTTCTCGTTCGGCGCGCTGGGGTCGCAGGAGATCGCGCCCGGCTACATCGCCGCCGCCTGGCGGCGTGCCGACGTCATCCACGTCCACCACCCCCATTCACTCGCCGACGTGGCCTGCCTGCTCCGTGCGGGGAGGACTCCAGTCGTCGTCACCCAGCACGCGGACGCCAACCGCTCGATGTACCGGCCGGTGGCGCGGCTGGTTCTCCGGCGCGCCAAGGCCATCGTTGTCCCCAGTCGGGCACACCTCGCGATTTCGGGCGAGCTCCGGGGCTTCGAGTCGAAGGTCGAGGTGATCCCGTTCGGCATCGACGAAGCCCGCTGGGCGGAGGTACCGGCTCCGCCCCCCGGCTCGGCGCCGCGCGCCCTCTTCATCGGGCGCCTGGTCCGGTTCAAGGGCGTGGACATCCTCCTGCGCGCCCTGGAGCGGGTTCCCGACCTGAAGCTGGATATCATCGGCTCGGGTCCCGAGGGCCCGCGTCTCCGCACCCTCGCCCAGGCCCTCGCGATAACGGACCGGGTGCGATGGTACGGCGAGTACCCGGACGAGGACCTCCCGCGCCGGATGGCGGATGCGCATTTCCTCGTCCTCCCCTCGGTGACGACCGAGGAGATGTTCGGCCTGGTCGTGCTCGAAGCGATGGCGGCGGGCCGTCCGGTGATCACGACGGCGGTGCCGAGCGCTGTGCGCGACGTGAACGTCCCGGGCGTCACCGGTCTTGAAGTTCCATTGCGAGACGTCGGCGCGCTCGCGGAAGCGCTGGATCGGCTCGCCCGGGACGCCGCGCTCCGGCAGATGATGGGGGAGGCTGGACGGGCCCGGGTGCACGAGCAGTTCACCCGCACCCGGATGGCGGAGCGCCATATCGAGCTCTACCAGCAGGTAATGCAGGGATGGGCCCCTTACGGGGCGGTCTAGCTGACCCCCATCCGAGCGTGGCGCAAGGAGTTGGACTATATTTTGCAGGCTCGGGTGGTTCGTAGGCTGGAAGGAACGTTCCAGGGAGATCCGTTTGGAACCTGCACAGATTCTCGATCACCGTGCTGCGACGCTGGACGAGGAGCCCCCACGCTCCCGCGGCATCGCTTCCTCGGCATCCGAGGCCGTTCCGGCCCAGGATGCGTCGAGGCGCACGGTCGACGAGGTGCTGGCCATCCGGCTCGGCCTGCAACGGCGCGCGGCATCGAATGTCCGCCGCCATCTCCGCCGCGCGGCCCGCCGGCTCGGCGTGCTCCTCCTCGCCGACGCAACCACCGTCCTCATCATCGACCTGCTGGTCCAGAGCGCGCGCCGCGGCGGCGCCGGGCTCGTCGATGCGCTTTTCCCCGGCGGCCTCATCGCCACGCCGCAGTATCTGGTCGCGCTCCTTCTCGGGCTCTACGTCACCGGGAACTACTCGGCAGGAGACCACCGCCGCAGCGCCCGGCGACTCTTCCTCGGCGTGCTGGTCGCCGCGCTCCTCCAGATCTGGGCGGTCGTCTGGGTTGCCGGGTTCGTGTCGCCGGTTCTCCAGTTCATGTATACCGGCCTCGTGGTCTTCACGGCGCTGCTCGCCGAGCGGCTCTTCGTGGACCGCATCGTCGCGTGGGCGTCGGCGCCCGAAAAGCACGCTGCGCGCACCCTGTTCGTCGGGCCGGCCGAAGAGTGCCGCGAGGCGGCCTCGAGCAGCGCGCTCGCCTCGGCGGTGGATTTCGCCCATTTCGGCTTCCTCGATCTCCGCACGCCCACGGCACCCGACGCACTCGGCCACCTCGCCGATCTCCCTCGCGTCCTCCACGACCGCCGGATCGAGACCGTCGTGGCGTGCGGCTACATCCCCGACCGGGATTTCCAGGACATCGTGAACATCTCCCTCGCCGCGGGCTGCCACCTGCTCGCGGTGCCGCGGTCCATCGAGGTTGCCGGGGTGCAGCCGTCCCTCCTGTGGATGCGCGGGAGCCCGCTCATGGAGCTCAATGCGCCGAGCCTCCACGGGCAGCAGCTCGTGCTCAAGCGGACGATGGACATCGTCGGCTCGGTGATCGGGCTGCTCATCGCGGCGCCAGTCATGCTCGCGATCGCCATCGCGGTGAAGATCGATTCTCCGGGTCCGGTCCTGTTCAGTCAGGAGCGTATCGGCGTGGGCGGGCGCCGGTTCCGGTTCTGGAAGTTCCGCACGATGCTGCACAAGGTGCCCGACACCATGCACCGCGAGTACATGACGCGGATGGTGCGCGGCGACGAGATGAGCACCCGCCAGGTCGCGAAGGACGGGACCGGCGTGTTCAAGATGATCGAGGATCCCCGCGTCACGCGGGTGGGGCGGTTCCTGCGCAAGTCGTCGCTCGACGAGCTGCCGCAGTTCTTCAACGTGCTGCTCGGCGACATGAGCCTCGTCGGCCCGCGCCCGCCGATCCCCTACGAATTCGAGGCCTACGACACTGGCAGTTCGACCGGCTCCAGGTGCGGCCCGGCATGACCGGCCTCTGGCAGGTGTCCGGGCGGAGCCTT
>JAICNA010000010.1 GCA_025928955.1 Gemmatimonadales bacterium | reverse complement strand
CGTGAGCGGGATCTTCCACCTCGTCACCCACGCGTTCTTCAAGGCGCTGCTCTTCCTCGGCTCGGGCAGCGTCATTCACGCGATGCACCACGCGTACCACGCGACGCACTCGCACGAGGACGCCCAGGACATGCGCAACATGGGCGGGCTGCGCCGCTACATGCCGTGGACCTGGGCGCTGATGTGGATCGCCACGCTGGCGATCGCGGGGTTCCCCCTCCTGTCCGGGTTCTTCTCGAAGGACGAGATCCTCGCCGCGGCGTTCGCCCGCGGCGCGGACGAGCCGCTCTACTACCTCTTCTACGCGATGGCCCTCGCGGCGGCGCTCGTCACCGCCTTCTACATGGCGCGACTCATGGCCATGACGTTCCACGGGGAGAACCGCACCGGCGAGGGCGAGCGACCCCACCTGCACGAGGCGCCGTGGATCATGACCGGCCCCCTCGTCGTGCTGGGCGTGCTCAGCGCCATCGGCGGGGTGATCAACCTCCCGGCGTTCGTCGGCGGAAACCATGCGCTCGCGCACTGGCTCGAGCCGGTCACCGCGCCGGCGGAGCGGTTCCTGTCCGTGGAGCTGCCACACGGAGCAACGGAGTACTACCTGATCGGCGCCGCCGTCGCCGTCGGCCTGATCGGATTGCTCCTCGGCTTCCGCCGCACGCTCGCGCGGCCGATCCCGACCGCTCGCGAAGCGCCGGCGGAGCGGGGCGTGGGGCGCGTGCTCTTCAACAAGTACTGGGTCGACGAGCTCTACGATGCGGTGATCGTGCGGCCGCTGGTCTGGCTCTCGCGGATCGTCCTCTGGCGCGGCGTGGACAAGGGGCTGATCGACGGCGCAGGCGTGAACGGACCGGCGTGGCTCTCCCGGAACGTCCTTGGCCGGGCGGGCAGCCTCCTGCAGACGGGCCAGGTCGGCCTCTACGTAGTCTTCTTCCTCATCGGCGCGCTCTGGATCCTGCGCGTCATGGCACGGTGACCGGGCGATGAACGACTTCCTGAACTCGGTCGGCTACGGCCAGTGGATCCTCCACGCGCTGGTGGTGATACCGCTCGCCGGGGTCCTGCTCCTGCTGGCCGTGCCCGAGCGCGCGGCCAAGCATGTCGCACTCGCCGTGACCCTCGTCGAGGCGATCGTCTCCGCCGGCCTCTGGTGGCACTTCGACCCTGCTGCGGGGATGCAGTACCTGTCGGCCGCGGAGTGGCTGCCTCGCTGGGGCATCACCTACCGGACGGGCCTCGACGGAATCAGTCTCTTCATGGTGCTGCTCTCGACGCTGCTCGGCCCGCTCAGCGTGCTCGGGAGCTACAACTACATCAGCCAGCGCGAGCGCGGGTACTACGCGCTGCTGCTCGCGCTGCTCGCCGGGCTGATCGGCTGCTTCATCGCGCTCGATCTCTTCGTCTTCTACATCTTCTTCGAGCTGATGCTGATCCCGATGTACTTCATCATCGGGATCTGGGGCGGCAAGAACCGGCTCTACGCAGCGATCAAGTTCTTCATCTACACGTTCTTCGGCTCGCTGCTCATGCTGGTGGCGATCCTCGTGCTCGTCTGGAAGGTCTTCGCCGCGACCGGCACCCTGTCCTTCAGCTACGAGCACCTGCTGGCGAACGCCGGGGCCGCGGGGTCCCTCGCCCCCTGGCTCTTCGCCGCGTTCGCGCTCGCCTTCGCCATCAAGGTCCCGGTCTTCCCGTTCCACACCTGGCTCCCCGACGCGCACGTCGAGGCGCCGACCGCCGGCTCCGTGATCCTGGCGAGCGTGATGCTCAAGATCGGGACGTACGGCTTCCTCCGGTTCGCCGTGCCGTTCTTTCCGGATGTGGCCATGAGCCCGTTCGTCTCGGGACTCATCGTGGTGCTCGCCGTCATCGGCATCATCTATGGCGCGCTGGTGGCGATGGTGCAGCCCGATTTCAAGAAGCTGGTCGCCTATTCGTCGGTGAGTCACCTCGGATTCGTCATGCTCGGCCTCTGGGGCGGTACGCTCCAGAGCACGCAGGGTGCGCTCATGATCATGATCAGTCACGGGATCTCGACCGGCGCGCTCTTCTTCCTGATCGGCATGCTGTACGAGCGGCGGCACACGCGGGAGATCGCGGACTTCGGCGGCATCGCGCGAGTCGTCCCGGTCTTCAGCCTCATCCTGACGGTGGTCGCGCTCTCGTCGATCGGCCTGCCGGGCCTCAACGGCTTCGTCGGGGAGTTTCTCGTGCTGCTCGGCAGCTTCGGCGCGCACCCGTGGGCCACGGGCATCGCGACGACCGGTGTGATCTTCGCCGCGGCCTACCTCCTCTGGGCGCTGCAGCGGATCATCTTCAACCGGCTGGGGAACGAGGAGAACGCGCGTATTGCGGACCTCAGCCCGCGTGAGCTCGCGGTGCTGCTCCCGCTCGTCGCGGTCATCCTCTGGATGGGACTCGCGCCGGGGCCGGTGCTCCGGCGCATGGAGCCGGCCGCCGCCCGGTACGTCGAGCTCTCGCGGCCGGCAGCCGGTGGTTTCGCCGCGTCGCCGACCGCGGGGGAGGTGCGGCCGTGAGCCCGATCGATCTCGCATCGCCGACCGGGATCGCGCAGGCGCTCCTCCCGGAGATCGTGCTGTCGGCCTGGTCCCTCCTGGTGTTGCTCGTGATCGCGTGGCGCCACCGCACGGCGGAAGACAGCCGCCTGGCGGGCTGGCTGAGCTTCGCCGGCATTCTCATGGCGGGCGCGGCGCTGGCGCTGCTCTGGAGCGAGGGCGCGCGCCCCGCGGGGCTCGCGATGATGATCGCGCTCGACGACTATCGCTACGCGGCGGGCGCGCTGATCCTCCTCTCCGCGGCGGGGACGGTGCTGGTCTCGCTCCGGTACATGGAGCGTGAGAACCTCATCGCGCCCGAGTACTACGCGCTGATCCTGATGGCGACGGTGGGAATGCTGTTCCTCGCCGGGTCGGAGGACTTCATGGTCCTCTTCCTCGGCCTCGAGGTCATGTCCATCGCGGTCTACGTGCTCGCGGGATACGACCGCCGCAACATCTTCTCCTCGGAGGCCGCGCTCAAGTACTTCCTCATCGGGGCGTTCGCCTCGGGCTTCCTGCTGTACGGCATCGCGCTCGTCTACGGCGCCACCGGCCACACCAACTTCCAGCTGATCGGCGCCCAGCTTGGCGATGGGCAGGTTCCGATGCTCGCGACGCTCGGTCTGGGGCTCCTCCTGATCGGAATGGGCTTCAAGGTCGCCGCGGTGCCGTTCCACATGTGGGCGCCCGACGTGTACGACGGCGCGCCGACGCCGGTCACCGGCTTCATGGCCACCGGAGTCAAGATCGCGGCGTTCATCGCGCTCGTGCGGATGCTCTTCGAGGCATTCCCGGCCACCGAGCAGTACTGGCAGCCGGTGATCGGCGTGCTCGCGGTGGCGACGATGATCGTCGGGAACCTGGTGGCGCTGGCGCAGCGGACGCTCAAGCGCATGCTCGCCTACAGCTCCGTCGCCCATGCCGGCTATCTCCTGGCCGCCGTCTGGCCGGGCACGCGGTTCGGCGCCGGCGCGGTCATGCTGTACCTCCTCGCCTATTCGCTCACGACGCTCGCGGCCTTCGCGCTCCTCGCGTCGCTCGGCCGGGACGGGGAGCGGGACGTGCGGTTCGACGACATCGCCGGGCTCGCCGCGGAGCGCCCCTGGACGGCGTTCGGGCTCGCCGTCTGCATGCTGTCGTTGCTCGGGTTTCCGGGAACCATCGGCTTCATCGGCAAGTGGTACATCCTGCAGTCGATCATCGTCGAGTCGCATTACATCCTCCCCGTGGTGATCGTGGTGACGAGCGTCATTTCGGCGGGCTACTACCTGCCGGTCATCATGTCGATGTACATGCGGAGCCGCGCGCCGGCCCCGTCGTACGCCGGGCTCTCGCTCTCGCCCGCCGGCGCCGCGGTCGTGGCGGTGCTGCTCGTGGCCGTGATCGTGCTCGGCGTCCTCCCGGCGGAAACGATCGATGCGACTCTCCGGAGCGCCGGCACCCTCGTGCGGACGATGACGCCGCTCGCCGAGCGCTGAGCGATGAACGTCCCCAGGAATGTCTTTCGCGAGTACGATGTCCGCGGCATCGTCGATGAGCAGCTGACGCCCGCGTTCGCCCGGGCGCTCGGCCGCGCCTACGCCTCTGCGGCCTGGGATGCGGTCGGACGGGCACCGGTGCTGACGGTGGGGCGCGACAACCGCCCGTCGGGTGACGCGCTTGCGCGAGCGGTGCGGCAGGGCATCGTGGACGCCGGCGGCACGGCCATCGACATCGGCACGGTCCCGACGCCGGCGCTCTATTTCTCGGTGGGGGCGTTGCAGGCCGACGGCGGGGTGCAGGTCACCGGCTCGCACAATCCGCCCGAGTTCAACGGCTTCAAGATGGTCCTGGCCGGGGGATCGCTGCACGGCGAGGCGATCCTGGCGCTCTGGGAGGTCATCGTCACCGAGCGCTGGCGGAGCGGCGAGGGCCGCGAGGCCGCCGACTCGTCGATCCTCCGCCGCTACCGCGACGCGATCGTGGAGCGCAACACCCTCGCCCGGCCGGTGCGCGCCGTCGTCGACTGCGGCAATGGCGTATCGAGCGTCATCGCCGTCGAGACGCTGCGTGCGCTCGGGGCGGAAGTCACCGCCCTCTTCTGCGAGTCCGACGGGACGTTTCCGAATCACCATCCCGATCCGACCGTGCCGGAGAATCTCGTGGACCTGCAGGCGGAGGTCCGGCGCACGGGCGCGGAGCTGGGCATCGCCTTCGATGGCGACGGTGACCGGATCGGCGCCGTGGACGAAAGCGGCCGCATTCTCTTCGGCGACCAGCTCCTCGTCATCTTCGGGCGCGACGCCGTCGCCCGCTTCGGGAAGGGCACGCCCGTCATCTTCGACGTGAAGTGCTCGCAGGTGCTGCCGGACGCGCTCTCAGCCGCCGGCGCGGTGCCCGAGATGTGGAAGACGGGCCACTCGCTCATCAAGGCGCGCATGAAGGAGCTCGACGCGCCGCTCGCGGGCGAGATGAGCGGGCACATCTTCTTCGGCGGCGACTACTTCGGGTACGACGACGCGCTCTTCGCCGCCGCGCGCCTGCTGGAGATCGTCTCGCGCGGGGGTGAGGGGCTGGCGCCGCTCATCGCCGATCTGCCGACGACGTTCGCGACGCCGGAACTTCGCGTGGCCTGCCCCGACGAGGCGAAGTTCGGCATCGTCGCGAAGGCGGCCGCGCATTTCGCCACGAAATACCCGGTGAATACGATCGACGGCGTGCGGATGAATTTCCGCGACGGGTGGGGACTCGTCCGGGCGTCCAACACGCAACCGGTGATCGTCCTGCGCTTCGAGGCGCAGAGCCGCGCCGCGCTGGATGCCTACCAGGCGGAGGTCATGGGGTGGCTCGCGGAGCAGGGCGTCCGCGCCTAGCGTGAGCCGCCGGCGCCGCGGACTGCTCGTCGCGCTGCTCGCGGCCGTCCTCCTGCTGTTCACCGGACGCTGGGCCGCCTCCTTCCTGGCCGACGGCTGGTGGGCCGCGCAGTTCTCTCCGTCCGCACGAACGTTCCTTTCCGGTATCAGGCTCCTCCGCCTCGCGATCGACGCTGCGGCCGTGGCGCTGGCCGCCGGCTGGTTCATCGGCCACCTGGTCATCGTCGTCCGGGCCGTGGGATCCGTCCAGATTCCTCGGCACGTCGCCAATCTCGAGTTCCGCGAGGCGGTGCGGGGCGACTACCTGCTCGCCGGTGCCGCCGGCACCGGGCTCGTCCTCGGACTGCTCGTCGGCCTGGACGCGTCGGCCCGGTGGCCGACCTTCGTGCTCGCGTGGCACGGCGTCCGGACCGGAATGGTGGAGCCGCTGCTGGGGCGCGACACGGGTCTGTATCTCGCTCAGCTGCCGCTGTGGCGGGTGCTGCACGAATTCGCCTTCGTGCTCGTCGCCGTGGCCACCGCACTCATGGTGACACTCTACGGCGTCATCGGCGCCATCCGCGTCGAGCGCCGGCGACTCGCGATCAACGATCATGCGCGCTCGCATCTCGGGCTGCTCCTGGCCGCGCTCGCCCTCGTGCTCGCCTGGGGCTATGCGCTCGAGCCGTTCGAGCTCGTGGCGAGCTTCGACGGCGCGCCGACGCTCGGCGCCTTTCGCCGGGTAGCGGTGGTGGCGCCTGCGCTCACGGGCGTCGCGCTCATGGTCGCCGCGCTGTCGGCGCTCTGGACCTTCCGCCCGAAGCACGCGCTGCTCGCGGCGGCGTGGGTGATCCTCGTGGTCGCGAGCCTCGCCGGCCACCACGTCGCGCCGCTCGTCGCGCGCGGTGAGCTCGTGCCTGCCGCACCGGATTCGGTCGCGCGGCGGATGGAGGCGTTCGCCTTCGGCCTCGAGGGGATCAGGCAGGACGCGGCTCCCGCGCTCATCCCCGCGCCGCTGTTCGATGCGGAGGCGGCGCGCCGCATTTTCGCCGCCCAGGAGGATGTGGCGACGATCGACGCCGGATCGATCGTGAGTGGAGCCCGGCAGCAGCCGGCCTGGCTCGTGCTTACCGGAACGCGCGACGCCCCGGCGCGGCTCGTCGCGGTGGCGGCCGACCGGGCTGGCAGCGCCGGCGGACCCCTGTTCTATCGTCCCGGAGACTCGCTCGCCTATCCGAATCCGTACGCGACCGTCACGCTCGGGCAGGGCTCGGTGCGGCCGGGCGCGCCACGGTATTTCGTCGGCGACATCGCGCACGGGGTGCCGGTCGGCTCGGTGCCGCGGCGCCTCGCGCTCGCCTGGGCACTGCAGGCGGGTGAGCTGCTCGGTCCGGTGCCCGGGTCCATCCGCATCGACTGGGCCCTCTCGCCGGGACAGCGCCTCGCTTCCCTCGCGCCGTTCGCCACCTGGTCGGGCGTGCGTGCGCGAGTGGTGAACGGCACGGCGCTCTGGGTGGCCGACGGATACGTGACCGAGGCCGGGTATCCGCTGGTCGCGCCGGCAGCGTGGCGGGGCGGCCGCGCCGGCTTCGTCCGGGCGGGTTTCCTCGGCGTGGTGGATGCGACCTCGGGAGCGGCGAGGGTCGTCCTCCGCGACGACAACGATCCCGTCGCCGCGGCGTGGGCGGAGATCAGTGAGGGCGTCGTCGAGCCGGCGTCCGCACTCAGTCCGATGATCGCACAGGCGGCGGGCTACCCCCCCGAGCTCTTCGCGCTGCAGGCCGATGTCCTGGGAGCCCGCCCGGACGCGCCCGGCAGCCCGGCCGTCCCGCGGCCGGGAGCGCGGCTGGTACAGGCGGGCTGGGATTCGAGCGGCACCGACGTGCTTCTCGCACCCTTCCACTCCGCCGATGGCGGCCGCGTGACCGCCCTGTTCTCGGCCACGGGCGCGGCCACTCCGGTGGTGTCCCTGGTCGACAACGGGCTGCTCGCGGCGCGCGCGCTCGAGCGCCGCTGGGCGCGCTTCGCCACCTTCGCCCCGATCCAGGATTCCGTCGTGGGGGCCGGCGCGGAGCTCCGCGTGTCCGACGTCCACTTCTGGATGACGCCCGAGGGCCTGGGCGCGCTGCAGGTGCACGCTGCCGCCCGTCCCGGTGCGCGCCCATCCGTCGTCTGGGTGACGGTGGCGACCGGGCGCCGCCTCGGCGCGGGGCGCACCTTCCGCGAAGCGTGGGAGAACCTTCAGGGGACGACGGTGCCCGCGCCGCCGGGCGCCACACCGGGCGCATTGTCCGAAGCACGGCACTGGATGCGCCTGGCGGACGAGGCGCTCCGCCGGAGCGACTGGGCGGCCTTCGGACGGGCGTTCGACGCGTTGCGCGGTGTGCTGCAGCCAGAGGGAGAATGACGCCGATTTCCGCTTGCTCCCCCCTCAGGGCACGGCTACCTTGCAACGCTTTTCCGCCCCCCGGGAGAGGCTCGTGAATCGAACTGCGGTCCTCGCGCTGGGTGGCAACGCCCTGGCTCGCTCCGACGAGCCCGCCACGATCACGAATCAGTTCCGCCATGCGCGCGAGAGCATCGCGCCGATCGTCGAGCTCGCCCGCGACGGCTGGCAGATCGCGATCGTGCATGGGAACGGCCCGCAGGTGGGGGACGAGCTCGTGCGCAACGAGCTCGGGGCCGGCCTGGTCGAGCCGCTGCCGCTCGGCGTGCTCGTGGCGGGCACGGCGGGCTGGATCGGGTACATGCTGCAGCAGTCGCTCCAGAACGCGCTGGCGCGCGCGGGAGTGGACCGGCCGGTCGCAACGGTCGTGACGCAGACGCTCGTCGATCCGGAGGATCCGGCGCTCCACACCCCCTCGAAGCCGATCGGCCACGAGCTGCCGGCCGACCGCGCTGCCGCGCTCGCCGAGCGCGGTGTTGCCGTCGGGCGCGATGGCAACGGGCGCTGGCGAAGGCTCGCCGCGAGCCCCGAGCCGCGGGACATCGTCGAAGCGCCGCTCGTGCTCCGGCTCGTGCACGAAGGGGTCATCGTGGTCGCCGCCGGCGGTGGCGGCCCGCCGGTCTACCGGGATCCGGTGCTCGGGCTGGAGGGTGTCGATGCGGTGGTGGACAAGGATCTCGTTGCCGCGATCCTCGCTCGCGAGCTTCGGGCCGAGGTGCTGATGATCCTCACCGACGTCGACGCCGTCTTCGCCGACTGGGGTACGCCGACCTCGCGACCACTGCCGCGCCTGTCGCTCGCCGAGGCGGAAGCGATGCTGGCGGGCACCGCGCTCGGCGCCGGCAGCATGAAGCCCAAGGTCAGGGCGGCCGCGGGCTTCGTCCGCTCCGGCGGCTCACGCGCCGTGATCGCGCGACTTTCAGACGGTCCGGCCGCCCTCAGGGGCGAGACGGGCACGACCATAGTGAGGGACCTGTGAACCTGCACGAGTATCAGGCGCGCGAGCTGCTCAAGGCCGCGGGCGTTCCGATGTTCGAGGGTGGCGTCGCCTCGACGCCGGCTGAGGCCGAGGCGATTGCCGCCCACCTCGGCGGCGGTGTGGTGGTGAAGGCGCAGGTGCACTCGGGCGGGCGAGGGAAGGCCGGAGGCGTCAAGCTCGCGAAGTCGCCCGCCGAGGCCCGGGCGCACGCCGAGAAGATTCTCGGCATGACGATCAAGGGCCTCGTGGTGCACAAGGTCCTCGTCGTGCCGGCCGCCGACATCGCCACGGAGGCGTACGTGGGTCTCATCATGGACCGCGGAACGCAGCGTCCGGTGTTCATGGTGAGTGCAGCCGGAGGCGTGGATATCGAGGAAGTCGCGGCGACGAACCCGGAAAAGATCACGCGGCTCGCGGTCGATCCCGTGTACGGCCTGCTCCCGCATCAGGCGCTGTCGCTCGCCTTCACGCTCTACACCGACATCAAGCAGGTCCGGACGGCTGCCCGGATCATGGAGCAGCTGTACCAGGTCTTCACGGCAAACGGCGCGACGCTCGCAGAGATCAACCCGCTGGTCACGACGCCGGACGGGCGGGTCCTCGCGCTCGACGCCAAGATCTCCATCGACGACAACGAGCTGGATCGGCGGCCCGATCTCGCCGCCCTGCGCGACGAATCGGCCGAGGAGCCGAGCGAGGTCGCGGCCCGCAATGCGAGCCTCACCTTCATCAAGCTCGACGGCAACGTCGGCTGCGTGGTCAACGGCGCCGGGCTCGCCATGGCGACCATGGACCTGGTCAAGTACTACGGCGGCGATCCGGCCAACTTCCTCGACATCGGCGGGAGCTCGAACCCGGACAAGGTCGTCAATGCGCTCCGCATCATCACCAGCGATCCGAACGTCAAGGCCATCCTGTTCAACATCTTCGGCGGCATTACCCGCACCGACGACGTCGCGAACGGCATCGTCGCGGCCACGCGCGAGTTCAAGGTGAACGTGCCGATCGTCATTCGCCTCACCGGTACGAACGAGAAGGAAGCGTTCCGCATCCTCGAAGGCGTCGGCATGACGGCGCTCAGCGACATGGACGAGGCCGTCGCGAAGGTCGTCGCGCTCGCGAAGGAGGCGGCATGAGCATCTTCATCGGCCGGCAGACGCGGCTGGTCGTCCAGGGAATCACCGGCCGCGACGGATCCTTCCATACCCGCCAGATGATGGAGTACGGCACCCAGGTCGTCGCGGGGGTGACGCCGGGGAAGGGGGGGCAGCAGTTCGAGGGGAAGGTGCCGGTCTTCAACACCGTCGCCGACGCGGTGCGCGAAACGGGCGCCAACACCTCGGTGATCTACGTGCCGCCTGCGGGCGCCGCCGGCGCCATCTACGAGGCAGCGGATGCGGGAATCGCTTTCATCGTCTGCATCACCGAGGGCGTGCCCGTGATGGACATGACGCGGGTCATGCCGTTCGTGCGGGACCGCGGCGCGCGGCTGCTGGGGCCCAACTGTCCCGGCCTCATCACGCCGGGAGAGAGCAAGGTCGGCATCATTCCGGGCAACATCTGCACGCCGGGCCGCGTCGGGCTCGTGTCCCGGAGCGGCACGCTGACCTACGAGGTCGTGAATCACCTCACGCGGAACGGCATCGGGCAGAGCACGTGCGTGGGGATCGGAGGCGATCCGATCATCGGGACGAATTTCATCGACTGCCTGCGTGCGTTCCAGGACGATGCGGCCACAGACGCCATCGTCATGATGGGCGAGATCGGCGGCACCGACGAGCAGAATGCGGCGGACTTCGTCCGGCAGTACGTCACGAAGCCGGTGGTCGGCTTCATCGCCGGTCAGACCGCCCCGAAGGGCCGCCGCATGGGGCACGCCGGCGCGATCATCTCCGGCTCGAGCGGCACGGCGGAGGAGAAGATGCAGGCGTTCGAGGCTGCGGGCATCGCCGTCATGAAGCGGCCGGTGGACGTCGTCGAGCTGGTCAAGGCGGCGCGCTGACGGCTCGCCGCTCACTATTTCCCTGGGAGGATTCGTGGCAGGAAACCGTACCCTCGCCATCATCAAGCCCGACGCGGTCGCCAACGGCAAGATCGGGGCGATCGTGGCGCACCTCGAGCAGGATGGATTCGTCGTTCGCGCTGCGCGTCTCGCGCGGCTCGCGACGGCCGAAGCAGAGGCGTTCTACGAGGTGCACCGCGGCCGGCCCTTCTATGATGAGCTGGTCGCGTTCATGACCAGCGGCCCCTGCCTCCCGATGGCGCTGGAGCGGGAGGACGCCGTGGCGCGCTACCGTCAGGTCATCGGCGCTACGGATCCGGCCGAGGCTGCGCCCGGCACCATCCGGAAGCTCCACGCCGAGTCGAAGGGCCGGAACGCGGTGCATGGATCCGACAGCGACGAGAATGCGCGCCGCGAGATCGCGTTCTTCTTTTCTGAAGGAGAGCTGGCCGGGCTGTGGGGGCGCTGAGCGGCACCGCTCACCGCTCGGCGTCCCTTGACCCCAAGTCGTTGTCAGAGTTACATTAAAGGGCTATGCTGCGGATTGACATCCGGGACCTCCAGCGGGGTCCCGTCGATACGATGGGCGTGCTGGAACCGGGGGCGAAGGCCCTGGAGGGGCTCGCGCTCGAACTCGAGGGTCCGGTGGCCATCGACGGCCGCCTCCAGAGCTCGAGCGAAGGGGAGTACCTCTGGCGCGGCCAGATCAGCGCGACGGTTCTCGGTGAATGCCGGCGCTGCCTCGCGCCGGTGCGGCACGAAGTCGATGCCGACGTCGACGTGCTGTTCAGCCGCGACGCCGACGCCACGGACGACCCGAGCGTCTATCCGCTCTCCGACTCGGCCACCCACGTCGACGTGACGGATGCGGTGCGGGAAGAACTGGCGCTCGCGGCGCCGACGCTGGTGCTCTGCCGCGAGGACTGTGCTGGCCTGTGCCCGAAGTGCGGCGCAGATCTGAATGCGGGGCCGTGCGGTTGCGCCGGCTCCGCCGAACCTGTCTGAGGAACACATGGCGGTCCCCAAGCGTCGTACCTCGAAGTCCAGGAAGCGGCTCCGCCGCGGCCACCATTCCGCCGCGGGTGTAGCGCCTCAGGCGTGCCCCCGCTGCGGATCGCCGAAGCTGTCGCACCGCGTGTGCGATTCGTGCGGCTACTACCGCGGCAAGAAGCAGGTCGAGGTCGAGGACAACTAGCGGTGATTCGCGTCGCCGTGGACGCGATGGGGGGCGACAACGCTCCCCAAGCCGAAATCGAGGGGAGCCTGCTGGCTCTCGCCGAGCATCCCGACGCGACGATCCAGCTGGTGGGGCGCCCGGAGGTCATCAAAGTCGAGCTGGCGAAACATGCCGGCGCGGATCGCAGCCGCATCGAGATCCGCCCTGCCTCCGAAGTGATCGGCATGGCGGAGAAGCCGCTCGCCTCCGTGCGCAGCAAGCGCGATTCGAGCATCGTCGTCGGCCTCGGCCTGCAGAAGGCCGGTCAGTCGGACGCCTTCGTCTCCGCCGGGAACACCGGCGCGGTCCTCGCCGCCTCCACCGTACTGCTCGGCCTGCATGACGGCGTCGAGCGCGCCTCGGTCGCCACGCTCTTTCCCACCGCAGACGATCCCGTCCTGGTCCTCGATGGCGGTGCCAACGTCGACTGCTCGGCCCGCGAGCTCGTCGGCTTCGCCCGGCTCGGCACCGTCTACATGCGCGACATCCTCGGTCGCCCGAATCCCGCCGTCGGCCTGCTCAACGTGGGCGAAGAGGACGAGAAGGGCACCGCAGTCGTGAAGGAGGCGCACCAGCTCCTCCGCGGTCTGTCCGGACTCCACTACATCGGCAATATCGAAGGACGGGACATCCTCGCGGGCCACGAGAAGCATGGCGCCGTCGACGTCGTCGTCTGCGACGGGTTCGTGGGCAACGTCGTCCTCAAGTTCTACGAGTCGGTCGCGCGCCTCATCGTGCGCATGCTGCGCCGGGACGCGCCGGCCCTGCTCGAGCACCCGGACATCCGCACCGTTTTCCGTGCGCTCGATTACTCCGAATACGGCGGCGCCCCGCTCCTCGGCATCCAGGGCATCGCGATCATCTGCCACGGCTCCTCCGGCCCCAACTCGATCCGCCACGCGGTCCGGATCGCGCTCCAGTCGGTGCGCGCCGGCCTGAGCGCGCACATCGGTGCCGAGATGGCGCCGCGAGAGGGAGCGGGAACGTGAGCGAGGGACCGCTGCGGCGGCCGTTCGCTGCCATCACCGGTCTCGGCGTGGCGGTGCCGCCGCGCGTCGTGGACAACGCCTGGTTCGCGGAGCGGCTCGACACCTCGGATGAGTGGATCGTCGAGCGGACCGGCATCCGAGAGCGCCGTATCGCGGATCCGACGCAGACCGTCGCCGACCTGTCCCGCGAAGCGGCCGAGCATGCCATGCGCGAGGCGGGAATCACGGCCGCCGAGATCGACGCGATCGTCCTCGGCACCGCGACACCCGATCGCCTGCTCCCGTCGACCGCCTGCGACCTCCAGGTCCTCCTCGGTGCCGTCAACGCCACGGCGTTCGACATCTCGGCGGCGTGCCCGGGCTTCATCTACGCCCTGACCGTGGCCGAGGGGCTCATTGCCTCCGGACAGAGCCGAACAACGCTCGTCATCGGCGCGGAGAAGCTCTCGGCCATCACCGACATGCAGGACCGCAGCACGGCGATCCTCTTCGGTGACGGCGCCGGCGCCGCCGTCGTCCGGCGGACCGAGCCCACCGGTGACAAGCCGCGCGGGATCCTTTCCACCTTCCTCAAGTCGGACGGGCGGCTCGGGAATCTTCTCTATCGCCCGGGCGGCGGGTCCTCGGATCCGCTGAGCGAGAAGGTGCTCGCCGAGCGGTCGCATTATCTCCGGATGTCGGGCCGCGAGGTGTTCAAGGCCGCCGTCATTGCGATGGCCGAAGCGTCGGATGAGGCGATCCGTCGCGCCGGCGTGACCGCGGACGAGATCGACCTGCTCGTCCCGCATCAGGCCAACGTCCGCATCATCGAGGCAACGGCGAAGCACGCCGGCATGCCGATGGACCGCGTGATGGTGAACGTCGACCGCTACGGGAATACCTCGTCGGCGTCGATTCCGCTCGCGCTCGACCAGGCCGTCAGGGAAGGGCGCATCGGTCCCGGCTCGCTCGTGCTGCTCGTCGCGTTCGGTGCTGGATTCACCTGGGGCAGCGCCGTCGTCCGGTGGTGACCGTCCTCGTGTTTCCCGGCCAGGGTGCGCAGAAGGTCGGCATGGGCAAGGACCTCGCCGAGCGCTTTCCCGCTGCGCGCGACACCTTCCGCGCGGTCGATGAAGCGCTCGGCGCGCCGCTGTCGCGGCTCATGTGGGACGGCCCCGAGAGCGAGCTCACGCTGACGCACAACACGCAGCCGGCCATCCTGGCGCATTCGGCGGCGGTGCTCGCGATCGTACGCGAGGCGCTGGGGGCCGTCGTGCTCGCCGCGGGGCACAGTCTCGGGGAGTACAGCGCGTACATCGCGGCCGGGTCGCTGTCGGTCGCCGATGCGGCCCGGCTCGTGAGGCGGCGCGGCGAGCTCATGCTGGAAGCGGGGCATCAGCGTCCCGGTGCGAGGTCCGCGGTGCTCGGTCTCGAGACCGAAGCCGTGGCCGTGTGCTGTGCCGAGGCGTCCGGTGCCGACGGCGTTGCCGTTGCGGCGAACCTCAACGCGCCCGACCAGACGGTCATATCCGGCGATCCGGAGGCCGTCGTCGTCGCCGGCGAGCGCTGCAAGGCGGCGGGCGCGAAGCGAGTGCTGCCCCTCAAGGTGAGTGGCGCCTTCCATTCCCCGCTCATGGCGCCGGCGGTGCCGGGCTTGCGCGCCGCGCTGGACGCCGTCGCGTTCGCCGAGCCGGCATATCCGGTCATCGCCAACGCCACCGCGGCGCCGGTCGGGACGGCCGAGGAGGCCCGGGCGCTGCTCGTCGATCAGCTCACGGCCCCGGTGCGCTGGGTCGATTGCATGCGCACCGCGGCACGCCTGCATCCGGATGCGCGGTTCGTCGAAGCCGGACCCGGCAGCGTGCTCACGGGCCTGCTGAAGCGCATCGTTCCTGGTGCCGCGGGGATGACGCTTGGGACGGCGGACGAAGTGGAGCGCTTCATCGCGTGAATACCATCGACTTGCGCGGTCGGGTCGCACTCGTGACCGGGGGAACCCGTGGGATCGGACTGTCGATCGCGCAGACACTGCATGCGGCAGGCGCGGCGGTAGCGGTGGCGGGACGGGACCACGCGCGGGCCGAGGCGGTGGCCGGCGGGCTCGGCGAGCGCGCTGCGGGCGTCGCGTGCGATGTCGCGAAGATCGAGGAGGTCGAGGCCGCCATCGCGGCGGCCGAGAAGGCGCTCGGCCCGATCGAGATCCTCGTGAACAACGCGGGCCTCACGCGCGACAACATCCTGGTGCGGCTGGACGAGGCGGCGTGGGACACGGTGCTGGACGCCAACCTCAAGGGCGCCTTCAATACGACGCGGACCGTGATCCGTGGCATGATGAAGCGTCGGAGCGGGCGCATCATCAACATCTCGAGCATCGTCGGACTGATCGGAAACAAGGGGCAGGCGAATTATGCCGCCAGCAAGGCCGGGCTGATCGGGTTCACGAAGTCGGTGGCGCGCGAGTATGCCGGCCGCGGGATCCTCGCCAACTGCGTCGCCCCGGGGTTCATCGAAACGGACATGACGAACGCCTTGCCCGCCGAGGCGAGGACCGCATTATTAGAGCAGATCGCCCTCGGTCGGCTGGGCCGCCCCGAGGACGTCGCCGGCGCCGTGCTCTTCCTGGCGTCCGACCTGGCCTCGTACATCACGGGGCAGGTGCTGGTGGTCGACGGCGGTATGGTCATCTGAATCAGGCCTTCATCACTCCCCAGAGGACGACATGGAAAACGTCGAAGAAAAGGTCAAGGACATCATCGTCGAGGAGCTCGGCGTCGAGCGCGAGAAGCTGACGAACGAGGCGAGCTTCATGGAGGACCTGGGAGCGGACAGCCTCGATACCGTCGAGCTCGTCATGGCCTTCGAGAAGGAATTCGACATCGACATTCCGGACGAAGACGCGGAGAAGCTCCGCACCGTCGGGGATGCCCTCGGCTACCTCCATACGAAGATCGGGAAGTAGCTTGGCGCAGCGTGTCGTCGTCACCGGCCTCGGCCTGGTGACGCCGGTCGGTAACGACGTCGAGTCCACCTGGAGCGCGCTCCTCGCGGGCCGCTCCGGGGCCGCACCGATCGCCAAGTTCGACGCCAGCGCGCTCCAGGTTCGCTTCGCCTGCGAAGTGAAGGAGTTCGACGCGCTGCAGTACATCGACCGGAAGGAATCCCGCCGGCTCGACCTCTTCGCCCAGTTCGCCATCGCTGCCTCCCAGCAGGCGCTCGTTCAGGCCGGGCTCGACAAGGCCGTGCCGTCGCCGGACCGCACCGGCGTGGTCATCGGCAGCGGCATCGGCGGCATGCAGACGTTCGAGGAGCAGTGCGGCCTGTACCTGACGAAGGGGCCGGACCGCGTCTCTCCCTTCTTCGTGCCGATGTTCATTCCCGACATCGCAGCCGGACTCGTGTCCATCCGCTATGGGCTGCGGGGGCCGAATTTCGCGACGGTCTCGGCCTGCGCGTCGAGTGCGCACGCCATCGGCGAGTCGTACCGCATGATCCGCGACGGGGAGGCGGATGCGATGGTCACCGGCGGGGCCGAGGCGGCCATCACCGGGCTGACGATCGCCGGCTTCCAGAACATGCGCGCGCTTTCCTCGCGCAACGACGATCCGGCGACGGCGAGCCGTCCCTTCGACAAGGACCGGGACGGGTTCGTGCTCGGTGACGGCGGCGCGATCGTGGTGCTGGAAAGCCTGGAGCATGCGATGCGGCGCGGCGCGGAGATTCTGGGCGAGGTGATCGGGTACGGCGCGAGCGGGGACGCCCACCACATGACCTCGCCGGCCCCGAAGGGCGAGGGAGCCCAGCGCGCGATGCGAGCGTGCATCGCCGATGCCGGCGTTCCGCTCGATGCCGTGGGATACATCAATGCGCACGGCACCTCGACGGAGCAGGGGGATATTGCGGAGACCGAGGCGGTGAAGGCGGTCTTCGGGGACCACGCGCGCGCGCTCATCTTCGGATCGACGAAGTCGATGACCGGGCACCTGCTCGGCGCTGCGGGCGCGCTCGAGTTCGCGGTGTGCCTTCTCGCGACGCGCACCGGGAAGGTCCCGCCGACGATCAACCAGTTCACACCCGATCCCGAGTGCGACCTCGACTCCGCGCCGAACAGGATGGTCGAGCGCGCCGTGGACGTCGCGATCAGCAATTCCTTCGGTTTCGGCGGGCACAATGCGACACTCGCGGTGCGGCGCTACGCGCAGTAGCTGACGCCAGCGGGGTCGCCGCCACCCTCTTCGGGCCGTGCCCGGAGAGGGTTCGTCATATCGGGCCTTCCGGGCCAGTGGCCTGCCGGACGCCCCGCGCCGACTGCTCGACTCGGGTGGAAGCAACGGTATAGATTTCGGTGATCTGCCAAGGAGAACGCATGTCAGGGAAGCTCGAGCCCGGCCAGCTCCAGGATCCGGCGCTCCGACCGATCGCAGAGAAGGTGCTCTCCGGACGCCGGCTGGCCGCGGCGGACGCGGCAGTGCTGTATGCGACGAATGACCTTCTCGGGCTCGGGGTGATGGCCGATTTCGCCAACCGCCGCCAGAACGGCGACCGCGTCTTCTTCTCGGCGAATCAGCACATCAATCCGACGAATGTCTGCGTGCTCCGGAACACCTGCACCTTCTGTTCGTTCGCCCGGATGCCGAAGGAAGACGGGGCGTACACGCGCTCCCTCGAGGAGGTCTTCGCCGAAGCGGCCCAGGCCGCCGGGGCACCGACGCGCGAGTTCCACATCGTCGGCGGACTCCATCCGAAGCTCCGGCTCGAGTACTACACCGCCATGCTCCGGGGCCTCCGCGAGCGGCATCCCGGCGTGCACATCAAGGCGCTCACCGCCGTCGAGATCGCGCACCTCGCGCGCATCGAGAAGGTGACCGAGCGGGAGGTGCTGATCGCGCTCCGCGAGGCGGGGCTCACCAGCCTCCCGGGCGGCGGGGCCGAGGTGTTCAGCACCGCGGTCCGTGCGACGATCGCCGAGCGGAAGCTCACCGGCGCCGAGTGGCTGCGCGTGCACCGCGTCGCGCATGAGCTCGGCATCCCGACCAATTGCACGATGCTGTACGGGCACGTCGAGACGATCGCCGACCGCGTCGAGCACCTGGAGATGCTGCGGGGCCTGCAGGACGAGACCCATGGCTTCCTCACCTACATCCCCCTCGCCTATCACCCCGAACACAATGAGCTCGGCGAGGAGCTCGGCCGCGTCGGGACCGCCACCACCGGGTTCGAGGATCTCAAGGCGATCGCGGTCGGCCGCCTCTTCCTCGACAACATCCCGCACATCAAGACGCACTGGCCGATGGTGACGCCGTTCATGTCCCAGGTCGCGCTGGCATTCGGCTGCGACGACGTGGAGGGCACCGTGGTCTACGAGCGGATCTACCACGATGCCGGGGCACAGACCGAGCGGCAGATGCCGTACCTCGGGCTCGTCGAGCTGATCCGCGGAGCCGGGAAGCGGCCGGTCGAGCGGAACAGCCTCTACGAGACCGTGCGCGAGTCGTTCGACGATGTGACGCCCCCGCATGAGCCGGGGCGCCGGTCGCTCCCCGTGGTGCACGCCGCATGAGACTCGGGCGGATTCCGTGGATCAACTGCTATCCGGTCTACGCGGCCGCGGACCGGGGCATCGTGCCGATGCCGGCCCGCATGGTGAGCGGCACGGCTGCCGAGCTTAATGACCTGCTCGCGGCCGGCGCGCTCGACGTGAGCGTGGTGTCGGCGGTCGAGTATGCGCGGAATGCGGCGGCGTACCACCTCCTGCCGGACCTGGCCATCAGCTGCGATGGGCCGGTGCACAGCGTCGCGCTCTTCTGTCGGCGTCCGCCGGACGAGCTCGACGGCGCGACGGTGCTGCGCACGGCGTCGAGCCGGACTTCGGTGCTCCTGCTGGAGCTGCTCTGTCGCCATCTCTGGAAGGTGTCGCCCCGGTACGCGACCGCCCGTGCCGAAGCGGCCGATCTCGATTCGCTCGCCGCGCTTCCGCATGACGCGGTGCTCGTGATCGGGGATGCGGCGCTGCTGCTGAGCGCACGGCATGCCTACCCGTACATGGTGGACCTGGGCCGGGTCTGGAAGGACTGGACCGGTCTCCCGTTCGTCTTTGCAGTGTGGGCGGCCCGGCGCGAAGCAGCAACCGCACAGGTCCGTGCGGTGCATCGCGCGCTCCTCGACTCGCGGGCGTGGGGCCGCGGCCACCTCGACGAGCTCGCCCGGGATGCGGCGCGGGCCCGCGGCCTTCCCGAGGCGGTGTGCCGCGCGTACCTCGGCGATCTCGACTACGCCCTTTCCTATCGCCATCTCGCGGGCCTGACCGACTTCTTCCGCCGACTGGCGCAGGACGGGCTCGTCCCCGATGGCTCGCTGTCATTCATCTCTGCCGCATAACCGATTGCTATCATGAGCGTTATCGAACGCAGCTCAGGTGAATTCTCGGAACTGCTCGAGCTGTATGAGCGCGCCCCTCTCCTCGAGCTGGGCGCCCTTGCCGATGCCGAGCGCTGGCGGCACCATCCCGACCCCGTGGTCACGTACATCATCGACCGGAACATCAACTACACGAACGTCTGTGTGGCCGACTGCAAGTTCTGCGCGTTCTATCGGCGGCCCAAGGACCTCGATGGGTACGTGCTGAGCTACGAGGAGATCGGAGCCAAGATCGACGAGTGCAAGGCGATCGGCGGTGTGCAGATCCTCCTTCAGGGGGGCCATAATCCGTACATCCCCTTCGAGTGGTATCTCGAGCTGATGCGCTACATCAAGCGCCACCATCCGATCCACATCCATGGGTTCTCGCCGTCGGAGATCGTCTTCTTCAGCGAGCGGTTCCGCCTGCCCATGCCGGAGGTCGTCCGCGAGCTGCGCGAGGCAGGCCTCGACAGCATCCCGGGCGGTGGGGGCGAAATTCTGGTCGACGCGATCCGCGAGCGCGTGGCGAAGAAGAAGGCGCAGACGGAGGAGTGGCTCGGGGTCCAGGAGGAGGCCCACCGCCAGGGAATGCGAACGTCGGTGACGATGATGTACGGTCTCGGCGAGTCGAATGCCGACCGGGTGGAGCATCTCCTCCGGGTCCGGGACGTCCAGGCGCGGACCGGCGGCTTCACGGCGTTCATCTGCTGGCCGCTCCAGCCGGAGGGGACGCCGGGCTTCTCGGGGATGCCGCGGACGGACGCCGTGACCTATCTGCGGACGCTCGCGCTCAGCCGCATCGTGCTGGCCAACGTGCCCAACCTGCAGTCGTCGTGGGTCACGATGGGCCACAAGATCGGCCAGGTGGCGCTTCGCTTCGGCGCGAACGACTACGGCAGCCTCATGATGGAAGAGAACGTGGTCTCCGCCGCGGGGACGACCCACCGCACGTCGCTCGACGAGATCGAGCGGCTCATCCGGGATGCCGGCTACCACCCGAAGCGCCGCCGCCAGGATTACAGCGTGATCGAAGCGATGGCAGCGGCGTGACGCGGGTCGGAATCGGCTACGACTCGCATCGCTTCGCTCCGGGTCGTCGGCTGATCCTCGGCGGTCAGGTCATCCCGCACGCGCTCGGACTCGCCGGACACTCCGACGCCGATGCCGTCGCGCACGCGCTGACCGATGCGATCCTTGGCGCCGCCGCGGCCGGAAACATCGGCGAGCTCTTTCCGGATTCCGATCCCGAGTGGAAGGACGCCGACTCGATGGCACTCCTTCGCACCGCCGCCGCGCTCGTGGCGGGGCGGGGGTTCCGCGTCGTGCAGGCCGACGTCACGGTGATCGCGGAGGCGCCCAAGCTGGCTGCGCACCTTCCCGCCATCGCCGCGGCGCTGGAGGCGTCACTCGGCCTTCCCGCGCGGAGCGTCGGGGTGAAGGCGAAGACCAACGAAGGGATGGGATTCATCGGCCGGGGCGAAGGCCTCGCGGTCCTCGCGGTCGCGACACTGGAGGCGGGCTGATCGAATCGCTGGTCGACTGGCTCGCCACGCTTCCCCCCGTGGCGGTGTACGTTGTTCTCGCGGTGCTCGCCGCAGTCGAGAACATCCTCCCACCTGTGCCCGCGGACACGGCCGTCGCTCTGGGCGCGTTCCTCACGCATCGCGGCGTCACGACCCTTCCGGCGGTCTTCGCGGTCACCTGGGCGGCCAACGTGCTCGGTGCCGCAGGCGTCTACTTCGCAGCGCGGCGCTATGGCCGCCGCCTCTTCGCGACTCCGGCGGGTCGAAGGCTCCTCGCTCCCAGCTCCATCGCGATCATCGAACGCGAGTACATCCGCTTCGGCATCTTCGGCATCTTCATCGGGCGCGTCCTGCCCGGTATCCGCGCCGTCGTGGCCCCATTTGCCGGCCTCGTGAACCTTTCCGCGCCGCGCGCCCTGATCCCGATCGCCGTCGCCTCGGCGATCTGGTACGGTGCGGTCGCGCTGGTGGGTGCCGCCATCGGATCGCGCTGGGAACAGATCGAGGCGCTGCTCGGAAGCGTGAACCGGACGCTCGGCGTGCTCGCGCTGGTTCTCATCGCCGCGGTGGCCACGGCCATCGTCATCCGCCGGCGGCGGAGCGCCCGTCAGCCGCTGTGGGGGGCGTTGCGCCGCGCGTTCCGCGAGCCGTCGGAGACGCCGATCGATCGCGATGCTGAGGCGCAGGAGGTGATGCGTTCGGCGGCCCTGCTGCTCCTCGAGATCGCCTACACCGAGGAAGGTCTCACGCCGGCGGAGCGGGTCGAGGTCGAGGCGCACCTGCGGATGCAGTGGGGCCTCGAGCCGGCGCCCGCCAAGACCATCACGGCCGAGGAGCACCCCGAACGCGAACATCTCCAGAGCTACCGCCGGCGGATCATGGAGCACTTCGCGCACGAGCGCCGGCTGGCGCTGGTCGAGCGGCTCTGGCAGGTCGCCTTCGTGCAGGGAGGCGGAACGAGCGCGCGCGACCGCCTGCTCGCCCGCGCGGCGGAGCTGCTCGGGCTCTCGGCCGAGGACGTCGCGGCGATCGAGGGCCGCGTGCGGGGCCTGCGCGCGTGAACGCGGAGCTGCGCGCGCGGATCGATCGCGGCTTCCGGCTCGAGACCTTCCGGGACTACCTCGCGCTCGAAGCAGGGAGCAGCGAAAACACCGTCGAGGCCTACCTGCGCGACCTGCGTCGGCTCGGCGAGTTCGCGCTGTCGAAGGGCGTGCATGCGCCCGACCAGATCGCGCGCGGCCATCTTCGGGACTTCGTCTACCTGCAGAAGGACCTCGGGCTGAGTCCGGCGTCGATCCGGCGGAGCACGTCCGCGATCCGGACCTACTTCGCCTTCCTCGTCGGCGAAGGCCTCGTGTCTACGGATCCGAGCGATCGGCTGGAAAGCCCGAGCCGGTGGCGCACGCTTCCGGAGGTCCTCACCATCGCGGAGGTGGAGGCGCTGCTCGCCGCGCCAGGCCAGGAGCATCGGCTTGCCTGGCGCGACCGCGCCCTGCTCGAGCTCGCATATGGGGCGGGACTCCGCGTGTCGGAACTCTGCAATCTCGGCCTCACCGACCTGATCCTCACCGACCAGCTCGTTCGGGTGTTCGGCAAGGGAAGCAAGGAACGGCTCGTTCCCCTCGGCCGCGGCGTCATCGGAGTCGTCTCGGTCTACCTCCATCAGCTTCGTCCCGAGCTCGATCGTGGCGCGAGCCGGGGGCGCGTACTCCTCAACGCGCGCGGGGATCCGCTCTCGCGCGTCGGCGCGTGGGGCATCGTCCGGAAAGCGGCGGAAGCGGCAGGCCTCACGAAGCCGGTCACCCCGCACACCCTCCGGCACAGCTTCGCGACACACCTCCTCGAAGGCGGCGCGGATCTTCGCGCGGTTCAGGAAATGCTCGGCCACGCCGACCTCTCCACCACCCAGATCTACACGCACGTCGATCGCGAATACCTGCGATCGGTTCACAAGCAGTACCATCCGCGCGGCTGACGGTGGATCTGCGCTCGGGCTGTCCGTTCTGGATGCTGCAGTCCGGCGAGCGTGCCTCGTGGCCCGACCTCGAATCCGACGTGGACGCGGACGTGCTCGTGATCGGCGGCGGCATCACCGGCGCGCTCGCCGCGTGGCGGCTTGCGGGGGCCGGCCTCGACACGGTGCTCCTCGACCGCCGCGAGATCGCGCAGGGCAGCACCGCGGCTTCCACGGCACTGCTGCAGTACGAGCTCGATACGCCGCTCCTCGAGCTGCGCCGTACGGTCGGCAGCGATCGCGCCGACGGCGCCTACCGGGCCTGCGCCGCCGCGTTCGACCGGCTCGAGGCCATCCTGGAAGAACTGGGGGAGCGGGCAGGCTTCGCGCGTCGCCAGAGCCTCTATCTCGCGCGCGACGGTGACGAGCTGCCGGACCTGCGACGGGAATGTGATGCGCGGGCGGGGCTCGGTGTCGGGGTCGAGTTCCTCGACCGGCAGTCACTGCGGCACCAGTTCGGCATCGAGCGCCCCGGGGCGCTCCTGTCGAGCCTGGGCGGCGAGGTGGATGCGTACCGGCTCACGCTCAGGCTCGCGGAAGCCGCGGCCGCGCTCGGCGCCCGCATCCGGAGTGGACCGGGGTCCGAAGTCGTCTCGCTGCAGGGCGGTGCGCCCACCATTGCGCGGACGGCGAGCGGCCACGTGGTCCGCGCGACGAGCGCGGTGTTCGCGACCGGGTATGAGTTCGCGCCATGCCTGCCGCCGCGCGCTGCGTCGCTCGTCAGCACCTATGCCGTCGCGACTGTGCCGCTGGCGGCACCCGAGCCGTGGCCCGGGCGCGCACTCATCTGGGAGACGGCGAGACCGTACCTCTACCTGCGGACGATTCCGGACGGTCGCGTGATCGTGGGAGGAGCGGATGAGCCGTTCGCGGACGCAGATCGCCGCGATGCGCTGCTCGAGTCCAAGACGGCGCAGCTCATCGACTCGGCGCGCGCACTGTTTCCCTCACTCGCACTCGAGGCGGACTGTGCGTGGGCGGGCGTCTTCGCCGAGACGCCGGACGGGCTGCCGTACATCGGTCCCGTGCCCGACATGGAGAACGTCCATGGCTCGCTGGCCTACGGCGGGAACGGCATCACGTTCGCGGTGGTGGCGGCCGACATTCTCCTGGGCCTCTGCCGCGACGGCTCGCACCCCCACGCCGCGCTCTTCGGCTTCGACCGCCCGGCACGAGGCTAGGCCGTCGACTCGATCCCGGCCGTGGGCGGATCGATGCGCTCGAAGACGCCGCCGAGCCAGAGCGACAGCAGCCACGCCTCGAGCGCCAGCGTTGCGGACGCCGCGACGGCCCCCGCGAAGACAGCCCATGCGCCGGAGTCCTCGAACGCATTCCACACGATGGCGGCCAGCACCGTCGGCACGAGGAGCACGATCAGCAGCGCGATCGTGTACGCGACGGCGGTGAGCAGGTTCTGACCGAGCGTGTCGACGCCGCCCCGCGTCCCGCCCGGCGTCACCCAGGCGGGGAAGAGGATCGCTGCGCCGTTGAACAGCATGAGCCCGATGTAATTGATGAACGGCAGCAGGAGGACGCCCGCCGCGAGGAGGGGCAGGCGGTCGGGGTCGGAGATCGCCCATTCGGGATCGCGCCAGAGCGCGGTCACTCCCACGGTGATCATCGCCATCTGCGCCAGCGTGATGATGAATGCGGAGCCCGCGCTCTCCGCGCGGACCACGGCGCCGCCGTCGAGCGGGTAGCTGCGGAGCAGGTCGAGGCGAGCAAGGTCCGACCGGAGGTCGTTGCGCGCCCATTGCGGGCCGACCGCGACGAGCAGCCCCGACCACATCATGAGCAGCGTTCCCACGGTGGTGGCGAGCCGCGGCGCGGTCTCGCGCACGGCGAGTGCGCCGAGGAAGCACACGCCGAACGCGAAGGCGAGCACGACGGCGCGACGGCGCCGGAGGACCATCGTCACGTTCTTCCAGACGAACGCGACCTCGGGCCGACCGGAAGGGCGAAGACCGGACAGCGGCGGCGAATACCCGCCGGCGCGAGCCGCTCCGCCAGTCTGGCGATCCGCCAGCTCGCGGATCCGGGCGAATGATGCGTCCGCGGCCGCCTCTTCGAACGCCGCCTCCGACCGGATGACCCAGAGGTAGTGCAGGAAGAGCAGGGCCAGCGCCAGCCCGATTGCCGACCACCATGCAGCCGGATCCGGCGCGTAGAGCGGAGCCATGAGCGCGCGGAACGGTGCCAGCACCACGGTCGGCAGCGGGAGCAGCGCGATATCCCGCACGACTGGCCCGATGTCCTCGATGCGCGATACCGTGGCGGCGAGGGGCCAGGCCTGTACGATCGCGCCGACGACGAGCGCCATCGCCACCAGCAGGACGCTCGCCGCCACGGCGCTGCGGCGCAGGCCATACCACCCATGTTCGCCGAGCGACGTGCGGACGAGCGTCGCGCCGAGCCGGTGGAGCTGCAGCGTGCTGAGCGCGCACCAGACCGCCACCGCGCGCATGGTGATCGGCAATCCGACCCGGCCCGCGTCCAGCAGCAGCGTCCAGATCGCCGTGTTCAGCAGAATGAGGAGCTGCGCCCGCAGCAGCTTGTAGTGGATGAGGGTGCGGCGCGAGATCGGGGCGGGGAAGAGGAACGTGACTTCGGCGGTGCGGAACGTGAGCGCGCGCCGGTCGTGCGCATACACCCACGACCAGATCACGACGAGGAGCACACCCCCCGCGACCATGAGCTCCACGACCGCCGTGGGGAACCCTGCGAATCCCGGTCGATCCCTCGGGTTCCCGAGCAGGAGGACGATGTAGGCGAGGCCGGCCAGCAGGGCGACGGCATATCGCGGACTCCGCACACGGCGAGCCTGGCGCAGCACCCGGTTCCGAACGCTGCGTGATACGAGGAACCAGAGCGCGGTGGCGCTCACGGCGCATCCTCACCGACCAGGGCGATGAAGACATCCTCCAGCGAGCGGCCGGCGAGCTCCGGGCGCGCGGCCGTGATCGTGGCGATGGTGCCCTCCGTGACCACCCGGCCGCGCCGGAGCACCAGCACCCGGGTGCAGACTTCCTCGACGAGGTGCAGCAGGTGCGAGCTGAGAATCACGGCCGCCCCCTCCGAGGCGCGCCGCATGATCGTTGCCTTCATGCGACGGATGCCGAGGGGATCGAGGCCGGTGAGCGGCTCGTCGAGGATCAGCGCCGTGGGATCGTGCAGCAGCCCGCACGCGATCGCGAGCTTCTGTTTCATGCCACGGGAGAGCTCGTTGGGAAAGGCCTTCGGGCGCGTGGCGAGCTCCAGCTCCCTGAGCAGCGCGGCTCCCTTTGATGCGGCATCGGTCACCCCGTAGAGTCGCGCGACGAACGCCAGATGTTCCTCGACCGTCAGGTGATCGAAGAGGTGCGGCTCGTCGGGGATGAACGCGAGGTGACGCTTGGCGGCGACCGGATCCGTGGCCAGGTTGAACCCCGCGATCCGGACCTCGCCCGCGGTCGGCACCAGGATGCCGGCGAGGCTCCGGAGCGTCGTGGTCTTGCCGGCGCCGTTCGGGCCGACCAGCCCCAGCACCTCGCCCGGTCCGACGGCAAAGGATAGGTCGCGGACGGCGGCGACGTCCCCGTAGACCTTCGAGAGCGCGGTTACTTCGATCACGGCTTTCCGGGGTGAGCGTCGACGGCATGATCCCGAGGCCTTGGAAGTTACATGGCCCGGAAGGGGCGGGCTCCTGAAACCTGGGGCAGCCCTATTACGTTTCTACTTGAGACATCGGGAATGCGACCCTACGAGGTGGGCATATGCGTGGCTACTGGCTCAAGATAGCACTGGGCGCGGCGGCGATCTTCGCCGTCGGGATGATCATCGTGTCGGCCTTCGATGCCGGCCGCCGGAACGTCGAGGCGGTCGTCGAGGGCACCGGGCCGATCACGTTCCCGCTCGCGTTCATCCCGCTCAACCTCGATGGGGCGAAGGTGGGGACGCTGCGCCGGGTCACGGTGTACCGGGACTCGCTCCAGCAGCCGACTCGCATCGAGGCCACGATCTCCATGGGCGATACCGCGGGCCTGGCTCGGCTCGCGGGGTGCGTCCTGGCGATCGACTCGGCGGACGCCAGCGGAAACATCCGGCCGCACCATTATCGGTGTCTCTCGCCTTCCGATACCGCCGGTGCCGATCTCGTTTCCTTCGGCAATCTCCACATTCGCGAGCGAACCGAGACGTTTCCGCTCTTCGCGCCGCGGGCGCAGGTCGAGGAGGTGACGTCGAGCTTCGGCCCGAACGCCACGGCCTCCGACAGTGCCGTGGGCGATTCGCTCGAGGCCGAGGAGGCGCGCGTCGAGGCGCTGGCGGACAGCATGGCCGAAGCCGCCGACTCGCTGCACGATCTCGAGATGCAGCGCATTGATTCGCTCCGGCGGTCGGTGTTTCAGGAATGAGGCGAACCCGCGAGCCAGGCGGCTGATCGGCGCAACGGCCCCGGGAAAGGCAGTTGGCCCGGCGGCCGAGCGCCGCCCGCCGGCGACACCCTGCGGCCCGCTCGGCCACGTCGCTCTAACTTGTTGACAAAACAGAGAATAGCTGGTACGCCAAGGCTGCTTTAGCCCGCGGCACGACTTTTGACTTGCACCGCCCCTCCGCATTACCTTGTGGCACATGCGTTCGCATGGTCCACGTCCGGTCAGCGTCGGTCATTTCCTGTTCCCGTCAGCCCGTTTCACCCTGGTGCCGGCCCCTCGCCGGGCGGTGCGCCTTTTCGAGGATCGTCAATGAGCGGATCGAGCTCCACGAAGTTCATTTTCGTCACGGGGGGCGTCGTGTCCTCCCTCGGCAAGGGCATTGCCGCGGCCTCGCTCGGGCGGCTGCTGGTCGAGCGCGGGCTCAGCGTGACGATGCAGAAGTTCGATCCGTACATCAACGTGGATCCGGGCACGATGTCGCCGTTCCAGCACGGCGAGGTGTTCGTGACCGACGACGGCGCCGAGACCGACCTGGACCTCGGGCATTACGAGCGGTTCATCGACCGTTCCCTGGCCCAGCAGAACAACATCACGACCGGCCGCATCTACCAGACGGTGATCCACAAGGAGCGACGGGGCGAGTACCTCGGCTCCACGGTGCAGGTGATTCCGCACATCACCGACGAAATCAAGAACGCGCTCCGCCGCTCGGCCCCCGGCCACGATGTCGTCATCACCGAGATCGGCGGCACCGTCGGCGACATCGAGTCCCTCCCGTTTCTCGAGGCCATCCGGCAGTTCCGGCAGGAGGTCGGGCGCGACAATGCGCTCTTCGTGCATCTCACGCTCGTGCCGTACATCGCGGCGGCGGGGGAGCTCAAGACCAAGCCCACGCAGCACTCCGTGCGGGACCTCATGCAGATCGGGATTCAGCCGGACATCCTCATCTGCCGGAGCGAGCAGCCCCTCGCTGCGGACATCAAGCGCAAGATCGCGCTCTTCTGCAACGTCGACTTCAGCTGCGTGGTGGAGAGCCCCGACGTCAAGTCGATCTACGAGATCCCGCTGCGCTTTCACGATCAGGGCCTCGACCGCGAGGTGTGCGACCGCCTTCGCCTCGAGACGAAGGAGCCCGACCTCACCGCCTGGAAGGCGATCGTGGAGCGCGTGCTGCGGCCGTCGAAGGAAGTCCGGATCGCGGTCGTGGGGAAGTACACCGACCTGCACGACGCGTACAAATCGGTGCAGGAGGCGCTCATTCACGGCGGCATTCCCAACGATGCGCACGTCCGCATCGAATGGCTCGGCAGCGATCGCTTCACCGACCAGGCGGCGGCCGGCGAGCTGCTGCGCGGCTTCGACGGGCTGCTCATTCCCGGTGGGTTCGGCGAGCGGGGCGTCGACGGCATGGTCGAGGCGATTCGCTGGGCCCGCGAGAACGGGCTGCCGTTCTTCGGGATCTGCCTCGGCCTCCAGGTGGCGATCATCGAGTTCGCCCGGAACGTCTGCGAGCTTCCCGACACCAACAGCACGGAGTTCGCCCCCGAGTGCGCGACGCCGGTGATCGCACTGATGCAGTCGCAGCGCGACGTCACCAACCTCGGCGGGACGATGCGGCTCGGCGCCTACACGGCCCGGCTGCGGCCGGGGTCCAAGG
>JAICNA010000077.1 GCA_025928955.1 Gemmatimonadales bacterium | reverse complement strand
CGATTTCTTCGACGTCGACCGCTTTCCGGTGATCACATTCCGGAGCCGTGCCGTGGAAGCCTCCGGCGAGGGACGATTCACGGTTGCCGGAGAGCTCACGATGCACGGCGTGACGCGGGAGGTCGTGCTCGAAGCGACCGATGAAGGCCGTGGCGTCGATCCCTGGGGGAACCAGAAGGCGGCCTTCACCGCCGAGACCCGGATCGACCGGCGGGATTTCGGCCTCGGATGGAACCAGGCGCTCGAAGCCGGCGGCGTCCTCGTGGCGAACGAGATCCGGATTACGTTGGACGTGCAGGCGGTGCGGGCGTAAGGCGCACGGGACGGAGGGGATGATGATGGCACTCGAGCTCGCGGGCGTTCACCATGTGAGCGCCCTCAGCGCCCGGATCAGGTCTTCGCGCGATTTCTATGTGCGGATCCTCGGCTTGCGCCCGCTGATCACGACGGTGAATCAGGACTCGCCCGACATGTACCACCTCTTCTTCGGCGATGGGGCGGGCACCCCGGGATCGGATATGACCGTCTTCGACCTTCCCCTGGCCGCACGGGAGCGGCGGGGCAACAACAGCTTCTCCCGTACCACGTTCCGCATCGCCGGCGCGGCGGCGTTCGCGTACTGGAGCGCGCGGTTCGCTGCCCTCGGCGTTCCGCACGGCGACACCGCCATCCGGGATGGACGACTCGAGCTCGAGTTCGAGGACACCGAAGGCACGCGACTCGCGCTCGTTGACGACGCTGGCGAGGGTCCGGCATTTCCCTGGCGGGGAAGTCCGGTCCCTGCCGAGCAGCAGATCCGCGGTCTTGGATTCGTCACGCTGACGGTTCCCGCGCTCGGTCCCACCGAGCAATTCCTCACCGGTGGACTTGGCCTCGTCCCTGATCGGACGCTTGCGGGCTTTCCCGAGGCGCAGGTCTTCCGGACGGCTGGGGGTGGTGCGCATGCCGAGGTGCACGTGATCGCCCGGAGCGACCTCCCGCGCGCGCGGTATGGGGCGGGCGCGGTGCACCATGTGGCGCTGCGGGTACCCGGGGGCCAATCGATGTCGGACTGGGCGCAGCGGCTCGACTCGCTCGGCTATCGGCACAGCGGCATCGTCGATCGCCATTACTTCACGTCGATCTATGTGCGCGAGCCGAACGGCGTCCTGTTCGAGCTCGCGAGCGACGGACCCGGCTTCGAAGTCGATGGTCCCATCGATCCGGAGCGACTGGTCCTTCCGCCGTTTCTCGAGCCGCGCCGCGCTGCGATCGAGGCCGCGCTCGTTCCCCTTTCCTCGGACTAGCTCATGAAGCTCCTCGGCATCCATCACCTGACCGCGATCTCCGCGCAGATCCGCGACAATCATCGCTTCTATACGCGCACGCTCGGGATGCGCCTGGTCAAGCGGAGCGTGAACCAGGACGACGTGAGCGCCTACCACCTCTTCTACGCCGATGCGGTGGGGTCACCCGGGACCGACCTCACCTTCTTCGACTGGCCGGTACCCGCGGAGCGCCGCGGGACGCGCGCGATCACGCGCACCGGGCTGCGCGTTGGGAGCGAGGCGAGCATCCAGTGGTGGCACGAGCGGCTGCGTGGCGCCGGGGTCACGACGCGTGGCCCGTACGAGCGCGATGGGCGCGTCGAGCTCGAAGTCGACGACGGCGAGGGCCAGCGCCTCGCACTCGTCGTCGACGGCGGCGGCCATCCGGCGCACCCCTGGGGGAAGAGCCCCGTGCCGGCAGAGCATCAGGTGCGGGGTCTCGGTCCGGTGCAGCTCAGCGTACCGATGCTCGGGCCGACGGAGGAGATCCTGCGCGCCGTGGGCATGCGCCCCGTCCGGACGTACGCGATCGCCGGGGACGCGGGTCCCGAGCAGGTCCATGTCTACGGGATGGAAGCGGAAGGGCCCGGAGCGGAGCTGCACCTGCTCGAGCAGCCGTCACTGCCTCCGGCACGGCAGGGGGCGGGTGGCGTGCACCACGTCGCGTTCCGCATCCCTGATGCCGAGTACGATGCGTGGGCCGACGAGCTCAACTCGCTGGGCATTCGCAACAGCGGAAAGGTAGACCGCTTCTGGTTCCGGAGTCTCTACTTCAGGGAGCCGAATGGCATCCTCTTCGAGCTCGCGACCGACGGGCCCGGCTTCGGTGTGGACGAGGCGATGGATACGCTGGGCGAGAAGATCGTGCTGCCGCCCTTCCTCGAGCCGCAGCGCGAGCGGATCGTCGCGAACCTGAAGCCGATCGATTGACTCGCGGTCAGCTGCCGGCCACCGCGTCGCGCACGCCGTAGAACGCCTTTGCGAGACGGCCGATGGACCGGTTGTAGTAGAGGAGAAGCCCCAGGCCGGCGAGCCCTGCCGTGACCAGTACGGCGTTGAGCTCGCCGATGCCCGCCCAGGCGAGGCCGAACGCGAGTGCGAGGCAGCTCGCGAGGTGTCCCACCACGGTGTACGCATTCGCGGGGGCGAGCTCCATCGGCCGCTCGAAGCTCTCGCTGACGACGCGCGATGCCTGAACGAAAAGCGGAAGGCCCGCGAGCCCGGCCAGCGCGGCCGGCGGGAGGCGGCCTGCAACGACCAACCCGACGAGGGCGAGGCCGGCGGCACCGGCGATGACCGGATAGATACGGCGCGCACGCCGGAGCCCGAGGCGAACGACGGCCGTGCGCTTCGCAACCTGCGAATCGCTCGCCGCATCCTGGAATCCGTTGATGAAGAGGACGAGCGCCACGAGAATCGAGACCGGGATCGAAGCGGCCGCGGCCATCATGGGTACGCGGCCGAGCTGCACATAGGCGGTGCCGCAGACGATTCCCACGCCGAAGGCGAGGGCGACCGCCACTTCGCCCAGCCCGCGACTGGCGAGGCGGAACGGCGGGCCGGTGTAGACCCAGCCGATGAACAGGCCCGCCAGCCCGAAGGCGAGCACGCCGGGCCGCCCGGCGAGCGCGAAGTAGAGACCGATCGCCGCGCTCAGGAGGCCGAAGCCGAGCGTAGCGGACAACAGCTCGGCTCGCGTCGCGAGTCCGCGCTGCATGACGCGCGAGCCGCCGGTGAGCCCGAGGATCGGCGTCCGGTTGAGATCGTCGGCACCGCTCAGCTGGTCGTCGAGGTCGTTCTTGATGTTCGTGCATGCCTGAAGCGAAACCGCCGCGATGAGCGTGAGTACGGCCCATCCCCAGCGAATGCCGCCCGATACCGCGAACGCCGCTGCGACGCCGACGACCACCGATGCGGCGCTCGCGGTCAGTGAAGCCCAGCGCACGGTCTCCTTCCAGATCCCGAGCCGCCGCCGGAGCAGGAGGGAATCCGGCGGCCGGTCAGCCGACGCGTCGGTGAATTCGAGGATGGACGGCGGGCGCCCGGCAACGATTTCGCCGAACACGCGGTGCTTCATGAAGCGGGGCGTGACGCGGACGAAAGCGAGGAGATCGGTCTGCCCGACCGAGTCGAGATACTGCACGATCGAGGAGGTCCGCATCGTCGCCCGCTTGGCGCGCTCCCGCTCGGCGGGGTCGCGCACGACCTCCGCACGTCCGGTGATCTCCATCTCCCAGCTGGTGCTCTCCTCGCCCGTGGGGGACTCATGGAGGAGGAGCGCAATCTCCGGGCGACTCGTGATTTCGCGGATCTTCGGATCGGACTTCATCGAGGCGAGGTAGACCAGCGGCTGTGCCGACGCGTCGTCGGGGAGCCAGGCGCCGGGATGCATCATGCGGACACGCACTTCCTCGCCCGCATGCGTACCAACGGCGACGCGCCTGGCCGCGAGCAGGGCATCGTGGATCCGGCGGCGGGATTCGTCGAGCGTGGTCGGAGCGATCGGCGCAGGTCCGCTCATGATCCGGTCCGGAGGGGTCGATCGAAGATAGCCGGATCGGGCGGTGGGGGGCGGCGTGCCGAGGCCGCAGGAGCGTTACGCGCGGGGACAGCGCGCAACACGTCCTGCGGCTTCCGGCATCCGGGCACAGGTCAGAACTTCACCCGGACTCCCGCGGTGACCGGCCAGACCCACGAATTGCTCGTGCCGACTTCCTCCTCGTCGGAGAAGGCGATGTCGCCCTGGGGAGACAGGACGATGGCGAACGACCGATTCACGTTGTAGGCGATCTTCGCGCCGGCGTTGATCGCCGGATAGGTGAAGACGTCACTCGCGCCCTCGACGTCGAACCGCACGATGCCGGCGCCGAGATTGATGGCGGCTTCCCATCCGCGCTCGCGCGGGCCGGTGAGCGAATAGCCCACCTTGCCGATGAAGTGCATCGTCTTGATGTCGAGATCCCCGGTGGGCTCGTCCTTGTGCATCCCGTAGTCGAACTCGCCCATGAGCACCCACGAGGGCGCGAGCTGGTATCCGATCGTCGCCCCAACGTCGAGGCCCATGTCGGCGACGTCGGCAATGTCGAACGTGGGGATCGCGGCGCCGACGCGGGCCTCGACGAAGGCGCGGGGCATCGGCATGTCCGAAGATTGCGCCTGCGCGGCGAGTGGGGAGGCGAGAGCGGCCGCGAGTACGCCGCCGGCCAGGCTGAAAAGTCGAATCCGCATGACTGCTGCTCCTTGTGGTGAACCGTTAGATCCGGGCGGCCGGCGCGAACGACAGGAAGCTCCGGGCGCGAGCTGCCACGAGCACTGCCGAGAGGCCGACGAGGATGTAGACGACCCTGCTGAGCATCGACATCTCGCCGAACAGCGTCGCGACGAGGTCGAACTGGAAGGCGCCGACGAGGCCCCAGTTGAGGCCGCCCACGATGAGCAGGGTCAGCGCAACGGCATCGAGAGTACGCATGCAACTACCTCCGGAGGTCTTGGGTGTGGGTGTTTGTCCACCCTGTGTCCAAGTAATAAGGCATCGGGAAGACGCTTTGTCAAGTGCCTGACCAAGCCGATGCATTGACATTGGTTGGACAATCGCCGAATATGATCTCCATGGATACCACCCACCTCGACCCGACCGTCCCCCGGCACCCGATCAGCGTGGTCGCCCAGCGAACCGGCCTCACCCCGGACGTCCTGCGGGTCTGGGAACGCCGGTATGGGGTAGTGGCTCCCGGACGCGGCGGGGGAGGGCAGCGGGTCTATTCGGACGCCGATATCGCGCGACTCAGGCTGCTGCGGGATGCGACGCTCGCCGGACGGAGCATCGGGCAGGTCGCGCCACTCAGTACCGGGGAGCTTGCACGGATGGTCGAGGAGGACCTCGCCGCGCGGGCGGAGCACCGTCCCGAGGCGGACCGGCGGGAGTTCCGCGAGCTCGTCGAAGCGATGGTCGTCCTCGCGGGGCAGCTCGACGGTGCGCGGCTCGACGCGACGCTCCGGCGCGCAGCGGCACGGCTGGGGCTGCCGCAGTTTCTCACCGGTGTCGCGGTCCCGACGCTGCGCCGGATCGGCGAGGAGTGGCACGCGGGCCGCCTGTCGCCGGCACATGAGCATCTTGCGTCGTCGATCTTTCACGACATCGTCGCAGATGCGCTCCGCCTCGCCGCGCCCGATCCGGCCGGGCCCGTGATCGTCGTGGCAACGCCGGCCGGGGAGCGGCATGTCAATGGCGCCCTCGCCATCGCGGCGCTCGCCGCGGTCAGCGGGTGGAACGTGACGTATCTCGGCGCCGACCTGCCGGCGGACGCCATCGCGCAGGCGGCCGTGGCAGCGGGTGCCGCCGTCGTTGCGCTCAGCCTGACGCACGCGGACGATCGGCGCCGCGTCGCCGGGGAGCTGCGCACCGTCCGCGACGCGCTGCCGCCGGCGGTCGTGCTCCTGGTGGGGGGAAACGGTGCGGCGACGCTGGGGCGCGACCTCCTGCCGGCGGGCGTGGAAGTGGTGGATACTGCCGCCGACGTCCCGCACCTGCTCTCGCGTTACGCCGATCGTCCGTGATGCGTTGCGGCGGTGCGGGTGAGGACCGTCACCGCAGCAGGCGCGGCTGACGGCGAGGATGCATGCATCCCTCGCCGGGCAACGCGTGCCCGGCGGGGCGCATTCTCATGGGGGCCTTCCATGGACACTCGAGTTGCCGCGGGCATCGTTCCAGGCATGCTCATCGCACTCTCCGCCTGTTCCTCGCAGGGCCGACCGGCCGCCACGGTTCCCGATCCTCCCGCCGGCGCCGACTCCGTCGCCGTCACAGCAGCGTGCCGGCCCCTCGAAACGCGCGCGGCGAATGCGCCGGCCCAGCGTCCGGCCTTCGAAGGGCAGACCCGTACCTGCGGCATCGCCTCGAACGTGGCCTTCCAGGTGACGGTGCTCGCCCGCGGGCTGGTGCATCCGTGGGCTGTCGAGCCGCTGCCCGGAGGTGACCTCCTCGTCACGGAGCGGCCCGGCCGCCTTCGCATCGTGTCGGCGTCGGGCCAGGTCGGCGCGCCGATCACCGGCCTGCCGGCGGTCGACGCGCGAGGACAGGGCGGCCTGCTCGATGTCGCACTCAGTCCTTCGTTCGCGAGCGATCGCGCGATCTACTGGAGCTTCGCCGAGCCGCGCCAGGGCGGCAACGCCACGAGCGTCGCGCGCGGCGTGCTCTCGGCCGACCGCCGATCGCTCGAGAACGTTCGCGTGATCTTCCGCGCGCTTCCGACCTATGACGGCACGATGCACTACGGATCGCGCCTTGCCTTCGCGCCGGACGGCGCGCTGATCGTCACCCTCGGCGAGCGGTCGGACACACCGATGCGTCCGCAGGCGCAGCAGCCCGGCAGTCACATGGGGAAGATCGTGCGCCTGAATGCGGATGGCTCGGTGCCCGACGACAATCCCCTCGCCGGTGAAGCCGGTGCCCGTCCGGAGATCTGGTCGCTGGGCCACCGCAACGTCCAGGCGGCGGCGTTCGACGCGGACGGACGCCTCTGGGCCATCGAACACGGGACGCGCGGCGGCGACGAGCTCAACCTGATCGAGAAGGGCCGGAACTACGGATGGCCGATCGTCGCGTACGGCATCGAGTACGATGGAAGCCCGATCGCCGGCGCCGTCACGGCGCGCGACGGTTACGAGCAGCCGGTCTATTACTGGGATCCGGTCATTGCCCCCTCGGGCGCGCAGTTCTACTCGGGCGCCGCATTCCCCGAATGGCGTGGCAGTCTCTTCATCGGGAGCCTCAAGGAGAAGCGGCTGGTTCGCCTGACCATCGACGGCGAGCGTGTCACGGGCGAGGAGCACCTGCTCGTGGAGCGCGGCCAGCGCGTGCGCGACGTGCGCGAAGGTCCGGACGGGGCGCTCTACGTCGTCACCGACGAACAGAGCGGTGAGCTCTGGAAGGTGGCACGGTGAGGCAGCCGGGTCGTGGCAGATTGCCGGGCGCCGCTCAGGCATGAATCCCGAGGACAGTCGCGAGCGGCTGCTCGCTGCCGCAGCGCGCGTACTCGCGGACCAGGGGTTCGCGGGGACGACGACGCGGCGCGTGGCGGAAGAGGCGGGTCTCAACGAGGTGACCCTCTTCCGGCACTTCGGGACGAAGGAGCGGCTCCTCGCCGAAGCGGTGCGCGCGCACGGCGCCGGCGAGCGTCCCGTCTCGCTGCCTGCAGAGCCGTCCGATCCGGTCACGGAGCTCTCGACCTGGTGCCATGCGCACCTCGAGCGCCTTCGCGGCGCCCAGGCACTGCTGCGCCGCTGCCTTGGGGAGCAGGAACAGCTCCCGCTCGTTGACGTGCCTGACGAGGCCGGCGCGGACCAGGCGGCGACCGAGCTGCGCGGCTATGTCACCGCGCTCCGGCGCACGCACCGTATCCAGGTCGAGGCACCGCTGGAGGCAGCCGCGATCACGATGCTCGTCTCGGCGCTGCTGGTGGACGGCCTGGCGCGCGATGACTTTCCCGGCGTGGTGACCGAAGACGCCGCGACAGCGGGCGCCGCATACGCGCGGACCTTCCTCACCATGGTGGGTCTGTCGGCATCACAGCGCTAGCGCGTCAGGGGCGGGCGGTGCGCACGCGCATGCGCCCACGCCCCGCGTGCGTGACTCCGGTCACCGGGAAATCCCTCGATTCGGACTAGCTTCGGAGGCACTGCTGGTTCCGAAGGAAGGAAGGGTGTACCCGCATCTGGAGGCATACGAGACATGAGAACGCACGCAATCGCCGTCCTCGCGGCTGTGCTCGGGACGGCTGCCTGCTCGAGAGGCGCCACGGTGGAAGGCTATGAAGCGCCCACGCCCGCCGCCGAAACGCCGACGACCGCCGCCTCGCTGCCCGAGGGAAGCACGATCCACGCGCGCCTCGACGATTCGCTCGGCACCGACCGCAACAAGGCCGGCGACCGGTTCACCGCGACCGTGACGCAGGCGATCACGGCACAGAACGGCGCGACGGTCGTCCCGGTCGGCGCCAAGGTGCACGGGACGGTCACGGCGCTCGATGATTCCGACCGCGCCGGCGAGAACGCCTACATCCGCCTCGACTTCGATCGCCTGAGCTTCGGCGGTCGGGAGTACGCGTTCGACGCCGAGGTGGTGCAGACGGCCGTCGAGACCCAGGGCGACACGAGGAACGAGACGCTGAAGAAGGCGGGGATCGGCGCCGCGGCGGGTGCGGTGCTCGGTGCCGTGGTCGGCGATGCGGACCTCAAGAACATCGTCGTCGGCGCCGCGATCGGTGCGGCCGCCGGTACCGTGATCTCGCTCGGCGCGGGCGATGTCGAAGCGGTGCTGCCGGCCGGGACGGAAATGACGCTGCGGTCGACGGAAATGGTGTCCCTGCGATAAGCAGCTGATCCAGCAATTTTCGCAACGCCCGCGCCGGTCGGGTCATCCGACCGGCGCGGGCGTTGTCGCGTCCGGGCCCTCCTCGGCCGCTGCTCGCCATGCCGGAGGGAATGCGGTTACGTCCAGAGGCGCGCCAGCCGTCACCTGGTCGAGCCGCATGCGCCCTCACATCTGCCGCGACTCGAATCCTGCAGGGAGAATCGCATATGATCGCATCATGGCTCCGCCGGCGGGACGCCCTCCTCGTCGGCACACTGGTCGTTGCCTGCGCCCCTGATCGCGAGCGCACAGCCGGCGCTCCGGCCGAGACCGGTGTTCGCCATGGCATGCTGATCGGCGCCGACTCCCTCGCGGCACGGCTCCGGCAGACCGGCGCGCCCGTGGTGGTGCACGTCGCGCGCACGCGCGCGGAATTCGATTCGGCACACATTCCGGGCGCGCGTTTCCTCGACCTCAGCGACATCGTCATCGAGCGGGATGGCCTCCCGAACGAGCTCCCGCCGCGCGCAACGCTGGATTCCGTCCTCGGGGCGGCGGGGGTCTCGAATGACGCCGGCGTGGTCGTCTATGGCGAGCCGCTCGCAGCGGCCCGTGCCTACTTCACGCTCGATGTCCTCGGCCATGGAGGCAGGATCGCGCTCCTCGATGGCGGCATCGCGGCCTGGCGCGCGGGTGCACACGAGGTCTCCAGCGCTGGCGAGCACGCGGACCATGGACCGCCCGCGACGCCGGCCGGATTCTCATCCTCCGTTGCCGAGGCTCGACTTGCCGATGCCGAGTGGATCGAGGCGCGACGGGGCGGTAGCGCAGTCGCACTGATCGACGCGCGGCCTCCGGAGGAGTTCAGCGGCGAGATGCCGGGGGAAGGCGTAAAGCGACCGGGCCACATTCCGGGAGCGCGAAACCTCTTCTGGAAGCGCCTGATCCGATCGGACTCGCTGCCCATGCTTCTGGACACCGCGGCGCTGAGGAGCCGGTTCGCCGCCGCAGGCGCGGAGCCGGGTGATACCGTAGTGACGTACTGCCGGACCGGCATGCAGGCGAGCTATGCCTACTTCGTCGCGCGGTACATGGGCTATGAGGCGAAGATGTACGACGGGAGCTTCCTCGACTGGGAACGCGTGCCGACGCGGCCGGTCGAAGCTGGTCCCGACGCGCCCCGCAGCGAGGAGCGCTAGGCGCCCGCCCTGGACAGGGAGGCGGCGACGCGGCGAAGCCGGGCGCTCGCATCGTCAGCGACCTCCCGGACGTCGGGATGAGCGCCCAGATCGCCGGTCGCGAGGAGCTGCTGAGGATCGGTCAGGCGGATCAGCGCCTGACCCGGCGCCTCTTCCTCGACGATGACGTTGCATGGGAGGAGGAGCCCGACGGCAGGGTCCGCCGAGAGGGCCCGATGCGCGAGCGGCGGGTTGCAGGCACCGAGAATGAGGTACGGACGAAACGGCTTTCCGAGCTTCTCGAGGAAAGCCGACTGCATGTCGATTTCCGTGAGGATGCCGAACCCTTCGTCCTTGAGGGCCGCTCTCACCCGGGCGACGGCGGCGGCGAAGTTCAGGCCGAGCCGGATCGGACCTCCATATTCTGCAGGCATGGTATCACTCGATCTGGAAGTTCATCATCATTCCCATGTCCTCGTGCTCCAGGTTGTGGCAATGGAGCAGGAACATGCCCCGGTGACTGTCGAAGCGTGCGATCACGTCGACGGATTCCCCCGGGAAGACGAGCACCGTGTCCTTCCATCCACGCTCCCAGGGAAAGACGCGGGCCCGCCCCCCGCTCCGTGACAGCACCTGGAAGTGCACGGCATGCATGTGGACGGGGTGAGGGAAGGGGCCGTCGTTGATGAACCGCCAGATTTCGATCGCGCCGAAGGGTACCCGCTCATCCACCCGCTCCATTTCGAACCTGCGGCCGTTGATCGTGTGCATCATCATGCGACTGTCGAAACGAAACGTCCGCTCGCGCGCGGCACTCGACCGGGGCAGGCGCTCGAGCGTCGCGAGGCGCGAAGGCGCGGGACGGGACCGGGGGCCGCCCCGCGTCACGACGAACTCCGCCAGATCCAGTTCGGCCCCCTGCGCACTCGCACCGCTTCCGCCCATCATCATCCGTCCTCTGCCCATCATGCCGCCGCCCATGCCCATCCCGCCGGGGCTCCGGAACGGGAGTGACCGGAGGCGCACTACGGTTCCCGGCTCGTGCCCGGCGAAGTCGATGAGAAGATCGGCACGCTCCCCGGTGCCGAGATCGATCGACGGCACCTCGACTGGCGCATCCAGGAGTCCGGCATCACCGCCGATGAGCGTGAGAGGCGTCCCCGTGGAGAGCCCGAGGCGGAAGATCCGCGCATTGGCGGCGGCGAGCACCCGCAGGCGGTATCGGGCCGCCTCGACCTCGATGCGCGGAAAGCGCACCCCGTTGACGAACGGACCATCGGAGAGAAAGCCTTCCATCAGGTCGTGACCGACGGGGACGTACGCGAGGCGGCCGGCCGCGTCCTGCCGCTTGTCCTGCAGCACGATCGTCAGCTCGTGCGGGCCGGACGGAAGGTCGAGGGCCTTCTCCACATCGTCTCGCACGACGAAGAGGCCGGCGAGGCCGAGATAGACCTGCGGGGCGGTGCGGGCATGCGCATGCGAGTGATACCAGTACAGCCCGGCCGGCTCCCGCACCACGAACTCATAGACGTAACGTTCGCCCCGGCCGACCTGCAGCCGGGGATGTCCGTCCGCTGATTCCGGCGGGCGGAGCCCGTGCCAG
This sequence comes from Gemmatimonadales bacterium, assembly GCA_025928955.1. Taxonomy (GTDB): domain Bacteria; phylum Gemmatimonadota; class Gemmatimonadetes; order Gemmatimonadales; family GWC2-71-9; genus CAMLLJ01. The sequence continues at coordinate 1,918 of JAICNA010000077.1, read as the reverse complement.
TGCGCGATGGTCGGCTCGTCGAGCTCGTTCTGCATGACGATCGTGGCCCGTTGGCCGGTGCGCGCTTCGATCGTCGGGCCCACGGGTCCGTCTCCCCAGGTGAGGATCGGCGATGAGACCCCGCGCGCGATCTCCACGGTGGCGTGCCGCGCCGTGAGCGTGAGTCCCTCCGGAGAAACGAACTCCGGACGATACAGCGGCCACGAGGATGCGACCTGCAGCTCGGCGAGCCTGGTCCCGCGCGTTGCGCACGCGGCGAGCAGCGAGGCCGAAGTCGGGCCCAGAAGGCTGCTTGCCGTGGCGCCGATTCCGAGGAAGTCGCGCCGATTCAAGAGCGGGCTCCCGTGGACGGTTTCCGGGCGATCAGCGCCGCGGCCGACTCGCCGAATCGGGCCGGGCCGCGCCGGGCGTCGGATGCTGGTGCTGCATCGGCATGCGGGTACTGTCCGCCATCGGATGATGACTCGCCATTTCGCTCATGTGGGCATGCATCGCCTTGTGGGCAGCCACCAGCTCGCGGAGCACATCCTGCATCGCCGGCGTCCTCGCATCACCGGTCGCACGATTCATCCGGGCCACGGCAGTATCGAGTCGTGCGCCGAGCGAGTCCATCGCGTGCATGTGAGCGGCCATCGCGGGGGCCATCGCTCCCGGCGCGTGTCCTCCCTGCGGGGCCGGATGCTGCTGCGCCGCGAGCGGCCCGGCGGCTACGGTGGCGGCGGCCAGCACGAATCCTGTCACGAGTGACTTCATGGGTTCTCCTGGAGGTCGTAGAGCATGCCTGATCCGGCTGCTCGGACCAACGTAGCCGGCGTGGCATGAGGAGAGTGTGAAGAATGACCGAAGACAACGTTGCCGCCGGACGGCCGGGATGCACCGTGCGCCTCGCAGCGCTGGTGGTTCAGGAGGGCCGACCTCACTCCGCCCGAGTCCCTTTCTTCGGCACCGCCAGGCTGGCCACGACCGCCGTGGCGAGGACGAGCGCAATGATGCCAAGAGACAGGCCGACGGGCACCTTGTAGATATCCGTCAGCAGCATCTTCGCGCCGACGAAGACAAGAACGACCGACAGGCCCAGCTTCAGGTAATGGAACCGGTGGATGACGCCCGCAAGCAGAAAGTAGAGGGCCCGGAGGCCCAGGATGGCGAACACGTTGCTGGTGTAGACGATGAAGGGGTCCTGCGTGATGGCGAAGATTGCGGGAATGGAGTCGACAGCGAAGATCAGGTCCGTCGTTTCGACGAGTACCAGAACCACGAACAGCGGTGTCGCGACGAGACGTAGACGCCCACCCACCTCCGCACGAACCCAGAACTTCTGCCCATGGTACCGATCGCTCACGGGAACGAGCCGTCGCACGAGCCGGATGACCGGGTTCTGCTCGGCATCGATCGCGTGCTCCGGTTGCATCGCCATCCGGATGCCGGTCAAGACCAGGAACGCGCCGAAGACGTAGATGATCCAGTGGAACTCCGCGATGAGCACTGCGCCGGCGGCGATCATGGCGCCACGCATCAGCAGCGCGCCGAGGATCCCCCAGAACAGCACCCGGTGCTGGTAGCGCGCCGGGACGCTGAAGTACGAAAAGATGAGAACGAAGACGAAGATGTTGTCGACCGAGAGCGCCTTCTCGATCAGGTACCCGGTGAGGAACTCGAGCCCCGCTTGCGGGCCCATGAAGTGGTAGATCCCGAAGTTGAACACCAGCGCGAGCGACACCCAGAGGGCGCTCCAGGCGCCGGCCTCCTTCATCGATACTGCGTGTGCCTCGCGGTGAAAGACGCCGAGGTCGAGCGCGAGCATCACGAGCACGAATGCGTTGAAGCCGATCCACAGCCAGAGTTGGTCCACGTGCCGTTCCTCCGCAGGTCGAATCTTCGAGCGGTTGAACGCACGAAGGGCGAGCCCCTCGCGCGT
>JAICNA010000142.1 GCA_025928955.1 Gemmatimonadales bacterium | reverse complement strand
TCATCGTCGTCGCGAGCCAGTAGGGAGCGACGCTAGCCCGTCAGGCGCCGCTCTTCGGCGCCGGCGCCGACCTTCGACACTTCGAGCCCCTGCTCGCGCAGCCGCTCGGCCTGCCATGCATCGAGGCGCACGGTCAGCTCGGCCGTCGCTCCGTCATCCTCCCGGGACATCACCTCACCCATGCGGTACAGGGCCGCTGCGGCGGCGCCATCGGCCGCGGGCAGCCGCACGCGCACGACCACGCGGTCCTTCCGCTCGATCCCGCGCAGCCGCGCCTTGAGCGCCTCGAGGCCGTCGATCCGCATGGTCGAGGCCATGACGGCGCCGGGAAAGAGCTCGCGCACGCGCGCGGTGAGGGCGGATGGATCCGCGACGGCATCGAGCTTGTTGAACACCGGGATCGTCGGCCGGTCGGCCAGCCCGAGCTCGGCGAGCACCTTGTCCACCACCCGCATCTGCCCTTCCCAGTCGTGATGCGATGCGTCCACCACGTGCAGCAGCACGTCGCCCTCGCGCGCCTCCTCGAGCGTGGCGCGGAAGCTCGCGACCAGATGGTGCGGCAGCTTCCGGATGAACCCGACGGTGTCGGTCACGCGCGCGCGCGTCCCCTCGCCGAGGTCGACCTCGCGCGTCAGCGTGTCGAGCGTGGCGAAGAGGCGGTCCTCCACGAAGATCTCGTGCTCGCCGGACAGCATCCGGAGGATGCTCGACTTGCCCGCGTTGGTGTAGCCGACGAGCGCCACGCTGAGCATCGGATCCCTGCCGGCACGCAGGTTTTCCCGGTGCTTCTCGACGTCGCGGAGCTTTTCCTTGAGCGACTGGATGCGGCGACGGATGATGCGGCGGTCGGTCTCGAGCTGCGTCTCGCCCGGTCCGCGAAGGCCGATGCCGCCGCGGATGCGCGAAAGGTGGGTCCACATGCGCGTGAGGCGGGGCAGCAGGTACTCCAGCTGGGCAAGCTCGACCTGCAGCTTGGCCTCATGCGAGCGGGCGCGCGTCGAGAAGATGTCGAGGATGACCTCGGCCCGGTCCATCACGCGGACCTTGAGCTCACGCTCCAGGTTCGCCCCCTGCACTGGCGACAGCTCCTCGTCGAAGATGACGAGCGTCGCACCGGTCGCCTCGATCTCGGCGCGGACCTCCTCGACCTTGCCTTCGCCGATGAGCGTCGCCGGGCTCGGCGAAACGACCTGCTGGAAGACCTTGCCGATCACCTCCGCGCCGGCGGTGTCCACCAGCCGGGTCAATTCGTCGAGATGTTCCGCGATGTGGCGCCCATCAGGGGAGCCCTTGCGGGGCGCGGCCACGAGAATGGCGCGCTCCACGGGATCGCGAACGGGGATCAGATCGCGGATGACGTCACCTGCCTGTCGTCGAAGGTGTGGGTGTCGAGGTGGCCGAGCGGGACCGGGTGAGCGGTGCGCGGCCCTGGCGCGTGAATGGCACTACGCGGTCGCCGAAGGGCGTCCGGACAGTCGCCTGGCCGCGCATCGTGTACGGGATATCGCCGTAGCCGAGCGCTGCCCGGACCGCGGCGCTCACACCGTCCCAGTTGAAGCGGAGCGGCAGCGTCACGGTGGTCGTGTCCCCCTCCTGAACCTGGAACTCGTCGGTGTACGCGATGTCTCCTACGTGGGACCCTTCGACGTCGAAGCCGAGCTCGAGCTTGGTCCCACGGAGCGTGAAGCTGTTCGGGTTGTAGACGTCCACGACCAGGTCCATGGAGCCGCCGGTCAGGCCGATCCCGCGCACGACGACCTCCTGCAGGTTCACCTGGGGGTCGAGGAAGTTGTTGGGAATGCCGGAGCAGCCAAGTGCGCCTGCGACCGCCAGCGGGATCACCAGATGCGAGAGCCTCATGAGTGCGTTCCTTGCGGAAGTGGACGAAGCCAACAAGCAAGCACCGGGCCAGTTCGATCTGTGCTCTCCATCACACCCCCTCCTCGGTGCCGCCTTCAGCCCCGCCGCGCTCGGCCTCCGCCCGGAGCTGCTCCTCACGGCGCTCCGCCCACCACGCGAGCCGCTCGGCGATGCGCTTCTCGAATCCGAACGGACCCGGGGCGTAGAACTCGCGGCCGAGGAGCACCTCCGGAAGATAGTCCTGTGCCAGGTAGGCGTCGGGGGAATCGTGCGCGTAGCGGTAGCCGCGATGATAGCCGAGCTCCTTCATCAGGCGCGTCGGGGCGTTCCGGATGTGCAGCGGCGTGGGCGCAGCCGGCGTATCCCGCGCGGCCTCGAACGCGGCGTCGAGCGCGCGCTTCGTGCTGTTCGACTTCGGCGCGGTGGCGAGATAGATCGTCATCTCCGCCAGGGGCAGGTACCCTTCCGGCGGGCCCAGCATGTGAAAGGCGTCGCGCGCCGCCACCGCCAGCTGGAGCGCATTCGGATCGGCCAGCCCGATGTCCTCGGCGGCCATCGCGATCGCCCGGCGGAACAGGGTCATCGGGTCCTCGCCGCCGTCGAGCATGCGCGCCATCCAGTAGAGCGCACCCTGCGGATCGCTTCCTCGCAGTGACTTGTGATACGCGCTCAGCAGGTTGAAGTGCTCTTCCCCTGCCTTGTCGTAGCGCGCGAAGCGCTTCTGCATCGCCTCACGGGCCGATTCGACCGTGATCTCGCCGCGGATGCCGACGTGGGCTGCAGCGGCCTCGAGCACGGTGAGCGCGCGCCGTGCATCCCCGTCCGCCTCTTCGGCGATGAGCGCGATCGCCTCGTCACCGACCGACAGCTCCTGGGCGCCGAGCCCGCGCTCCCGGTCGGCCAGCGCACGCCGCACGAGCGCCTCGAGGTCCGCGGGAGCCAGCGGCTGCAGTACGAAGACGCGGGTGCGGGACAGGAGCGCCCCGTTGATCTCGAAGCTCGGGTTCTCGGTCGTGGCGCCGATGAGCGTGACGACGCCTTCTTCCGTCGGCGGGAGCAGGCTGTCCTGCTGCGCCTTGTTGAGCCGGTGAATTTCATCGATGAAGAGAATCGTCTGCCGCCCGCCGGTCGCGAGCCGCTCGCGGGCCTGGGATACGATCTCACGGATGCGCGGCACGCCCTCGGTGACGGCGCTGAAGGGGACGAAGACGCGACCGGTGGCGCCAGCGATGACTGCCGCGAGCGTCGTCTTGCCGCTGCCCGGCGGGCCCCACAGGATGATCGACCCCGGCGTGCCCCGCTCGATCGCCTCGCGCAGCGGCTTGCCGGGCGCGAGCACATGATCCTGCCCCACGTACTCGTCGAGCGTCCGCGGCCGCATGCGGGCGGCGAGCGGCTGCGACGAGGCGACCGCCGAAAACAGCGTTTCGTCCGAGCCGAACGCGCTCATCCCGGCAGCCAGCGCGCGAGGAGCGCGCGGGTCAGCAGAAAGGCGGCCGCCCCGCCGAAGAAGGCCACCGCCGTGGAGAGACCGCGCTTCGCCTGGAACTCCGGCACCAGGTTCGACGCGGCCACGTAGAGCGTGACGCCGGCGGAGAGCGCGAGGCCGTGCGCGGCGAGCGGCGCCATCACCCGCGTGAGCAGGACCCCGGCCACCGTGGCCAGGCCCAGCGCGCCGGCGGCCGCCATCGCGCGCCGCTGGCCCTGCCCGCCAGCGAGCATCACGCTCGCCATCGTCACCCCTTCCGGCAGCTTGTGCAGCAGCACGGCCAGGAACACCAGGACGCCCAGCCCCCCCGAGACGAGGAATCCGCTCGCGATCGCGACCCCGTCGAAGAAGGTGTGCAGCGACAGCCCGATGAGGGCCGAGACACCCGCCGAGGCGCTCACACGATGTGTTTCTTCGCCGAAGTGGAAATGGGGGGTCAGCACGTGCTGGGCGAGATGCACGGCGAGAAACCCGGCGAGGACGAACAGCGGCGCGCCTGCCTGCTCGAACGCCTCCGGGAGCATCGCCAGGATCACCGTGGCCGCCATGAAGCCCGCGCCGAACGCCACGAACACCTCGATGACCCGCATCCCCTTCCGCGCGTGCCGGACGACCACGGCCGCTCCCAGCAGGTTGCCCGCCGCCGCGAAGAAGGCGAAGAGGAGGGGCGTCATCGGACCTCACGGGCAAGCGCGATCAGCCGCTCGCGATCGTTGAGCGAGGGATCCTCGAGGACCCGCTCGAGCAGGGCATCGAGCACCCGCCCGACGTCCGGGCCGCGCAGCCCGAGTGACAGCAGGTCGTCACCACGGAGTGCCAGGTCACGCCGGGCAACGGGTTGGTGCTGCTCGCGGGCAACGCGCACCGCGTCCGCCCATGGCGCATCCCTCCCGCTGCCGAGCCGATAGAGCCGGAGGCGGTCATCGGCGGCCTCGCCGGCAGCGGCAAGCCAGCGGCGCACGGCTTCCGGCGCGGCGGACGACGGCTCCGACGGCGCCGTGCGGATACGCTCCACGCGGGCGATCTCGGCGTTCGACGCGCGGAGCCGCCGGAGCGCCTCAGGCGCATCCGGAAGGAGCAATGCGCTGAGCAGCACCGGATCGCGGGGCGCAGCGGAAACGGCCGGCTCGTGCGACGCGACATCACGAAGCCCGGGCAGCCAGACCGCCGCCGCGCCGCTCTCCCTCCAGAGCGACGCGAAGCGGGAGACGGCTTGGGCCGATCCGAGTCCCTTGAACCACTCGTCCTTCACGCGCTCCGCCGAGATCTGTGCCAGGCCGGGTGCATGGGCGCGCATCGCTTCCCAGGTCACGGGCTCGATCTCGAATCCGAACCGCGCCGCGAAACGGATGGCGCGAAGGATGCGAAGGTAGTCCTCGCGGAAGCGCTCCTCCGCGCGCCCCACCGCGCGCACGATCCGCGCATGGATGTCACGGGCGCCACCGAACGGATCCCGCCACTCGTCGCGGAGCGGGTGGTACGCCAGCGCATTGATCGTGAAATCACGCCGCGCGAGATCTTCCTCGAGCGATGCCCCGAACGCTACCACGGCATGCCGGCCATCCGTCGAAACGTCGTGGCGGAAGGTTGTGACTTCGTGCAGCGTCCCGGCGCGATCGAGCACCCCGACCGTGCCGAACCGCTCGCCGACGGCCACGGTCCGGCGGAACAGCTTTCGCACCTGTTCGGGTGTCGCCGACGTCGCCACGTCCACATCGGATGCCGGCGCCCCCAGCGCCGCGTCCCGCAGCGCACCGCCCACGCACCACGCCTCGTGACCGGCGGCCTCGAGTCGCCGGACGATGTCCAGCACGGGCTCGGGGACCGTCACCCGCACAGAACGCTGCCGCCGTTGACGTTCAGAATCTCCCCCGTGATGTGCCGGGCGAGCGGACTGCACAGAAAGACGATCGGGCCGGCGATGTCGGAGGCCGACGCGATCCTTCCGAGCGGAATCGACGCGGCGATCCGCGCGCGGCCTCCGCCTTCGAAAGCGGACGCGGTCATCTCCGTGTCCACCCAGCCCGGGGCTACGCAATTGACCGTGATTCCAGGCGCGCATTCGAGCGCCAGCGACTTCGTCAGCGCGATGAGGGCGCCCTTCGTCGCCGCATAATCGGCGTGGAATGCCTCGCCGCGCTGACCGGCGGTGCTCGAGACCAGCACGAGGCTGCCGTCCTGCGCCATGACGCCGAGCGCGGCGCGCGCCGTGAGAAATACGGCGTCGAGGTTCGCGCGCACCGTCTCGCGCCACCGCTCCGCCGACATCTCGCGCAGCGGGACCTCCGCCTCCGGCCAGATCCCCGCATTGGCGACGCAGAAGTCGAGCCTGCCGAGCGCATCCCCGATCCGTTCGAACGTGCGCGCGACGGCCTCCGCGTCCGCGAGGTCGGCCTGTTCGACGTGGACCCGCCGGCCAAGTGCCCGGATGCGCGCGGCGACCTGCTCCGCCTCCGCCCGTCGTGCGCGATAGGTGATCGAGACATCCGCGCCGGCCTCGGCCAGCAGCTGAGCGGTCGCCGCGCCCACTCCGCGGGAGCCGCCGGTAACCAGCGCGGTGCGGCCCGAGAGGTCGATCACGACTCGCCCTCGATCAGTCGCCGCAGGCGCTGGCCGAGCGTGCGGCGGAGCGTGAACGGTTCGACGGGCTTCACTTCGCCGTCGGCGAGGATCGCTGCCGGGTTCTCGACGAGCAGCACCTCCGCCTGGCGGCCTCCGCCCTGCTGCATGAGCGCGTCGCGTACCGGCGTGAGCGTCCTCTCGTCGCCGTGATTATCGGCGGCGAGCACGGCCGCGAGGCCGGCGGCGAGGAGCCGGCGCGCCCGCTCCCCTCGCCCGCTCGGAGCGAGCAGCGTATTTGCATCCACCTGCAGCAGCGCGCCCGCCTCGCGCCATCGCTGCGCCGCGGCGACCGAGCAGCTGTTGTACCGCTCCGGATGCGCGAGCAGCGGCACGAGCCCGCAGGAAACCACCTGACTGAGTGCGACCGCTACCGTTCCCGCCGGGACGATGCGCGGGAATTCGACGAGGAGATATCGGCTGCTCCCCAGCGTGATCCCGCGGTTCGCGGCGGCGCCGGGACCGAGCGGGCGATCGAGCATGATCTCGGCACCCCGATGCAGCCGCACCTCCGCAGGCGCCGCCGCGAGCAGCGCGGCGAACGCGACATCGTGACCAGCCGGCACGCCGTCTTCGGCGCGGCCTGCCGTCAGGTGCGGTGTGAGGCAGATATCGGTGACGCCCTGGGCGGCGAGGTCCCGCAGTACGCGCACCGATTGGTCTACGGTGCGCGAGCCGTCGTCGACACCGGGGAGGAGGTGCGAGTGGAGATCGATCACTCGGGCGCCGGTAGCTCGGTCAGCGAGCGCGCGAAGGCCACGAGCCCGGCAGGATCGTCCTCCGCCTGTCGCAGGAGCGCGAGCGTGATGAGTCCATCCGCGGCCAGGAGGTCGAGCGCAACGGTGCGATCGCCGGGTGCAGCGAGGACCCCGGCGAGGGAGTGGTGGGCGGCATCCGCGAGGTCTGCGGCAGCGTTCCCCGAGGTGGCGATGGAGGCGACGTGCTCGAGTACCCGTGCCCGGAGCGCTCCAGGCGCCCGCGCCGTGCGGGCCTCGACCCACGCGGCGAGGGAGGTCAGCGCTCGGCCTTCAGCCATTCCGCAACGATTCCGGGCGTGGCGGCTCGGGCGCGATCGAGCAGCGCCGGATCGCCGGCGCCGGCCGACGCGAACTGCGGTCGGCCGCCCCCTCGCCCCCCGCTCACGGCAGCGATGCGGTTGACGAGATCGCCCGCGCGGAGCCCGCGCTGGACGAGGTCGTCCGTTACCGCGACGTGCACCGCACCTCGCCCGGCCGATCCGAACAGTACGAGGATCCCGCCCTGCCGCCCGCCGCGGAAGGCGTCCGCCACCTCGCCGAGCTCGGCGCGGTCCTCGCTCGGCGTCTCGGCCACGGTGACGTTGACGCCGTCGACGGCATGCGTCTCACCGGTCGGCGTACCCGCCGGCGCTTCCCGCCTTGCATCCTGGAGGCGCGCCTCGAGCTTCTGGCGCTCCTCGATGAGCTGCTCCACGCGGCGCGCCACGTGCTCCGGCTGCGCCTTGAGGATCGCTGCGACGTGGTGGAGGCGCTCTTCCAGCTCGCGCACGGCGTGGAGCGCGACAGGACCGGTCACCGCTTCGATGCGGCGCACCCCCGCGGCGACGCCCCCCTGACCGGCGAGGCGGAACAGGCCGACCTGTCCGGTCGTCCGGACGTGCGTGCCGCCGCAGAGCTCGACGGACGGCCCCATCTGCACCACCCGCACCCGATCCCCGTATTTCTCGGAGAAGAAGGCCATCGCCCCGAGGGCGAGCGCGTCCGCATACGGCATCTCGCGCGTGCTCACCGGCTCGTTGGCGAGGATGAGCTCGTTGACGTCGGCTTCGATGGCACGGAGCTCTGCGGACTCGACCGGACCATGATGCGAGAAGTCGAAGCGGAAACGGTCC
>JAICNA010000055.1 GCA_025928955.1 Gemmatimonadales bacterium | reverse complement strand
CCTGCGCGACCCCCATGCGCACCAGTGCGAGCGCGCCATCCGGAGCCCTCGCCGGTGCGCGCGCGACGAACACGCGCAGCCGCCGCGCGCTGCGATAGAGCTCGTCAGCGACGCGGGGAAGGCCGAGCTGTCCGGCGCGGCCCTCGTCGGTGAGGCGCTCGACGCGCCCGCTGCGCGTCGCGAGGGGAAGATCCACCGAGAGCATCGAAGGGCGGGACGGAAAATCGAGCAGGAGCTCGCCCGGCTCGAGGCCGCACTCCTCGGCCAGCGCATCCTCCACCCGCTCGAGCAGCTCGGGATCGTCGGCCACCCAGGGGGCAGGCTCACCGGGCACGTCGCTCGCCGGGAGGTCGAGCGCGCGCTTGAAGAGTCGCCGCGTCCGCACGGCGAGCGCGAGCGGGCTCGGCCCCCGCGCCACGAGCAGCTCCATGAACGAGTCGTCGGTCAGGTCCGCGATGGCGTCGACGGTGACCACGCCCGCGGCGACGGCGGCGCGCGCGGCGCGCTTGAACATGCACGTCGCCGATCGCACCGCGTGGTGCCAGTACACGTTCCGGTACATCTGGTACTTGGCGAAGAGCAGCGACTCGAGCGCGCTGACGCCCTTCTCGTGCACGCCGACCTCGCGCCGTCCCTCCGTCTCGAGGAGCACCAGGGACGAGAGCAGGCGGTCCACGTCCACCTTGCCGTACGGCACGCCGCACATGTGCGCGTCGCGGCTCAGGTAGTCGATCTTGTCGAGGTCGAGCGAGCCGGAGATGAGTCCCTGCAGCGGGCTCGCGCTTCGCCCCCGGATCAGCCGGCCGACTTCAGCGGCGAGTTCGGGTCCGCCCGCCGACGCGAGCACGTCCCCGAGCGCCCCGCGGCCGAGCCGGGCGACGCCCTGGGCTTCGTGAAGCGGAAAGCCCGCCTCCTCGAGCGCATGCGAGAACGGATAGTGGCCGATGTCGTGCAGGAGGGCGGCGAAGCGGATGGCGAGGCAGTCCCGCTCCGTCACGCTGGTCATCTCCCCGCGCTCCTGCAGGGCGGCGAGCGCCCGGCGCGTGAGATGGTACGCGCCGAGCGCGTGTTCGAACCGGGTGTGGGTGGCGCCGGGATAGACGAGGAATGCGTGGCCGAGCTGGCGGACGTAGCGCAGCCGCTGCATGGCCGGGGTGTCCAGCGCGAGCTGCGCCGGACGGTCGAGCCGGATGTTGTCCCAGAGCGGATCGCGGATGACGTCGAACTCGGGAGAGGTCATGAGGGCGGGGCGGGGGCCCCTCGCGTTACCTGGGCCCCGCCTCCTTCACCTTCGCGTCCACCTGGGACTCGAACTGCCTGAAGTTCTCGCGGAACATGTTTGCGAGCTTCGCCGCCTGCGCATCGTACGCGGCGGCGTCCGGCCAGGTGCCCCGCGGCGTGAGCACCGCCACCGGTACCTCGGGCACCGCATCGGGCACCTCGAAGCCGAAGATCGGGTCCCGTGAGAACGTCGCCTTTTCGAGCACGCCGGCGAGCGCCGCGCGGACCATGGCGCGCGTGTGCGGAAGCTTCATGCGCGAGCCGGTGCCGTAGGGTCCGCCCGTCCAGCCGGTGTTGACCAGCCAGACGCGCACGTCGTGCCGCGCGATCTTCTCGCCCAGCATCTTCGCATACACGCCCGGCGGAAGCGGCAGGAACGGGGCGCCGAAGCAGCTCGAGAATGTCGCGGACGGCTCGGTGACGCCGCGCTCCGTTCCCGCCACCTTGGCCGTGTACCCCGAGAGAAAGTGGTACATCGCCTGCTCGGCGGTGAGCCGCGCGATCGGCGGCAGGACACCGTACGCGTCGGCGGTGAGGAAGACGATGTTCTTCGGGATGCCGCCCGTTCCGCTCGGCACATGATTCGGAATGTACTGGATGGGGTAGCACGCCCGCGTGTTCTCGGTGATCGTGTCCGCATCGTAGTTCACCGCACGCGAGCGCGGATCCATGACGACGTTCTCGAGCACCGTCCCGAACATCTGCGTGGCGGCGAAGATCTCCGGCTCGGTCTCGGGACGGAGGCGGATCACCTTCGCGTAGCAGCCCCCTTCGAAGTTGAACACGCCGCGGTCACTCCAGCCATGCTCGTCGTCCCCGATCAGCTGGCGCGTCGGATCCGCTGAGAGCGTGGTCTTGCCGGTGCCGGAGAGGCCGAAAAAGACGGCGGTGTCCCCGTCCGGCCCGATGTTCGCGGAGCAGTGCATCGGAAGGACGCCCTGCTCGGGGAGCAGGTAGTTGAGGACGGTGAAGATCGACTTCTTCATCTCGCCGGCATAGCGCGTTCCCGCGACGATGATGAGTCGCCGGGCGAAGTTGAGCGCGATGACCGTACCCGTCCTGGACCCGTGCTTCGCAGGATCCGCCTCGAACTCGGGCGCGTGGAGGACGGTGAACCGGGGCGTGAAGCTCGCGAGGTCCGCGGGCTCGGGCCGGATGAACATGTTCCGCACGAAGAGCGCGTGCCACGCGTTCGGGGTGTAGAACCGCACTGGAAGGCGATAGGCGGGATCGGCGCCGCCGAAGAGGTCCTGGGCGAAGAGTTCCTGGGGCTCGAGGTGCGCCCGGACCGCATCGTGGAGCCAGTCGAACGCCGCCGCGTCCATCTTCGCGTTCTTGTCCCACCAGATCCTGCCGGTGGACGACGGCTCGTCCACCACGAACTTGTCCTTGGCCGACCGCCCGGTGTGCGGTGTCGTGACCGAGGCGAAGGCCCCATGCTCGGTGAGGTAGCCTTCCGAGCGACGGACCGCCTGCTCGACGAGCTCCGCGGCGTTCAGATTGGCATGCACCGTCCGCGCCTTGATCGGCTGGTCGGTGGCTGCGGGCGCCGCGGATCGGGCCGGGCTCTGGGCGGTCATAGGCTCCTGTTTCGCTAGGCGATGCTCGGCGATTCCGCGCGCCGGCGGCCGCGCTCCTGCGCGTCCACGGCCGCGATGACCGCCATGTTGACGATGTCGTCCACCCCTGAATCCCGCTCGAGCACGTGGACCGGGGCGGCGAGTCCCACGAGAATCGGCCCGATCGCCTGGGCCCCTCCGAGCCGGCCAAGGAGCTTGTAGCAGATGTTGGCCGCGTTCAGGTCGGGAAAGATCAGCACGTTCGCAGGCCCGTGCAACCGGTTGAACGGGTACTGCCGCTGCAGGACGCCTTCGAGCACCGCGGTATCGGCCTGCATCTCCCCGTCCACCTTGAGGTTAGGACGGATCTGGTGAAGGAGGCGCACTGCGTCCGCCACCTTCTGCTGGATGGGATGCCGCACCGACCCGAAATTGCTGAAGGAGAGCATCGCCACCCGCGGCTCGATCCCGAGCTGCTGCACGAAGTTCGCCGCGGCGATCGCGATCTCGGTGAGGCGCGACGCGTCGGGGTCGATGTTGACGGTGCAGTCCGCGAAGAAGAGCGTGTCGTTCTGGGTCACCATCATGTAGATCCCGGCGAGGGCGGCCTGCGCCTCGCTTCCGACCGCTTCGATCGCCGGGCGGATCGCCCGCGGGTAGTGCTGGTTCTCACCCACCACGACCGCCTCCGCATCGCCGAGCGAGACCATCATGGCCCCGAAATACTCCGGCTGCAGCATGCGACGCCTCGCTTCGGCACGGGTCACGCCCCGCCGCTGCCGCCGCTCCCAGAAGGCGTCGGCATAGCGGTTCCGGTCCTCCGAATCCCGCGGGTTGATGACCGAGATGCCGTCGAGCGACACCCCCGTGTCCCCCGCAGCGCGCCCGATCACCTCCGCATCCCCCACGAGGATGGGCTGGGCGATCCCCTCGTCCGCCAGGATCCGCGCCGCCCGCAGCACCCGCGAGTCGTCGGCGTCGGTGAGGGCGAGCCGCTGCGTGTCGGAAGCCGCCCGGTTCATGAGCCCGCGCATCACCGCGCGCCCGCGCCCGAGTCGTGATTCGAGCCGCGTGCGATAGTCGTCGATGTCGAGCAGCTCGGTGGCGACGCCGGTGTGGATCGCCGCCCACGCCACCGCCGGCGCCACCCAGAGGAGCACGCGGGAATCGAACGGCTTCGGGATGAGGTAGTCGCGCCCGAAGCGGAGGTTCGGAAGGTTGTACGCGCGGAGCACCATTTCCGGCACATCCTCGCGCGCGAGGGCCGCGAGCGCCCGCGTCGCGGCCATCTTCATCTCTTCGTTGATCGCCCGCGCCCGCACGTCGAGCGCGCCGCGGAAGATGAACGGAAAGCCGAGGACGTTGTTGACCTGGTTCGGGTAGTCCGTGCGCCCGGTGGCGATGACCGCGTCGGGCCGCACCGCGCGCACCTCGTCGGGCAGGATTTCGGGCGTCGGATTGGCGAGGGCGAAGACGATCGGGTCGGGCGCCATCCGGGCGATCAGGTCGGCCGAGACCGCGCCGGCCGCCGACAAGCCGACGAAGACGTCCGCCCCCTCGAAGGCATCGCCCACGGTTTCCGGCGCGTCGGCTCGCGCGAACCTCGCCTTGAAGGGGTCGAGATCGGTGCGGCGCGAGCCGACGACGCCCTTGTGATCGCAGAGCGTCACCTGCTCGCGCGGGACGCCGAGCCGGACGTAATGCTCCGCCGTCGCGATCGCCGCGGCACCGGCGCCGACGAACACGACGCGGGTCTTCGCGATGTCGCGGCCGGTCACCTCGAGCGCGTTGAGCAGCGCGGCGCCGGAGATGATGGCGGTGCCGTGCTGGTCATCGTGGAAGACCGGGATGGAGAGCGTCTCCCGCAGCCGCTCCTCGATGTAGAAGCAGTCCGGCGAGCGGATGTCCTCCAGGTTGATCCCGCCGACCGTCGGCTCCAGCATCTGGCAGAAGCGGATGACGTCCTCGGGCTCCGGGGCGTTGATCTCGAGGTCGAATACGTCGAGGTCGGCGAACGTCTTGAAGAGGACGCCCTTGCCCTCCATCACGGGCTTCCCGGCGAGCGGACCGATGTTGCCAAGGCCGAGCACCGCGGTGCCATTGGAGACGACGGCGACGAGATTGCCCTTCGCCGTGTACCGGTAGGCGTCCTCGGCGCGATCACGGATCGCGAGGCACGGCTCGGCGACGCCGGGGGTGTAGGCGAGCGAGAGATCGCGCTGGTTCTGGGTGGGCTTGGTGGCGACGACCTGGATCTTGCCGGGCCGGCCCTCCTCGTGGTAGGCGAGGGCCTGCGCCCGGCGATCGGGGGAGAGGGGAGGAGTCAGGATCAGTCGTCCGCGTGAGTGGCTGTCACCGTGGTCCGGGCGTGGTAGAGGACTTCGGCCGTCTGGAAGTCGCGCTGCGTCGGGGTCGCCGTCGTCGGGTTGAAGTACATGATGTCGGCCGGGTCGGGCGAATGCCGGAAGATGCCGATGGCATGCCCGATCTCATGGTACATCACGATGCCGAAGCAGGCCTTCGTGGCCTCGAGATCGGGATCGTAGCGGGGGACTGCATAGATCCGGATCGGCAGCGTCAGGACCTTCGTGTCCGTGTCGAGCGCCAGGTCGGTGTACCCCTCGCACTCCTGGACGGTTCCGAGGAGGATGGTCGGACCGTTCGGGAATTTCGACAGGACCAGCACGTCGGCGTCGAGGGAATCGCTCACCAGGACGGCGTCCCATTCTCGATACAGGAAGCCCGATTTCCAGCCGTCGATGGCGTTCTGGGTGTGCATCGGCAGGTCGTAGATGTCCTGCACCCAGATGCGTACGGGCAGCGCTTCGCGCGGCCAGTGGAACGCGAGCGTGTCGGGTGTGGAAATGATGCGCCACTCGTAGATGTCGGAGCGGGTAGGCGCTCCGATCTCGCCGCAGCCGGCGAGCGCGGCAACGGTCGCGACGAGCGTGGCCATTCGAACACGGCGTGTCATGGTGCGATCCTCCGGCTTCTCGCGAGCCCGACGGTGAGCGAGCCGCGCTGGACGCCCTGGGCCTGCGTGAACCCGCGGTCGCGTAGCTCGTCGGTAGTGAATCGATGGAAATCGTAGCGGGCGGAAATCATGAGATCCCAGCTCGAGAATGCGGGCCGGCGGAAGTCGAGGCCTCCACCGACGAAGTAGCGGAGCGGACCACCCTGTGCAAAAAGGCCGGCCTCCTCGGAGGGGAGGTACTGGATCAGGCCGATCCCGATCCTCCATCGGATCGGCCCGGTGACGGCTCCTTCCGCATTCGCGAGCGCCGATAGCGTCGTCAGGCGCCCGAGATCCGCCGTCGACTCGGCCCCTTCTCCGGTGGTCTCGGCCTCGAGGGACCCGCTGGTGAGCTGGGCCTCGATCCCGAGCCGGTTGTCCGTCCCGACCGGAATCGACAGGCCGGCGACGAGCGTCGGCGAGAGTCCCTGCTTCGTTTCGAACGGTTGAAAGAGGACGTCGCGCACGAGCGTGGACGAGCCGGTCAACCCGAGGCGCCCGTAGTAGTCGAGCTGGGCATGTGCAGGAGCGGCGAGCGCGGCCAGCGCGAGGACCAGCAGGGGTCTCTTCATCGGTGCAAGATGTCCGTCGGGTAAGGGGTGGTCAACGCGCCGCCGCGGTGCGAGGCCGCGCATATCGGCGGAGCCGGCGGAGCATCCGCCGGTCGTTCGTGACGAGATCGTCTCCCTTCGGTGTCTCGATGAGCTTCGGGATGCCGGCGAATCTCGGGTCCTGCATGATCCGCCGGAACGGCTCGGCGCCGAGCGAGCCTTCGCCGATGAGCTCATGACGATCGCGCCGGGAGGCGAACGGCGTCTTCGAATCGTTGAGGTGCAGACAGGCGAGATGCTCGAGACCGATCACCCGGTCCCACTCCTCCCACACCGCATCGAAGCCGCCCACCAGGTCGTAACCCGCCGCGTAGAGATGGCAGGTGTCGGCGCAGAAGCCTATGCGGTGCCGCAGGTCCGCCGGGATCCGGTCGCGGAGCCCGGCCAGCTCCTCGAACCGGCTGCCGAGTGCCGTTCCGGTCCCCGCCGTCGCCTCGAGGAGGACCTTCACCTCGCCCGGCACGCTCCGGAGACAGTGGGCCAGCGCCGCCGCGTTCCGGTCGAGCCCGCGCTCCCGGTCATCAATGTAGTTGCCCGGATGCGACACTATCGCCGAGATTCCGAGGTAGGTGGTGCGCTCGAGCTCGGCGATGAAGGATTCGACGGAGCGGCAGCTTAGGGCGCTGTCGGGGGAGGCGAGATTGATGAGGTACGAGTCATGCACCACTATTGTTCGTATTCCGCTGGCCGCCCAGCCAGTCCGGAATGCGTCCCGTCCCTCTGGTGTGATGACCGGGTCGCGCCACTGATTCGGCGTCTTCGTGAAAATCTGAACTGCCGTCGCGCCGATGGTGACGCCACGCCCGGGGGCCGACTGGACCCCGCCCTGCGTGGAGACGTGTGCTCCGAGCTGTTCTTCGACCTGGAATCGAGACATCTGCGCCCATGTGCGTGTGACTGATACGGTGAACGTGGAAGAGCCCCGCCTCCGGGTCCTGCTGCTCGGGGAGGCTTCGGCGCGTCCCGAAGGCCTCGAGCGTGCCCTCGCCCGGAGCGGGTTCCGCGTTCACGAGTCGGACGACCCGCGTGCCGAGCCGCCCCCCGACGCCGCGCCAGACGTCATCCTCATAACCGCCCTGTCGGCCGACACCGCACTCGCCGACATGCTCGAGGCCGTAGGGTACGCATTCGGGCCGGCGATGCCGCGGGTGGTCGCCCTTGCCGCCACCGACCGGGAGGGCGCTTTCCGGGCGCTCTCCTACGGCGCGGACGACGCCCTCAGCGCCCCGATCCACCTTCCCGAGCTCTGTGCCCGGCTCCTGATGCGCCGGCGTCAGCCGGCCTCGCAGGGGAAGTCGGCCCCGGTTCCCGCGCTCACGGCAAGCTTCGACCTGGCCCACGACGTCTACGGGTCGCTGCGCGCGGAGGAGGTGCTGCATCAGCTCTGCCGGCGGGTGGCCCGGGCGCTCGACCTGGCCCGCTGCTCCTTCGTCCTGACCCCTCCTGGCGCCTCGAACGGACGGGTGGTAGCGGACTCCGAGCGCCCCGGGGCTACCGACCTCTCCCTCGATCTCTCGCGGTACCCCGAAGTCGCCGAGGCGCGGCGGACCGGCGAGCCGGTGGTGATAGGAGACGCCCAGTCCGACCCGCTCTTTCACGAGGCGCGCCGCCAGTGGGCGGCCCAGCACCCCGGTATCGAGGTGCACAGCGTGGTGGCACTGCCCGTGCCCGTGAACGGCGAGGTCGTCGGCGTCTTCCTCCTGCGGCCCCGCGAGCCCAGGGTGCGCCTCACATCGGAGCAGGTGGCCTTCGCGGACAGTCTCGCCCGCGCGGCTTCACGTGCGCTCGCCGGCAACGGGCGGAACGGGCATTCGCCGAGCATCGACCCGCTCACCGGCTGCGGCACGGCAGGGCTCCTCGAGGAGCGGATCCGTGCCGAGTTCGAGCGAGCCCGCCGGTATTCCCTCGGCTTCAGCGTCGTGCTGCTGGACGTGGACGGCCTGCGCGCGTACAACGAGCGGCTCGGTGAAGAGGGTGGGGACCGGCTCCTGGCCGAGCTGGCGCAGGTGGTGCGCGGAACGGTGCGCGTTCCCGATCTCGTCTGCCGCTACGGCGGCGACGAATTCGCGGTCGTCCTTCCCGAGACGGGGGGCGAGGGCGCCCGCACGTCCGTCGGCCGCATGCGCGCACGGCTCGGCGCGCACGACTTCCCGGGACTCGACGATGCAGATCGCCCGCAGGTGACAGCAGGCATCGTGAGCTACCCGCACCCCGCCGCCGAACGGGTGGACGACCTTCTCGCGCTCGCCGAGGCAGCGCTGCTCAGGGCGAAGGGCCAGACGAGCGGCCGCATCGGCGTCGCGGAGTACGCAGGCGGTTAACGGCCGCCACCCGCCGCCGTCCCACCGCCTGTGCAATGGCCGCCGCGACCCTCCCCGTTCCCCCCGTTCACCGCCTCCTCAGCCACTCCGTCGGATCGAGCGCCACCTCGTTGTCGCCGCGAATCTGGAACTGCAGGTGCGGCCCGAAGTCCGAGTTCTCCCCGCCGACCGCCCCGATCACCTGGCCACGCGTGATGGCATCGCCGCGCCCTACCGCCGCGGAACGCAGCTGCATGTACAGCGAGTAGTACCCGTCGCCATGCGCCACGATGACGGAAAGTCCGTAGGTGCTGAGCCGCTCGACCAGCGCCACCGTGCCCGCCTCCACCGCGCGCACCGGCGTCCCCGCCGCCGCGGCGATCCCGATGCCGTTGTTCCGGACCACCCCCCCGCTGGGGAGCGTCTGCCTGCCGAACGGGAAGACGATCCGACCATCCACCGGCCAGTCGAGCCGGCCGAGGCTCGCCGTCGTGATGGTGCCGCGCTCCGGCACCGCCGCGGCGCCGGCCCCGGCGGCCGCACGCCGCGCACGCGCCGCTTCCTCGACGCGCGCGCGCTCCAGCGAGGCGAGCACGTTGGTCAGGCGTTCGGCGTCGCGCTCGAGCTGCGCGAGGCGCCGCTCCGTTTCACGTGCCGACCGCTGCAGCGTGGCGAGGCGGCGGCTCCGCTGCTGGGCGAGCTGGCCGAAGCGGTCGAGCTCCTCCTCCCGCTCGGTGCGCGTATGGTCCAGCTGCTCCTTCACCCGGACGATTTCCTGGCGCTGCTGGCCGACGCGAGTGGTGAGCCGTTCGACGTCGGTGACGAGCGCGCGATCCTGGCGGCTGGTGAGGTAGAGGTACTTGTAGCGGCTGAGGAGGTCGCCGAAGGACTCCGCGGCGAGGAGCACCTGGAACGTGTACAGCGGGCCCCGCTTGTAGATGTCCACCAGGCGCCGTTCCAGCACGGCGCGCCGCTCTGCGAGGTTGTCCTGCGCGAGGACGAGCTCGGTGGTGGAACGGTCCACCTGGCTCACGAGGCCGGTGATCTGCCGCTCGATCTCGTCCACGATCCGGCTGGTAGATTGGCGCTGGCGCTCGAGATTATCGAGCTCGTCCGCCACGTCGTGCGCCTGCCCCTGCAACCGCTGCTGCTGGCGCGCGAGGCGCTCGCGCTCGAGGCGGATCTCCTCCAGCCGTCGCCGGCTCTCCTGCAGTTCCTGCGCGGTGTTCTGGGAGAGCGCGGGCGCCGGCACGGCGGCCACCAGCAGCAGCAGCAGCCAGCCGAACCGCCTCACACCATCCGCCGGTCGAGCCGGCCGCTCACGGTCCGCAGGTGCCGTCCGACGCTCACGAGGCTGCCGAAGAGCCCGAGGAACACGCCGAAGACGACGATCACGAACATGTGGTGCGGCCCGAAGAACACGAGGCCGCCGAGCACCGACGTGTTGTTCCGGAACGCCGTGTAGCCGGCGTAGCAGAGCACGAGCGCCAGGACGCCGCCGAGGAAGCCCTTCAGGGCGCCTTCGAGGAGGAACGGCCCGCGGATGAACCAGTTTGTAGCGCCGACGAGGCGCATGATGTGGATCTCGCGCGCGCGCTGCAGCAGCGTGAGACGGATCGTGACCCCGATGATCACGATCGCGACGGCCGCAAAGACGCCGCCGATGACGAGGCCCAGAATCCCGGCCAGGTCGCGCAGGCCGTCGAGCTGCTCGACCCAGTCCCGCCCGAAGCGCACATCCTCGACGAAGGAGAAGCCCCGGACCCGCTCCGCCACCGCCGCGGCATGGACGGCGTCCCGGAAGCCTTCGCGCAGCCGGATCTCGAGCGAGGCCGGGAGCGGGTTCACCTGGAGATCGCGATACGCGTCGCGGAACTCGACCAGCTCCCGCCGCGCGCGCGCGAGCGCGTCGTCCTCAGTCACGTAGGTGACGGTGAGGACCTCCGGGAACGTCGCGATGTCCTGCGACGCCAGCGTGATCGTCTCGGGCGGCGTGCCGCGCAGCACGAACGCGACGATCTCGACCCGCTCCTCGAGGTCGCGCAGCGCTTCGCGGAGGTTGATGGCGATCAGCCCGAACAGGCCGACCGTGAACAGGGAAAATGCGATGGTGGTGACGGAAAGCGCCGAAAGCAGCGGGGCGCGCCGGAACGACAGGAGCGCCTCGCGCGTGAGGAGCCTCATCGCTCCTCCCCCCGCGCTTCGTCCGCGCTGTCGAACACGACCGAACCTTCGCGCATCTCGATCGTGCGGTAGGTCGTCTGCCGGACGAGGTCGAGGTCGTGCGTGGCCATCACGACCACGGTGCCCGAGGTGTTGATGTCGCGCAGGAGCTGGAAGACGCCGCGCGTGGCGCGCTCGTCGAGATTGCCCGTGGGCTCGTCGGCGAGGAGGATGGCCGGGTCGTTGACCAGCGCGCGGGCGATGGCCACGCGCTGCTGCTCGCCGCCCGAGAGCTCGCGCGGATGCGCGCGCGCCTTGGCCGCGAGCCCGACCTGCGTGAGCACCCGGGTCACCCGCGCGGGGATCGTATCGGCCCGCGCACCCGTGACCTCGAGCGCGAATGCGATGTTCTCGAACGCCGTGCGGTCCTCGAGGAGCCGGAAGTCCTGGAAGACGATGCCGAGCCGCCGCCGGAGCCGCGGGATCTCGTCGGCCTTGAGCGCGTGCACCAGATGCCCGCCCACGCGCACCTCTCCCTGCGACGGGCGCTCCTCCGCGTACAGCATCCGGAGCAGCGTCGACTTCCCGGCTCCGGAGTGCCCGGTGAGAAACACGAACTCACCCTTCGGGACGTGAAACGAAACGTCCTTGAGAGCGAGCGAGCCATTCGGGAAGGTCTTGACGACGTGGGAGAGGCGGATCACGGCGGGAAGATAGTTGGACCGGCTTGGGGGGCGAAAGATGGAAGAGGAAAAGGTGGAAGGGTGGAAAGGTGGAAGGGTGGAACGGTGGCGGAGCAATCGGCATTCCACCCTTCCACCCTTCCAACTTTCCACCCTTCCATCTACTCCGAGAGCGCCTGCTCCAGATCCCCGATGATATCCTCCGCGTCCTCGATGCCGCAGCTCAGACGGACGAAGCCGTCGGGGATGCCGATCTTCGCGCGGCCTTCGGCCCGCATCGACTTGTGCGACGTGAGGCGCGGCTCCGAGATGAGGCTTTCCACGCCGGCAAGGCTCGGCGCGTGGGCGATCAGCTTGAGCCGCCGGAGGAAGCGCTCCGTGGCACGGACGCCGCCGGCGAGCTCCAGGCCGACCATCCCGCCGAACCCGGCGAGGGTGGCGCGCGCGAGCGCGTGATCGGGATGGGATTCGAGCCCCGGATAGTGCACGCGCGAGATCTGCGATTGGCTTTCGGCCCAGCGCGCCACCGCGAGGCCGTTCGCATTGTGGCGTTCCATGCGCACGCTGAGCGTCCGAAGACCGCGGTCGACCAGCCAGGCGGCGTGCGGATCGATCGCCTGCCCCCAGAGGCGCATGAGGCGGGTCACTTCCTCGACCACCGAGGCCGTGCCCGCCACCGCACCGGCGATCACGTCGGTATGGCCGTTGAGGTACTTCGTGGCGCTGCTGATGACCACGTCCGCGCCGTGCTCGATCGGGCGGAAATTGACCGGGCTCGCGAACGTCGCGTCCACCAGCAGGGCGAGCCCATGCTCGCGCGCGGCCTGCGCCACCGCTTCGACGTCGAGCACCCGCATCAGCGGGTTGGTCGGCGTTTCGATGAAGATGGCCCGGGTGTTCCGGCGCACCGATCCCCGCCAGTTGCGCGGCTGATCGGGCTCCACGTACGTGACCTCGATGCCCAGCCGCCCGAGCTCCTCGTCGAACAGCTTCCGGGTCCCGCCGTAGATCCATGCGCTCGCGATCAGGTGGTCGCCCGGGCGGAGCACCGCCAGGTGCGCCAGCGCCGTCGCCCCCATGCCGCTCGCGACGAACAGCGCCTCCTCGGCCCCTTCGAGCAGCGCGTACTTCCGGCCGAGCTCGACCTGGTTCGGATTGTTGCCGTAACGCGTGTAGAGGACTTCCTCGTCGCTGCCGACCGGGCTCGTGAACGTCGTGCTCTGGGCGAGTGCGGCGACGATCGGCGCCCAGTCCGCCCGGCGCTGCGGCGTGCCGTGGACCGCGGTGGTGGAGAGGCCGAAGCGGCGCTTCGTCATGGCACCGGCACGGGGCGGACCGTGCCGTCGAGGAAGCGGGCGAGCCGGAGCGAGGTGAGCATCTCGAGCGCGGCCGCCGCGCGCTCCCGGGACCAGCCGATGCGCGATGCGAGGCTGTCCGGGTCGGTGGCGCCGTCTTCGCAGAGGGTGGTGAAGGCCTGGCGCGTATCGTCGTCCGCGCAGCCGAGGAGCGCGGGCCGGGCCGGCTGTTCGCGGAGCGCGGCGACGGCGAGGCGGCGATGATTGAGCACGTGCTCGACCGCCTCGAGCTGCGGCTCCGTCAGCCCCTGCAGCACCACGTACGGGCCCGACGAGGTGTGCTGCGCGAGCACCAGCTTGGCGATCACTTCGTCGGCGCAGCTGAAGTCGATGACCTCGACTTCGGCGAAATCGAGCAGCGCGGTGATGCACGCGGAGTCGGCCAGCGCCTCTTCGATGCGCGAGCGGATCGCCGCCCCGGTGGGACGGGTGACCAGGCAGCGATACGGCGCCGAGACCGTTTCCCGCAACAGCTGGTGCAGCCGGAAGGTCTCGATCATGCCGGCGCGTCCTTCGCTGGAATCGTGATCTGCACCTGCGCTCCAGGGAAGAAGGGGAGATGCTCCGCGAGCGGCGCGTCGTCGTCCCAGGGCGGCACGATCGCGAGCCGGGCCGTGCCGCTCCGGATCGAGATCTTGCCGTTCCAGTGGTCCACCGACCGCTTGATGGATGCGATACCCTGGCCGCGCCCCGGGTCGCGGAAGCGGCTCACGTTCT
Source organism: Gemmatimonadales bacterium (assembly GCA_025928955.1). Taxonomy (GTDB): domain Bacteria; phylum Gemmatimonadota; class Gemmatimonadetes; order Gemmatimonadales; family GWC2-71-9; genus CAMLLJ01. The sequence continues at coordinate 2,133 of JAICNA010000055.1, read as the reverse complement.
GGATGAGCCCGGCCTCGAGCGCCGCGCCGTCGCCCCAGCGCTCGCCGTACCGCTTGGCGTGCGCCGGCTCGAGGGAGCGCCGGAACCCGATGCCGCCGTCGCTCACGGCGATCACGACGACCCGCTTCCCGAGTCGCCGGCGCCACGTGTACGCCTGCACCGCCACCCAGCCTCCCGTGCCCGAGTGCTCAACAATATTCTGACACGCCTCCGAAAGCGCCATGCTGAAGCGCATCGTCTCGCTTGCGCGGATGTTGAGCTGGTCCTGGAGGATCTTCGCGGCACGCTCCGGGACATCCCCGACGACCTTGTGGACGTCGTCCATGGCCCGGATCGGCGTGACGTCGAGGAGCGTATCGCTCGGCCCCTCGGCGGCCTTCGGGATCCGGCCGTGGATCTCGAAGAAGTCGGCGGCATGCCGGAAGAAACCGGTGCGCGCCCAGTACCGCTTCACCTCGTCGTTGAGCGGCGCCGTGAAGAGCGGGCGCTCCGCGCCGGCTTCGCTCAGCGCCTGCGCGGCCGTGAGCATCGCGATGAGGCCGTACGGCGAAGCCCACTGGGCGCCCCGCGCATCGAACAGGAGGCGCTCCTGCGGCGGCCAGTCGCCGAACATGCCGGCGAACTGGTCGAAGGTCCGGTCGTCGAAGCTCTGGGGAATCTCGATGATTCGGGTCATGGCCGCACGAGCTCTCCCCGCAGGTGATCGGCGAGCCCCGATGCGCCCCGGAAGGACGCGTTCCTGCCCGCCATCCGGTTCGCATGGCGGAGCGCCGTGTCGACATCGTCGCCGGCGAGGAGGCGGCTGAAGGCGCTCGCGCCGAAGACGTCGCCGCATCCGGTCGGGTCCACCGCGTCCACGAAGTCGGCCTCGACGAGCGCACTCCGGACCGTGACGGCCGATAGGCCGCCCCGCCGAACCTGCCCGCCCTGCCGGGGGTCGAAGCCGGGCGCCTCGACGTAGGCCGCCCCGCGGGGCCCGAGCGTCACGACGAGCAGCCCGACCCCCGCGGCGATCGCATCGGCCGACAGCGCGAGGGGATCGGGCGAAAGCTCGCGCATCTCGTCCTCGTTCAGCTGCACCATGTCGAAGCAGCCGAACCAGGAGGGCGCGTCGGGGAGCGGCCGGCGCACCCGCATTCCGTCGTGCTGCATCCCGAGGAAGAGGCTGTGGAGATCGGCGTAGATGGGTCCGCGAAACCCCTGCCGCAGCGCCTCCGCCGTGCCGAGGCACATCTCGAAGCCGGAAATGAAGTTCACGTAGATGGCGTCGAGGTCCCGCACCATCGGTCCGAGCTCGCCCCAGTTCCAGGAGGGGACGCCGCCGGCCATCCGCTCGCAGCGGCGCTCGTCCCGCGCGTAGCGGAGCACGACGCGGTTGTTGGGCGCGTCCACCTCGACGCAGCGCCCGCCGGCCGTCAGCCGGCGGAGCGAGCGGAGGAACTCGGCCGCCGGCCCGGCGAGGTCCCGCCCGACCTTGATGAGCGGAACGATCTCCCACCCGTCCTCCAGGCTCGCGTCGAGCCCGGCGAGCGCGTAGGCGATCCCGCCCCATTCCTCGACCGGCGCCGACAGCGGATCCCGTCCGTGGATCACGTCCCACACGAGCGAGCCGACGATGCCGACGCGCGGCATGCTACTGTCGTTCCAGGAAGGCGCGCGCCGCGCCCTGCACGCCCGGCGTGTCGAGCTCGCTCGGCAGGATGCGCACGGCCGCGACGGCAGGCTTGAAGGCGCGCCGCGCCACCTCGCGGCGGAGCGGCGCGAACAGGAGATCGCCCGCGCGGCGCACGCCGCCGCAGACGACCACGACTTCGGGATTGAAGATGTTCACGAGGTTCGCGACGCCGGCCCCGAGGAAGTGCGCCGTATCGTGGACCACCTCGCGCGCGAGCTCATCGCCGGCTTCGGCCGCCTCGTAGACCAGCTGCGCCGTGATGCGGGAGAGCTCGCCGCCCACCAGCGCCGGCAGCCGGCTCTCGGCGCCCGCCTCGATCGCCTCGGTGGCGCGCCGCGCGATGGCGGGACCCGAGGCGTACGCCTCGAGGCACCCGTACTTGCCGCAGGCGCACCGGCGGCCGTTCGAGTCGATCGTCGTGTGGCCGATCTCGCCCGCGCAGTCCGAGGCGCCGTGAT
>JAICNA010000144.1 GCA_025928955.1 Gemmatimonadales bacterium | reverse complement strand
GCCGATTCGCCGAGTGGATCGGGACGGACGAGATCGCGGCGCCGCGCCCGGTTCGCGATCGGGATGCGGTCGCCGCCGCGGTAGACGAGAACGACGAGTGGCTGGGGTATGCCCTCTGGGTGTACCCCTGGGCCGAATGGACGGTGCTCGAGGAGGTCAGCGGCGGACTCGAGACCCGGTCGGCCTCCGACTGGCTCGGCCTCGCACAGGACGGGGATCTCGTCTATGCCGCCGCCAATGATGCGATCGGGTATGCCGAGATCGTGGTCGTCGAGAGCGGCCACCTCGTGCGGCAGCTTCTGCGGGACGCGCAGGATCCCGGTGCCGACATCGATGTCGGCCGGCTACCTCAGGAGGCGGCCGCGCCACTCACGGACTGGATCGAGGCGACGAGCTGGGTGGAGGCCGACCAGGAACGGTTGACGCGGCCCGACGAGGGGCTGCTCTGGATCCTCGGGTTTCCATCGAGCGGGGAAGACGTTCAGGCGGAGGAGACATGACGTCGAGCTCGGAGAGGGCCGCCGCCGTGGACGCGCGAGCGAGAGTGCGTGAGTACACTGCAGCGCTCCCCGCGGAGACTCGTCGTGCGTTTCGCCGTCTTCGTGCAGTGATCCTGGCGGCCGCGCCGGACGGGGAGGACGCTTTCAGCTACGGCATTCCGGCGCTCCGACTCGACGGCCGGGTCCTCGTCTGGTATGCGGGGTGGAAAGGGCACACGAGCCTCTACCCGCTGAGCGCTGCCATGCGGAAATCACTCGCGCGTGAGCTCGCCCGCTACAGGACCTCGAAGGGAACCGTGCAGTTCCCGCTGGCGGAGCCGCTGCCCGAGCCTCTCGTGCGGCGGCTCGTGAAGGCCCGCGCGGCGGAGCTGCGCACGGAGGCCAGAAGCAGCAGATCGAGGAAATGACCTCGCGACCGGCGGGGTCCGGTCCACGCGAGGCACTGGTCGGGAGGTCCGAATGATTCGAAAACTCGCATCCGGCGAGTTCCGGCTGTATTCGCGCAAGAAGAACCCGAAGACCGGAAAGCGGCGCAACCTCGGCACGTTCAAGACCCGCGCGGCCGCGGAAAAGCACGAGCGCGCCGTTCAGTACTTCAAGCGGCAGGGTTGAACGCCGAGGTAGCGCCGTGGTAGCGCCGAGCGCGAGGCCGGGCCGGGCGAGCGGCCCGGCTCTCGCCTCAGCTCAGCGGCCAGCGCTTCGTCGTCCCGACCCCCGTTTCCAGCATCCAGAAGAGGGTGCCGACGGCAACCCAGAAGAGGGCGAGGAGCCAGTCCCCGCCGCGCACCGCGTCGAGCAGCGCGAGACCGAAGAATAGGACGAAGATCGTCAACGCCGGGCGGGACATGTGGCCTCCAGTCCGAATGTCCGCTCCCAGACTATGCTGCCGATGCTGAAGGAGGCATGAAGGGCGAATGAACGTTCTGCCGGTGCCGGACCGATTGTACACCGTTCCCATCATCCTGCGGGGGTCCTTCATCTGGGGATGCCTTCGCGCGGCGCTCGCCCTCCTTCCCTGGTTCATGTCCGGATTCGAGGAGCGGTTCACGGTAGCGGTGACGGTGGGCGCGGCAGCGTGGATCGTGCTCGTTGTCGCGGCGCTCGGCTTGCTCGACATTCGCCGCCGGAACGAGCACCTGCTCCTGGCGAACCTCGGCTTCCGCCAGCGGACGCTTGCGATCCTCGCCGGCCTTCCGGCGTTCGTCGGCGAGGTGGCGATCGCCGCCGCATGGTCCGATGCCGCTCCTCGAGGCTGACACGATCGGCAAGGCGTACCGGGGCCGTCCCGTGCTCACGACCGCATCGCTGCGCGCCTATCCGGGCGCCGTCACGGCGCTCTGCGGACGGAACGGTGCCGGGAAATCCACCCTCCTTGCGATAGCGGCCGGCTGGCGCCAGGCGGACACGGGGGTCGTACGATTCGACGGCGTGACCTGGGTCCGACCCAGCCTGCCGTTACTGGCGGAGCGCGGCGTGTTCTATCTCCCGGATCGCGCGATCCTCTCGCCCGCGATCCCGGTTGGCCGGCAGCTCGCGGTCGTACGGCGGCGGTTCCGATCGGCGGCTGATGTGGGTAGCATCGCCGAATCGCTTGGGATCGCTTCTCGTCTCGACCTGACGCCGCTGCGGCTCTCGGGCGGCGAGACCCGCCGCGCCGAGATCGCGCTCGCCTGTGTGAGGCGTCCCCGCTGCCTCCTGGCCGACGAGCCTTATCGCGGGACCTCGCCGCTCGACGCAGAGGCGATCACGCGGGCGTTCCGCGGTCTCGCCGCCGACGGGTGCGCCATCGTCATCACCGGGCATGAGGTCGAGATGCTCTTCGACGCGGCGGATTCGGTGGCATGGTGCGCCGGCGGGACGATCTGCGAGTTTCCGTCGGTCGCCGCTGCCCGCGAGGACTGGCGGTTCCAGCGCGAATATCTCGGCGAGGTCTGAACGATGACGCTCACGCTCACGCAGATTCCCCGGTCGGAAACGGGGATGCTCATTCGCCGGCCCCCGGCCGAGGTATTCGAAGCGTTCGTCGATCCCGCGATCACAACCCGGTTCTGGTTCACGCGGGGAAGCGGCCGCCTCGAAGTGGGGAAGGAGATCACCTGGGAATGGGAGATGTACGGCATCTCGATCCCGGTGACCGCGCGAACGATCGAGCCTCATCGCCGGCTCGTGATCGAATGGCCGGGGTCCAGCGAGCCTGCCACAGTCGAGTGGAAGTTCACCGGCCGCGCCGGCGGTCACACGTTCGTCGAGGTGACGGAGTCGGGCTTCGCCGGAACAGGCGACGAGATCGTGCGCCAGGTCGCCGATTCGACACAGGGATTCTCGCTGGCGCTCGCCGGGCTCAAGGCCTGGCTCGAGCACAGCGTCCAGCTCGAGCTCGTCCGGGACCGGTATCCCGACGGTATCGCGCAATGAAGCGGCCGATGGAGGTCCGCAGGCCGGTGCGTGTGACCCATGCCTGGACCCAGTCGCTCGACGGGACCCCCGACGAGGTCCTGCCACTGCTCTGCCCGGTTCGCGAGGTGGAATGGGTTCCCGGCTGGGCTCCGCATCTCGTCGTCAGCGACTCCGGCTTCGTCGAGCGCGACTGCGTCTTCACCACGGCGGACGCGGCAGCCGGGGAGGGGGCCGAGGCGGTCTGGACGGTCCTCGACTTCGATGTCGCGGCGCACCGGGTCGAGATGCTCAAGATCACCCCGGGCTTTCTCGTCGTCCGGCTGTCCATCACCCTCGAGCCACTCGGCGCCGCCGGGTGCCACGCGCACGTGACGTACCGTTACACGGCCCTGGGCGGGGCGGGCGAGGACTACGTCCGGGCGCGCACGAGCGAGGCCTACGCGGCGTTCATGCGCGAATGGGAGAACGAGCTCAACGCGTATCTCCGCGCGCGTCGCGCGGGTCCCCCCGACGGAAGCGATGGGAATGTGGACGCCGGTTCGTAGCGCGCTGCTGCTGGGCGCCGGGCTCTTCCTCACGTGGGAGGCCTACGGGGCGATTCGCTGGGTACTCGATGCGGGAGGTATCGGGCCAGCTGCGGCACGTTTCTGGACGCTCCTCGGCAGCGACTGGATGATCCTCCTCTTCGTGACCGATCACCTGGTGCTCGCGGCGATCGTCCTCGTCCTGCTGTGGCTCGACGCTGTGAACCGGGCGTGGCCGCTGCCGCGGCGCATGCTTCTCACGATGGCGTTCATCGCCCTCGGTTCGCCCGTCGTACTCGCCTACCTCGCATGGCGGCCCGGAAGCGACGGTGGCATCGTGGACCGGCGCGGCGCGGCGAATGGCTGATACGATGAGATGGGTCCGGCTCGACGTGCGCGGCTCAGACGCCTGCGAGCTCGCACCTGACGGGGCAGGGTGGAGCCTCCGCGGACGTGCCGAGTTCGCGGATGCGCGCGGCGATGCGCAGCTTGCCTATGCGGTGGCGGCCGACTCAGTGTGGCGTACCGTCAGGGGCACGGTCCGGGGCACGGTGGGAGAGACCCCGGTCGCGCTCTCGATCGAACGGGGAGCCACTGGGGAATGGACCCTGAATGGTCGACCGGTTCCGGCGCTTCAAGGCCTCGTGGATCTCGACCTCGGCTTCACGCCGGCAACGAATCTCTTTCCGCTGCGCCGACTCGCGCTCCGCCCGGGGGAGGCGGCGAATGCGGAAGCGGCGCTGCTCGACGAAGCAACGTGGACGCTCCGCCGGCTCCGGCAGCGCTACGAGCGGCGGAATGAAAGCGGATGGTGGTATGAATCGCCCGATGCGGGCTACGCCGCGCTCCTGCAGGTGAATCCGGACGGCTTCGTCGTGGATTATCCGGGTCTCTGGCGTGGCGCGGACAGCTTCCGGAAATGATCCGTGCCACTGCAGTGGTTCTGTCTTGTCAGCATCCTTCTGGAGAATGCATGAATCGGACGTACGACCCTGAATCGATCCCCGCGCCGATCGGCGGATACTCGCACGCCGTGGAGACCGGCCCCGGTCAGCGCCTGCTTTTCATCAGCGGCCAGATTCCGGTACGCCCCGATGGCTCGGTGCCGGACGATTTCGAGGGTCAGTGCGCTGCCGCGTGGTCGAATGTGCTCGCCATCCTCGCCTCCGCCGGACTCGGGCCGCACGATCTCGTGAAGGTCACGACCTGGCTCACCGACCGGAACCAGGCCGATGCCAACGGGAGGATTCGGCGCGCCCATCTCGGGGATGCCCGCCCTGCCCTCACGGTGGTGGTGGCACAGACGCTCGAATCGCCGTGGCTCGTGGAGATCGAGGCGATCGCCGCGCGGGGCAGCGAGTGATGCCGGTGCGATCACGCCTCTGCGCACTGCTCCTTCTTTCGCTCGCGCTCTCCGGCGCCTGCGCCTCCCCGGGCCGGCACGAGCCCGCGGGCTACGAGCCGCGTGCCCCCGACGACGAAGAGGGACTGGCCAGCTGGTATGGGGCGGCGTTCCACGGCCGCACGACCGCGAGTGGCATCCCGTTCGACCGGCACGCCATGGTCGCGGCGCACCCGACGCTGCCATTCGGCACCCGCGTCCGCGTGCACCGGCTCGCGACCGGCGCGACCGTCGAGGTGGAGATCGTCGATCGCGGCCCTGCCGCGGGGCCGCGCCGGGCGGGCGTCGTCATCGACCTCTCGGAGGCGGCCGCCGAGCGGCTCGGGTTCATTCGGGAAGGCCGCACGCGGGTGCGCATCGAAATCCTCGCTGCCGCCGAACCGGCGAGCGACTGACGACGCGCGGGGTCGGACACTTCCACAGAGAGCGGACACCATGGCTGAGATCGAACGCGCCGCCGCCATCCGCGGAAAGACGATGCGCTGGAGCTGGACCGAAGGTCCCACGCGCGGCGACACGCATGAGCACCGGTTTGCCGAGGATGGGACGGTGACCTGGCGAAGTGTGCGCCCCGGCGCGGAAGAACCGGCCGGGGGAACCGCTGCGCCGAGCGCGGAACGGGCCGATTACGCGGCCGTCCGCCTGGCCGACGATATGTACCTGATTTCCTACCTCGCGCCGTCCGGCTTCACCCTGACGGTGGCGGTCAATCTCAGCGACCGGACTGTCGTCGGATTCGCATCGAACGACAAGCAATGGTTTCCCATACGGGGGAACGTGGAGCCAGCGGGCCAGACAGCCCAGCGCTCATGATGCCGCGCAGCTTCGCAGCAGGAGATTCAGCACGATCGTGAGCACGATCGACGCGACGATACTGAAGACGCAGCCCGACTTCCGGAATTGCAGCGGCAAGACCCCTCCCGAGGGTGGCTGCAACACTCTGTCGTGGGCACGGAGCCCCGTCGGTGAGCCAGCTTACCATCGACCGCGCAACGCTCGGGTTCGGGCCACCCGTGACCGCCGGACGCCCCCTTGCGGCTGCGCCATGATCCCGGGATTGTTGACGGTCGACAGCTGGATGCTCCCGCGGAGTCACGGAGGGCCACGTGAAGTTCATGGTGCTCATCTACAACGAAAGTGCGCTGCTCGATTCGCTCCCCGCCGGCGAAACGGACGAGATGCTGCGGAACTGCTTCTCGCATGCGGACGCGCTGAAGCGCGACGGCGTGCTGCTGGAATCGCAGATGCTCGAGGAGGCGAGCACGGCGCGCTCGATCCGGATCCGGAACGGGCGCATGACGGCAACGGACGGGCCCTTCGCGGAAGCCAAGGAGGTGCTCGGCGGCTTCAACCTGATCGAAGCGCGCGACATGGACGAGGCCGTGCAGATTGCCGCCGCGTTTCCCTGGGCCCGGACAGGCTGCGTCGAAGTCCGCCCGGTGCGGGAGATCGCGGCGGTGAGGCAGCGCATCGGCGCGGCATAGGCGATCGACGCGAGGCTCGCCTGTGGCGCACGTCGTCCTGCTGGGCGATTCCATCCTGGATAACGGCGCTTATACCTCCGGTGGCCCGGATGTCGTGACACAGCTGCAGTCGGTGCTTCCCGCCGGGTGGGACGCCACGCTCGTCGCGGTCGACGGCAGCGTGGCAGCGGACGTTCCGGCGCAGCTGCGGCGGATCCCGGATGCAGCGACCCATCTGGTTCTGAGCGCGGGTGGCAATGACGCCCTCGGGCACATCGGCCTGATCGACGCGCCTGCCCGTTCGGCGGCGGAGGTCCTCGATCAGCTTGCCGCGGCCGCGCGAGGATTCGAAACGAGCTACCGGGCCGCGGTATCGGCCGTGGTCACACGGGACCTTCCGACCACCCTCTGTACGATCTACGAGGGCTGGTCGCTGGATGCATCGTTCCAGCGGCGCGCTTCGACCGCGCTCGTTGCGTTCAACGACGTGATCGTTCGTGTCGCGGTCGAGCATGGGCTCACGCTCATCGAGCTCCGGCTCGTCTGCACCGAGGCCGCGGACTACGCGAACCCGATCGAGCCCTCATCGCACGGCGGCGAGAAGATTGCCCGGGCGATCGCGCGGGCCGTCGGCGCCTTTGGTCCGATCGAGAGTAGCCGTGTGATAGCCGGTGAGGATCTGAGCCACCGACGGGCAAGCGTTGCTGCTCGAGGTCGTTGACCGACATGCTCCGGCAGCTTGACGGCGTTGCGATCGGCGAGCAGCCGATCTCCAGGATCGGAGCGCTTGCCCGGGTGCCGACCGCGTTCGTGGTGAGAAGCCGGCTGGCGATCAGCGGAGAGTTCGACGGCGGCAGCTTCACGTTCGTGGAGCGGAGCGTCGATCGACCGTACATCAAGGATTACGATGCCGGGGAAGCAGGCGGGCCGGGGCTCTGGGCGTCGCGGTTCGACCTCTCGCACTGGGGCCTCATCGCGGCCACTGTGACCTCGCGATGGGTGGGCGGTGCCGTGATCGCGGCCGGCGATCCGGCGGTCGACCTGCTGGAAGGCCGCAGTGATCTCGCGCTGCTCTGGGATATCCGGGTGGCGCCGGGGTTACGCCGAATGGGGGGGGGGGCAACGAGTTTTACCCCGGTGAAAGGGGGGTCCCCCGCGGGTGCATCACCGACGAGCACCTCGACCAGCCGGTGAGATGCCTCCGGCGCGGCGGAGGCCCGTTCAGCGGCGAAGACGACGCGTCCGTTGCTTTCCGACAGCGACAGCTCGAGGGCGCGGGCGATGCTGGCGGCCACGGAAGCCGGCCGGCCGGAGACCCACACGCAGAAGTCCTGTTTCACCACAACGGTTTCACCTCGGTGCCGGGGTTCTGGTCGAGCCCGTAG
>JAICNA010000025.1 GCA_025928955.1 Gemmatimonadales bacterium | reverse complement strand
TGCTCCTCACGCGCCGGCGCCGCCGGCGTGCCGCCGCGGCCGCTGCCGCAGTGCTGCTTGCCCTTCTCGCACTTCCCGGGACCTCGCACGCTCAGGACAAGCCGGTGCGGCGGCCGCCCGCAGATTCCGCGAAAGTGCCGCCGCGCGATTCGCTGGCCGAGCGGCGGGTGGACGCCCTCCCGTCCGATACGGTGAATCGGTTTCCCGCCACCGCGTCGGACTCGGTGCTGCAGGAGCTGCTCACCCGCCGCGGCTTCGTCGTCACCCGCTACCGCGCGGACTCGGCGACGCTCTTCGCCGAGGAGCGGCGCTTCGAACTCCGCGGCTCGGCGTACACCGAGCGGGAGGGAATGACGCTGAGCGCGGGCCGGATCACGTTCGACGAGATCAACTGCGAGCTCACGGCCTCCGGCAAGCCGACGCTGGTGGACCAGGGGCGAACCCTCGTCGGCGAGGCGATCCGGTACGACACCTGCGAGCGGCAGGGCCTCGTGCGCGGCGGGCAGACGCAGTTCGAGGAGGCCGGCACCGTCTGGTTCCTCCGTGGCAACGTGTCGCAGGAGGCGAGCTCGACCCGGGTCTTCGCCGGCGTCAGCACCATCACCAGCTGCCCGCTTCCCGTGCCGCACTATCGCTTTGCCGTCGGGAAGGTGAAGTGGGTCTCGAACTCGATGATCGTGGCGCGGCCGGTCGTGCTCTATATCCGCGACGTGCCCGTGCTCTGGCTGCCGTTCATCTTCCAGGACACGCGGCCCGGCCGCCGCTCGGGCATCCTCGTGCCGAAGGTGGGCATCAACGACATCGTGCGGACCTCGGGGAGCTACAACCGGCAGATCACCAACGTCGGCTACTACTGGGCGCCGAGCGACTTCCTCGATTTCACGGGGCGGGTGGACTGGTATTCGGGGCGCTACGTCCAGTTCGGCGTGAATACGCAGTACCGCTTCCTCGACCGGTTCATGGACGGCTCGCTCGGCGTGAACCGCCAGTACGAAACGGGAGGGGCGCGGGGCTTCGGGCTGCGGTGGACGCACCGCCAGAACTTCAACATCAGCACCAGCCTCAACCTCGACGTCAACTACCTGACCAATTCGACGATCGTCGAGCAGAACGCGCTCGATCCGCTGCTCAACACCCAGCAGATCACGAGCTCGGTGAATTTCACGAAGCGGTTCGGCTGGGGGTCTATCGCGCTGGGCGGCAATCGCCGGCAGAGCCTGAGCGACCGGAGCTCGACGAGCCAGCTGCCCTCGCTCAACATCTCGCCGAAGCCCCTCAACCTGGGCCGCGACATCACCTGGTCGCCGGGGCTCTCCATCGTCAACAACGAGTCGCGCGGCACGGTCCTCAGCGACCTGCTCATCGCGAATGCGGACGGTACGGTGGACACGGTCGAGCAGCGCGGCCGCACGCGGGCCACGTCGCTCGGGTTCGACACGCCGCTCCGGATCGGCTCGTTCAACTGGCGGAACACCCTGAGCGTGGTGGATCAGTCGGCGACGGAACGGCGGCAGATTTCGGTCCGGCAGCCGGATCTCACCACGCCGGAGCCGAACGACTCGGTCACCGTGCTGCGGATCACCGGTGGCGACTTCAGCTCCGGGCTCAACTGGGATACCGGGATCAATCTTCCGATCCTCTTCCGCAACACGTGGAAGATCCAGCCGGCGATCGGCATCGCCAACGCGACGCAGAGCTCGCCCTTCTTCGCCGTGCGGAATGCTCGCACGGGCGGCGACTGGGTCCTGCAGGGCAAGCGGCCGCAGTTCAGCGCGACGATGACGCCCACCTTCTTCGGGCGCTTCGGAGGGATCGGGCCGCTCACGGCCATCCGGCATGCCGTGTCGCCGACGGTGCGCTGGAACTATTCGCCCGCGGCCGACGTGTCGGAAGAATTCGCGCGGGCGATCACGCGGCCGGGCGAGGTGCCGCAGCTGCGGAGCGATCCGCTGCAGCGGCTCAGCCTCTCGCTCTCGCAGACCTTCGAGGGCAAGGGGCGGCCCGAGGAAGGGGATACGCTCGGCACGACGGCGCGGAAGTACCGCCTCCTCAGCATCACCACGAGCGAGCTCGCGTACGACTTCGAGCAGGCGAAACTGCCGGGTCAGACCGGCTGGGTCACGCGCTCGATCAGCAATTCCGTGCTCAGCGACCTGCTTCCGGGATTCAACCTCAACGTGTCGCACGATCTCTGGGAAGGCGATGTCGGGTCGGATACCGCCCACTTCTCGCCCTTCCTCCAGAGCGTCAGCGCGAACTTCTCGCTCTCCGCGCGGACGTTCCAGTCGATCGGCTCCTTCTTCGGACTCGGCTCCGGCCGGCAGGAGCCGGGGGACATGGACCCGGCGGGCACGCCGATCTTCCAGCCCACGTCCTACCAGCGGCCGGACAGCCCGGGGTCATTCTACGGTTCGGACCAGATTCCGCTCCGCACGCAGGGGAGGCACTTCACCGCCAACGTGCGCTACTCGCTCACGCGGCAGCGCCCCCGCGGCGACGGGGTGGAGCAGGAGAGCCGCCAGAACCTGGGCCTCGGCACGATGTTCTCGCCCACCCCGTTCTGGGGGGTGTCCTGGGAAACCCAGTACAACGTGACCGACAAGCGGTTCGAGTCGCACGTCGTGCGCCTCGAGCGCGAGCTGCACGAATGGCGCGCGGCCTTCAACTTCGTGCGCAACGCGAACGGAAACGTCGCGTTCTATTTCTCGGTCTTCCTGACCGACCTTCCCGAACTCAAGCTCGACTTCAACCAGTCCACGCTCGAGCGATAGCGTCCGCGGCGGGAGACAGATTGACCGCGGCCGGGGCCATTCGCGGGCGGCCCGGGTCCGGGAATGGATCGTCCGGGCGCAGCGGAGCGGGGCGCCGGCATCTGGCACGACCCATGCTCGGCATCGGCTACGACCTCTTTCACGGAGTGGATCGGATATGCGCCGCTGGTGGCTCGCATTGCCCGCGTTCTTCTTCGCCGCTTGCAGCTCCGACTCGACGGGGCCCGGCAGGACGCCCGAGGCCCCGGACGAGCTCACGAGCACCACGCTCGACGGCGCCGTTGCACTCACCTGGTCCGACAATCCCTTTCAATCCGATCCCGACATCTTCGAAGCGTACGCCGTTCACAGCGCGAGCTATGACCTCGATGCCGATCAGTGCGGGTCCTGGCGGCTCGAGGGAACGACGGTAGCGCCCGAGTTCGTCGTCGGCGCCCTGACGAACGGGGTACCGCGCTGCTTCTACGTGAGCGCCGTGAGCATCGACGGGCTCGAGAGCGAGTCGTCGCCGCTGACGCACGATACACCGCGGCCCGATGCGCGGAACGTCGCGATCTTCGCGCGGCAGCAGCAGGATGCGGGCGCCGGTTTCCGCTTCTGGGAGGACCTGAACGGGGACGGCAACGTGCAGCGCGCCGAGCTGGGCCGCGTCGTCGCCGGAAGCTCCGTCGCGGCGGATTTCACCGTCGAGCGGGATGTCAGCGGCGCGCTCTTCCTCACGCCCGCCGTGGCAGGTGTGGAGGTTGCGCTCTACGGCAATGCGCCCGTGGAAGATCTCACGAGCATCACCGTGGCTCCCGATGCGGGGTATGATCCGGCCGGGATCGAGGCGCTCCCGGGCTGGGGATACGTGTTCCAGATCGATGACGGTGGCGCGTTCTTCTCGTATGGCGCCGTCCGCGTGACGCACGTGGGGCAGAACCTCCTGATCCTCGACTGGGCCTACCAGACCGATCCCGGAAACCCGGAGCTCAGAGTAGCCGGGCGGAACTGACCGACGGGTCGAAGCGGATCGGGGCGACGGCGTCGTTGGCCGTCGCCCCGATCGCATTCGGGTGCGGCGCCGCAGCACCCACCCTTATCTTCCTCGCATGCCTTCCGACACATTACTGCTCGACGGGCGGTCGCTCACGATCGAGGCGGTCGTACGCGCGGCGCGAAACCCCGCCACGCACATCGCGCTCGATCCGGCGGCACGCCAGGCACTGACGGCCAGCCGCGCCCTGGTGGACCGGGCGATCGCGGGCGGGCAGACGATCTACGGGATCAACACTGGCTTCGGCAAGCTCGCCAACGTGCGCATCGCGCACGAGCAGCTCGACCAGCTGCAGGTGAACCTCATCCGGAGCCATGCTGCGGGCGTCGGCGTGCCGCTTCCCGCGGACGTCGTGCGCGCCGTGATGATCCTGCGCGCGAATGTGCTGATCCGGCCGACCAGCGGCGTGCGGCCGGAGCTGGTGGATGCGCTCGTCGGCGTGATCAATGCGAAGATCGTTCCGTTCGTGCCGGAGCAGGGCAGCGTCGGCGCGAGCGGCGACCTCGCGCCGCTGAGCCATATCGCCATGGTGCTGCTGGGCGAAGGCGGGGTGCTCGATGCGCGGGGTCAGGAAGCGCCCGCCGACGCTGCCCTGCGGACGGCCGGGCTCGCGCCATTCCGGTTCGGGCCGAAGGAAGGAATCTCGTTCATCAACGGGACGCAGGCGCAGACGGCGCTCCTGGCGCTGCTCGTGCACGACGCGCAGGTGCTGTGGCGCACGTCGGTGGCTGCCGCATCGGCGAGTCTCGAGGCGCTGCGCGGGACACCCGTGCCGCTCGACGCGCGGATTCATCACGCCCGGCCGCACCGGGGCCAGATCGAAGCCGCTGCGCTCATGCGGCAGCTCCTCGCGGACAGCGAGATCCGCGAATCCCATCGCGAGAACGACGAACGGGTGCAGGACGCCTACAGCCTGCGGTGCTCGCCGCAGGTGCTCGGCGCCGTGGCGGACGCGATCCGGTTCGCGGAAGCCACGGCCGACGTCGAACTCAACGCATCGACCGACAACCCGCTCGTCTTCGAAAATGGCGACGTGCTCTCCGGCGGCAATTTCCATGGCCAGCCCGTGGCGCAGGCGCTCGACGTGCTCGCGATGACGCTGACCACCCTGCAGGCGCTCGCCGAACGGCGGGTCGAGCGGCTCGTGAATCCCGACCTCTCCCAGGGGCTTCCCGCATTCCTCACGGCGGATCCCGGGCTCTCCTCGGGGTACATGATGGTGCAGATAACTGCAGCGTCACTCGTCGCCGAATCGCGCGCGCTGGCGATGCCGGCCAGCATCGGGTCGATCCCGACCGACGCGAACCAGGAGGACTTCGTCCCCATGGGGATGGCGTCGGCCTTCAAGGCCCGGCGGATTCTCGCGAACGCTCAGCGGGTGGTCGCGGCGGAGCTGCTGTGCGCGGCCCAGGGACTCGAGCTGCTCGCCCCGCTCCGGCCGGGACGAGGCGTGGCGGAGCTGTACCGGCGGATCCGGGGCCTCGAACCGGTCGTGGCCCCCCTTCGCGCCGACCGGCCCCCGGCTCCGGACCTCGAGCGGCTGACCCGTGCCATTGCCGGCGGTGAGCTCGACCCCGGCAGCGCGGGGGTCTGACGCGATTGCCTTGCTCCCCCCCGCCGGGCTCCCTATCTTTGCCTAACCCCATGTCGCACCGCCTTTTTCCTCCTCTCCTCCGCCGGGCCGAATGAATCTGGAAAAGCTCAAGGACACGGCACGGAAGCACGAGCAGAAGGAGGATTGGCGGAAGGCGATCGATGTCTACCAGAAAGCCATCCATCACTTCGAGGCCGGCCGCGAGTCGGAGCTCGATCTCGCGCTCTACAATCGCGTCGGGGACCTCCACCTCAAGCTGAACGATCCCGGATCCGCGGTGCAGTCATATGAGCGCGCGGCCGAGCTCTATGCCGAGCAGGGGTTCCTGAACAACGCGATCGCGCTGTGCGGCAAGATCCTCCGGGTCAATCCGGGCCGGGTGCAGACCTACCTCCGCCTCGCGCACCTGCACGCCCGCAAGAACGTCGTCTCCGAATCGAAGCGGAATCTCATCGAGTACCTCGAGCGGATGAACACGCTCGGCAAGCTGGACGAGGCGTTCCAGCAGGTGAAGGCGTTCGCGGATCAGCACGGTGCCAACCAGGATCTGCGGCTCATGCTCGTCGAGCTGCTCCGCGCCGCGTCGCGGACGGATGATGCGCGGGAGCAGCTCGAGCGGATGGCGGCGGACCTCGAGGCGCGCGGCGATCGCGACGGCGCGCGACGCACGCGCGAGCGCATGCATTCCGTCGATGCCGTCGAACCACGCGCCGCCTCGGCACCACCGGGTGCTCCGCCGAGCAGCGGAAGCGATCTCATCTTCATCGAGACCGGGATCGAAACGCCGGTCCGATCCTCCCCGTACGCGCCGATTGCGCCGGCGCCCCCGGCGGCCCCGCCCGCGCGGCCGCCGGCGCCGTCCGCGCCGCCGCTCGCGGG
This sequence comes from Gemmatimonadales bacterium, assembly GCA_025928955.1. Taxonomy (GTDB): domain Bacteria; phylum Gemmatimonadota; class Gemmatimonadetes; order Gemmatimonadales; family GWC2-71-9; genus CAMLLJ01. The sequence continues at coordinate 16,276 of JAICNA010000025.1, read as the reverse complement.
CCTGGAATCGACCACCGTTCCCGCCGCGCCGGCGGATGAGGTACCCGCCCTCGTCGAGGGGCTCGACAGTTTCCAGCCGATGTCGCCCGACGCCGAGGCGGCGGCAACCGAGCCACTGTCCGACCTGGAGCCGGGTGAATTCCAGAGCGGGTCGACCCTCCCCGGTGCCGACGCCGGGTTCGACGGGCTGCTCGTTGCCGGCTCCGTGGGCATGGGCGATCCCTCGGAGCCGCTCTCCGATCCCGGCACCGGCGACTTCATCGAGCTCGAGCGCAATGCCGACGACGAGCTGATTCTCGACCCGTCCCTCGGCGGCTCGCTCGACCTCGATCCGTCGTTCGAGGAGCGGGCCCCCTCGCTGGAGGAGGATGTCGCGGGCGACCTCGATATCCTCCCCGGCTCCGCGCTGGGAGAGCCGCCGTTCGGCGAAACGCTCGAGTCGGCGGGCGGAGCGTCACTGCAGGAAGGCCGCTATCTCGACGATTTCGACGTCGGTGCGCCGATCGAGCTCGAGTCGAAGATCGGTGGCGATCTCGATTTCATCGACACCACCGGGACCGCGATCGACCTCCCGGAGGAAACGCCGGAGGAAGTGGCGGCCGCGGCCCTCGCCGTGCCGTCGCCGGACGTGACCTCCGCGGAGCTCGAGGAGCGGATCCTCGACGACCCGGACAACCCCGCGCTGCACCGCGCCCTCGCGGACATTCTCGTCGGCGAGAACGAGCCTGCCCGCGCGGTCGAGGAATACGTGCTGGCCCTCGAGGCGTACGAGGCCGCCGGAAGCTGGGAATCGGCGATGGATGTCGTGGATGCGCTGCTGCATCTCGAGCCGGACGTGATCAAGTACCAGCAGAAGCGCGTGGAACTCGCGTACCGGAGCGGGGACCGTACGCGGCTCCTCGGCGCGTATCTCGACCTCGCCGATGCGCTGGTTCGCGCCGGCGCGGCCGACAAGGCGCTGGCCGTCTACGGCCGGATTCTCGAGCACGATCCCTCGAATGCGCGCGCGCGCGATGCGATGGCGTGGCTCGAGCCCGCACCGGAGCCCGACGAAGCCGAGCCGCTGGCGGTCGATTCCACCCCGGCGCCAGCGACGGAAGACCGTCCGGCCGCGGCGACGCCCGTGCCGCCGCCCGCCGCGCCTGCGCCGCCCGCCGCCGTGCCGCCCGCCGCGAAGCGCTACGAAGCGAGCGACGAGTTCGTCGATCTCGGCTCGCTCGTCATCGAGGAGGAAGGGCCGCGCGACACGCGCATGAAGATCGAGACCGAGCGGCCCACGGGCGACGAGCAGAAGGACTTCGAGGAGACGCTCGAGCAGTTCAAGAAGGGCATCGAGGCCAACATCGGCACCGACGACTACGAGGCGCACTACGACCTTGGCGTCGCGTTCAAGGAGATGGGCCTCCTGGACGAGGCGATCGCCGAGTTCCAGAAAGCCTTGCGCGCGCCGAACGGCCGGCTGCGCACCTCCGAGGCACTCGGTGTCACGTTCGTCGAGAAGCGGCAGTTCGCCATCGCGGAGACGATTCTGCGGCGCGCCGTCGATGCGCTCGAAGGCGCGGATGACGAGAAGATCGGCCTGCTCTACTGGCTCGGCCGCGCGCTCGAGGAACAGGGGAAGGGAAGCGAGGCTCGCGCGAGCTACGAGCGCGCCCTCGCCGTGGACATCCGCTTCATGGACCTGAACGAGCGGATCCTGCGGCTCGGGGCAAAGCACGCATGAGATCGGAGCAGACGCTCCCCGTCTCCCTGAGCGCGCTTCAGGGCCCGCTGCGGGGCCGGCTCGACGGCGTGCAGGCGGAGCTCCGGCGCATCGTCGCCGCCGACTTCGGCCTGATCACCGAAGTCAATGCGCATCTCTTCCGCATGCAGGGGAAGCTCTTCCGTCCCACGCTCCTCCTCCTTGCCGACGAGGCGACGGGCGGCCCCGATCCCCGCTGCGAGACGCTCGGCGCCGTCATCGAGCTCATCCATCTCGCCACGCTGGTGCATGACGATTCGGTGGACCACTCGGTGCTCCGCCGCGGGCTGCCCACCGTCAATTCGCTGTTCAGCCACCAGGTCTCCGTCATCATGGGAGACTATCTCTACTCCCGCGCGGTGGTCGAGCTGGTGCGGCTCGACGACCTCGAGCCGCTGCGCATCATCGGCCGCGTGACGAACGACATGACGATCGGCGAGATGCGGCAGCTCCTCTCGCACGACCGGCTGTCGTTCGACGAGGCCGCGTACGACCTCCTCATCCGCTCGAAGACGGCGTCGCTCCTCGCGGGCGCGTGCGAAGTGGGAGCGCTCGGCGCTCCGGCGGAGCACCGTGCGGCGCTCGCACGCTTCGGGGACGCGCTCGGGATGATCTTCCAGATCGTGGACGACCTGCTCGACTATACCGAGGACGAGGCGGTGACGGGTAAGCCCTCGGGCCTCGACCTCCGGGAGCACAAGGTGACGCTCCCGCTCATTGCCGCCCTGCCGCGGCTCAGCGAGGCCGGGCGGCGGGACGTGAACGCCCTCATGCGCACCGAGCAGCCCGACGCGGCGCAGGTTGCGCGAGTGATCCAGCTCGTGACCGAAGCGGGCGGGCTCGACTATGCCCGTGTGCGGGCCCAGCAGTTCGCGGAGATCGCCGACGCGGAGCTGGACCGGCTCCCGCCATCCCCGGCCCGGGAGAGTCTCCGAGCCAGCATCACCTACGTCCTGGAACGGAGGAGCTGATGCCGAGCGGTCCCCATCGGCCGAGGTTCTACCTCGGCGTGCTCATCGCCGGCTTCATCACGGGCGGCTTCCTCACGGCCTTTCTGCGCCAGTGGCTTCCCGAAGGCCCCCCGAAGGCGTTCTTCACGAGCGCATGGACGCCGACGTTCGGACCTGTCTCTGCCGACCTCCTGGTGGTAAACTTCACTCTGGGTCCAATCGGGCTGCACGTATCGCTGCTGAGCCTCGTAGGGGTGCTCATCGCGTACCTGATTGCCCGGTCGCTTTTCTAGGAGGCACCCGTGTTCGGTAATCTCGGTGTCTGGGAAATCCTGCTCATCATGGTGGTCGTTCTGCTGGTCTTCGGCGCCAAGCGCCTCCCTGAGGTCGGCTCGTCGATCGGCAAGGGCATCCGCGAGTTCAAGCGGAGCCTGACGGATACGTCGGATGCGATCATGGGCGACGAGCGCCAGCCCACGACGCTTCCGCCCCGTCAGATGGACGCCCCGCCGACCGCTCCGCCGCAAGGGGGCGAGCCGAAGCGACTCTCGCAGTAGCCGTCGCTTCCCCGGTCGAGCGAAGGGCGGGCACCCGCATCGGGTGCCCGCCCTTTTCACTTCACGCCTCTCCGGAACGAATCGTTCGATCAGAGCGGCTGCTGGAGCGCCTGCTGCTCCTGCGCGCGCTGCATGGCGCGGAGGCGATTGTCCTCGATCTCGGCTCCCTCACGGAGCGCCGCCAGATAGTTGCGGACGCGCGCCTGACGCGCCTCGCGCACCGCGGCGGCACGGAACTCGTCGACCGCCGTGGCGAATGCCGACGAATCGGCGGGGATCCGCTCGATCGAGCGGATCACGTAGAGTCCCTGCTCCACGTCGATGATGCCGCTGCGGGCGCCTGGCTGCAGGCCGAACGCGGCACCGACGAGCTCCGGGTTGTCCAGGGGCGGCTGCACGCGGCTGAAGGGGCCGAAGTCCTGGCTCGCGAGACCGAGCGCCCGTGCGGCCTGCTCATCGGTACTGCCCTCGTTGACGCGCTTCAGGAACTCCGTCGCGACGTTGCGGGCGAGCTCGCGCCGCTTCACGTCGCGCACGGCATCCTCGACCGCAGGGCGCACCGCGGCCAGCGTCGGTTCCGAGGCGTCGACGAGGCTGTCGAGCCGGAAGAGGTAGAAGGCGTCCGGCGTTTCGATGACCTCGCCGACCTCGCCCTCACGCGCCTGAAATGCCCAGACCCCGACATCGGGCACCACCTGCCGTCCGAGTTGCGCCCGGCTGCCCTCCTGGATGGGCAGGGCGGGACTCACGGGCAGCCCCAGCATGCGCGCGACCGTGTCGAGCGCTGCCGGATCGGTTTCCCCGGCTGCGTAGCGGTCGAGGGTATCGATGCGTGCCTCGAGGCGGTCGCGATTCTCCCCGCTCACCTCGATCGGAATGAGGATATGGCGCGCGGCCGCCGTGTCGCCGCGCCGGCTCGTGACCTCGATGAGATGGTAGCCGAACGAACTGAGCACCGGATCCGAGAGCGTATTCAGCGGGATCCGGAACGCGACGCTGTCGAAGGCCGGATCGAACTGGCCGCGCGTCCACTCGCCCAGGTCGCCCCCGCGCTCGGCCGAGACGGGGTCACTCGACTCGCGCGCGGCGATTTCCGCGAACGGGGCGCCGGAGACGATCTCCGCCCTGAGCGCGCGGGCGCGCTCGAGCGCCGCCGTTGAATCGGCTGCCGTGATCCGCCGCGGAACGGCGATGCCACTCACGTACGCGGTGCGGTTCCGCTTGAACTCGTCGCGATGCTCGTTGAAATACGCTTCCACCTCCGCCGGCGTGAACCGCACGGCGCTGTCCGGCACCACCGTGCGCGGCAGGATCGCCGTAAGGCGAATGCGCACCTTCTCGTTGCGGTCCCGGTACTGCTGCCAGAGCGCAGCATCGGAGAGGTAGACGTCGGACGTGACGAGCGTGAGCAGCTTCGTCCGGAGGATCTGCTCGCGCATCTCCGCGCCCAGCGCCTCGACGTAGGGGGCCGAACCCGGGGACGTGAGCCACCGCTGGTACTTCGCGAGGTCGAACTGACCGTCGGTCTGGAATTCGGGCGCGGTCGCGAGCTGCTGCGGGGGACTGGTCCGGAGCAGTTCGACGACCTCGTCATCGGTGGCTTCGATGCCGTACCGCTCGTACTCCGCCTCGAGGACCCGCTGCTGGATCATCTGCTCCCAGACCCGGTCGCGCACCGCCTGCACGTCCTCGAGCGAGAGCGTGGCGGGCGATTGGCGCTGTGCCGCCTCAGTCTGCTGCTGCACGATCGACTCGTACGTGCGCGCGTCCACGGTCTCCCCGTTGATCGAGCCGATGGCGCTCGACGAGCCCAGCGCGCTGTAGTCGACGCCGGTCAGCAGGAAGGCCACCATGAGGAACGCGAAGAAGACCACGGTGATCTGCTTGGCGAGCTTGCTGCGGAACAGTTGGATCATAGGTCCGGCCGGCACTCCAGGGCTGTTTCGGAGAGATGCCCCGAGGGGGCAAAAAGAGCCATAAGTGTAAGCAGCGCAACAGGAAAAGTGAAGCGCCGGGCCGCAGCGGAGTGTTGACACCCGGTTCAGCGGACGCTAAGCTTCGTACAAGCCCCACAACGACTTACGGCCCCGTTGCCGCCGCCCTTCGCGAACAGTTCAGACCGGGATCCGGATGTCCAGCAGCGAGATCGCAAAGCTCGAGAGCCGGTGGCGCGAGAACCCCCAGGGTCTCACCTTTGCCCCGCTCGCCGAAGCCTACCGGAAGATGCGGAACATTCCACGCGCCCTCGAGATTCTGGCCGAGGGCCTCGGCCGCCATCCGGATTACATCCCCGCCAGCATCGTCCTCGGCCGCTGCCACCTCGATCTTGGCGACGACGCGCAGGCCGAGACCGCCTTCGCGCGCGTGCTCGAGCTGGATGACGAGAACGTGATCGCGCTCAAGGCGCTGGCCGAGATCGCGGAGCGGCAGGGCCGCCTCGACGAGGCGGGCACGCGCCTCATGTCGCTCCTGACCATCGACCGGAGCAACGACGAGGCGCGCATTCAGCTCGCACGGGTCGAGGAGCTGCGCGCATCGGGCGGTGCCGTCCGCACTCCGGAGTCCGAGCGGGAATCGCCGGCAGATGCCACCGCCGCCGCACCCTCCGGGCACGATGCGCCCGATGTCAGCGCGGAGACAGGCGCTGCAGTCGGTTCGTCGTCGTGGGCGGGGGCGGACCGCCTTCCGGTGAGTGATGACTTCGAACGCGAATCCGAAGCGCCGGACGTTGCGCCGGAGCTGCTCGCCGATCTCGAGGACAACCTGCATCCCTCCGGCGACGTCGAGCAGCTTCCCGATCTTGTGCCGGACGACGCCCCGGCCATTTCCAGCGCGGCGGCCGAAGCGCCGAAGATGCCGGGACTCATCGGCGAGGATTTCCAGGAGCACAGCGCCAGCGTCACGCCGCTCGAGGACCTCGCCCCGGGGACTGCCTCGATCCAGCCGATCGACGAACTGCCCGGCGCGGACGACATCCTCCTCGAGCCTTCGCCCACCAACGAGTTCCAGATCGTCAGTGCCAGCGACGACTGGGACACGTCCGCCACGGCCGCCGGCGGGGCTGAATACCAGCTGCCGAGCGCAGCCGACGAGCTCGCGGCTGCGCCACGCGATGACGTGGCGGGACGCGATCTCCCGGATTCCGGACCGCTCGAGCTCGAGCGGACTCCCGCCGATGCCTTCGGCGCCGACACATCGCTCGCCGACGTCGACGACCTCGCGCTTGCAGCGGAAACCGACGTCGCGTTCGCGGCCGACATCCCCGAGGAGGCGTTCGGGACCGTGGAGGACGAATTCGCGTCGAGCGGGGCGGAGCCGCACGGAGGGCCGGGCGCCGAAGCCGCCGAGCCGGACGACGTCGCTGCCGATTTCGAGGAGGCCGAGTCGTTCGAGCCTCCGGTCGAATTCGCACCCGCTGCGCTCGCCGACGAGCCGCCCGGTGCCGATGATGCAGAGCCCGAGGTCATCGCCTCCGGGGGGGAGGAGCGGGCCCGCTTCGACGCCGACGAGACGGACGAGGATGCGCTCGATTCCGACCTGATCGTGACGGAGTCCATGGCCGAGCTGTTCCTCCGCCAGGGCCATCGCGCCGAGGCACTCCGGGTCTATCGGCAGCTCTATCGCCGCAACCGCGATGATCTCGGCCTCCGGGAGAAGGTCGACGAGCTCGAGACGGCCCTCGCGGATGAGGAGGCGGCACCGCCGGTCACGACGAGCTATCAGGCGACGGATGCGTCCCGCACGGTATCCGCCTTCCTCGGTTCGATCCTCGACGCGCGTCCGGCCGACCCCCCGAGCAGGTGGAGCGAGGAGCCCGCCGCGATGCCGATGCATCCGGAGGCAACGCCTGCCGCGCAGCCGGGGGAGGCCGCCCCGACGCGACCGGCGTCCGATCATCTCTCGCTGAGCGCCGTGTTCGGCGAGGAAGGCTCGCCGGTGCCGCCCGCCTCCCCGGGCGCCACGGTCCCGGGTGACGACGGCATATCCTTCGATGCCTTTTTCGGCGGCGAACAGACCGGCGGGGCGCCGCGCGCGCGGACCGCCTCGCGAGAAGATGACGATCTCGACCAGTTCCACGCCTGGCTGCAGAATCTCAAGCGCTGAATGCTGATCGCCGTTGTCAACGGCCCGAACCTCAATCTGCTGGGCACGCGCGAGCCGGAGCTGTACGGCCGCGCGACGCTCGCCGAGATCGAGCACCAGGTCCGTGCCACCGCCGGAACGCTCGGTGTGACGGTGGAGTGGATCCAGTCCAACCACGAAGGGGCACTCGTGGAGGCCGTGCAGGGGCTGGCCGGCCGGGCCGACGGCGCCCTGATCAACGCGGCCGCGCTCACGCATACGAGCCTCGCCCTGCGCGATGCACTGCTCGCCGTCCGGCTCCCGTTCATCGAGGTGCATCTTTCGAACATCTTCGCCCGCGAGCCTGCGCGGCGCGAATCGCTCCTGGCCGACCTCGCGATCGGCGTCGTCACGGGGCTCGGGGGGCGCGGCTACGTCCTCGCGCTCGAAGCACTCGTGGAGCGACTGCGTGACGGCTGACCGACGGCACGAGCGGCAGCTGGCGGTGCGCGACGTGATGACACGGGACGGACTCGATGCGCTCCTCGTCACGCATCTTCCGAACATCCGGTATCTGACGGGGTTCACCGGCAGTGCGGGACTGCTTCTCGTCCTGCCGGGCAGCACCGTGCTCGTGACCGATTTCCGCTACTCGGCCCAGGCGCCGCTCGAGGTCGGCAACAGCGCGTCCGTCGAGATCGACCAGGCGAACGTGTGGAACCGGCTCGGGCGTGTCCTCGCTGCGGAAGGACCCGCTGCCGTCGGCGTCGAGGGCGGCTATCTGACGCTCCGCGATGCCGACCGGCTGCGGGCGCTGGGCCGTTTCAACGTAGTGCCGACCGCCGACCTCGTGGAGCGATTTCGCGCCGCCAAGGCGCCGGCGGAAGTCTCGGCGATCATCGCGGCCGCGACACTCGCGCAGGAGGCGCTCGCCGAGGTCCTGCCCAGTATCCGCGATGGCGAGCGCGAGATCGATGTCGCCGCACGACTCGAGGGGGCGCTCCGGCGGCGCGGGAGCGAGTGGCATCCGTTCCAGACGATCGTCGCCTCGGGTCCGCGCGCGGCGCTGCCCCATGCCCGCACCACGACCCGGACGATCGGCCGGGGAGAATGGCTGCTGCTCGACTTCGGCGCGCAGGTCGACGGCTACTGCGCCGACCTCACCCGCACCGTGGTGGTCGGTGCGCGGGCGGACGACCGGCAGCGCGCCGTGTACGACGTGGTGCGGCGCGCGCAGGCACGGGCCCTCGCCCACGTCGCGGCCGGGATGACGGGACGCGAGGCGGACGCGCTCGCCCGCGAGCCCATCGTCACGGCCGGGTTCGGCGAGGCGTTCGGCCACTCCCTCGGTCACGGCCTGGGCCTCGAGGTGCACGAAGCGCCGCGCCTCTCGCCCACCGCGGAAGCGGCGCTCCCCCTCCACGCGGTAGTCACGGTGGAGCCGGGCGTCTATCTTCCGGGCTGGGGTGGCGTCCGGCTCGAGGACGACGTGTACCTCGGTCCCGACGGCCCCCGTTGCCTCTCCGATAACCGAACCGAACTGATCGAACTCCTGTAGGAGCCCGTGTGGCGAATACCGCCGACTTCAAGAACGGCATGGTGCTGGACATCGACGGCACCCTGTTCCAGATCGTCTACTTTCAGCATGTGAAGCCCGGCAAGGGCGGCGCGTTCGTCCGCACGAAGCTGAAGAACATCCTGACCGGCGCCGTGATCGACCGGACCTACAATTCCGGCGAGCGCGTGCCCGACGTGCGGCTCGAGCGCCGGCCGATCCAGTATTCGTACCAGGATGGCCACTTCTACCATTTCATGGACCTGCAGACCTACGACGACATCATGCTCAACGACGATGTCATCGGCGCCGAACAGCTCCGCTACCTCAAGGAGGGAATGGAGTGCGAGGGGCTCGTGCACAACGGGACGGTGATCCTGGTGGAGCTCCCGGTGTTCGTCGAGCTCATGGTCACGCGGACCGACCCGGGGACCCGGGGAGATACCGCCACTGGCGGCACCAAGCCGGCGCAGCTCGAGACGGGCGCGACGGTGCAGGTGCCGCTCTTCATCGAGGAGGGGCAAGTGATCCGGGTGGACCGCCGCGAAGACAAGTACCTGACGCGCGTATGAACCCCGACGAAATGGCGCACCTGGCCGAGCTGCTTGGCCGCATGCCCGGGATCAAGGCGATCGAGCTCAAGGATGTGAAGCGGCTCGCCGACCTGCTGCGCGAGTCGCCGGAGATCGGGTCGATCGAGGTGAAGGGATTCTTCGGCACGGGGATCGTGATCACGCGGACCGCCCAGGGCGGCAACAACGCGATGCCGTATCCGGTCGGCGTCGCGCAGCACGCGCCGCCGCCACCGGCCGCCGCGGCGGCGGCGCCGGCCCCCGCACCGGCGCCCGCTCCGTCGCACCTGAAGGAAGTGAAATCGCCGATGGTGGGGACGTTCTATTCCGCCCCGGAGCCCGGCGCCGAACCGTATGCGCGCGTGGGCGCGCGCGTGAGCTCGGGGCAGACGGTGTGCATCATCGAGGCGATGAAGATCATGAACGAGATCGAGTCCGAGTTCAGCGGCGTCATCCGCGAGGTGTGCGTCGAAGACGCGCAGCCCGTCGAGTTCGGTCAGGTCCTCTTCAGGGTGGATCCCAATGGCTGATACGCCCGCCGCCGCGCCGCCGTTCAATTTCAAGCAGGCCATTTCGCAGATGGTCCAGCGCAACGGGTCCGACCTGCTGCTCAAGGTCGGCCGCGCGCCCACCGTCCGGCTCAACGGGGAGCTGGTGGCTCTCGAGGCGGCGCCGCTCAAGCCCGAGGACCTGAAGCTCCTCGCCGAGCAGATCATGACGCCGCGGCAGGTCAAGGAGTTCGCGGAGCGGAAAGAGGCGGACTTCGCGATCGGCGTGCCCGGCGTCGGCCGCTTCCGGACCAACATCTACCAGCAGCGGGGCACGCTCGCCTTCGCCTTCCGCGCGATCCCGTACGAGGTCAAGACGATCCGCGAGCTCCGCCTGCCGCCGGTCCTCGAGGAGATCGCGCTCAGGCCGCGGGGACTCGTCCTGGTCACCGGGATCACCGGATCGGGCAAGAGCACGGCCCTCGCGGCATTGATCAACCACATCAATCAGCACCGCCGGGCGAACGTCATCACCATCGAAGACCCGATCGAGTTCCTCCATCGGGACCAGCTCGCCAACATCTCCCAGCGCGAGGTCGGGACCGATACGCTCTCGTTCGCCTCCGCGCTCCGGCACGTGCTGCGCCAGGACCCCGACATCATCCTCGTCGGCGAGATCCGCGACATGGAGACGCTCGATACGGCGCTCAAGGCCGCCGACACCGGGCACCTCGTCTTCTCCACGCTGCACACGACCGACGCCACGCAGACGATCAACCGCGTGATCTCGTTCTATCCGCCCCACCAGCACCAGGAGATCCGCGCCCTCCTCTCCACCGCACTCCAGGCGGTGGTGTCGCTCCGGCTCGTGCCGCGCACCGACGGTCGTGGGCGCGTGCCCGCCGCCGAAATCCTCATCAATACGGCGGCGGTCGCCGACAACATCCGCGATATCGAGAAGGCGCTGAACATTCCCGACCTGATCGCCGAGGGCACGGTGTCGTACGGCATGCAGTCGTTCGACCAGTCGCTGATGAAGTGGTACAAGGAAGGCGCTATTTCGTATGAGAGCGCGCTCTTCTACTCGAGCAATCCGAGCGAGTTCGCGTTGCGCGCGTCAGGGATCGACTCGTCCTCCGACCGGACCTTCTCCGAGATCACCGGCGGCGCCGGCGCCCACTCGCCGGACCAGTCGAGCTGATGTCGGCGCAGGCACGGACCGCCGGCCGCGCCACCCGCGCGGTCGGTCTCGCCGGGACCGCCGGTGTTTAAGAAAGTCCTCATCGCGAATCGCGGGGAGATCGCGCTGCGGGTGATCCGCGCGTGCCGGGAGCTCGGCGTGCAGACGGTCGCCGTCTACAGCGAGGCCGACCGCGAGTCGCTGCACGTGCGCTTCGCCGATGACGACGTCTGCATCGGCCCGCCGCAGGGCCGCCTCTCCTATCTCAAGATTCCGCACCTGATCGCCGCCGCGGAGATCACCGGCGCCGACGCGATCCATCCCGGCTACGGGTTCCTCGCCGAGAACGCGGAGTTCGCCGAAACGTGCCGCGCGTCGAACATCGCCTTCATCGGTCCCACCGGCGACCAGATCCGCGCCATGGGCGACAAGGCGACCGCACGCCGCCTCGCGAAGGAGGCAGGCGTCCCCACGGTGCCCGGCTCGCCCGGCACGATCGAGGACGTGGACGAAGCACTCGCGTTCGCGCAGTCGATCGGCTTTCCGGTGATCATCAAGGCCACGGCGGGCGGCGGCGGCAAGGGCATGCGCATCTGCCAGCAGCCCGAGCAGTTCGCGCAGCTCTTCGGCCTCGCCCAGAACGAGGCGCTGAGCGCGTTCGGGAACGGCGCGGTCTACGTCGAGAAGTACCTCGAGCACCCGCGGCACGTCGAGATCCAGGTGATGGGCGACCGCTTCGGGAAGGTCGTGCACATGGGGGAGCGCGACTGCTCGGTCCAGCGCCGCCACCAGAAGCTCATCGAGGAGAGCCCGAGCCCGGCCCTCGACGCCGAGCTGCGGGGGCGCATGGGCGATGCGGCCGTGGCACTCGCCAGCAACATCGGTTACGTCGGCGCGGGCACGCTCGAGTTCCTGCTCGACACCGACGGCAGTTTCTATTTCATGGAGATGAACACCCGCATCCAGGTGGAGCATCCGGTGACCGAAATGGTCACGAGCTTCGACCTGGTGAAGGAACAGATCCGGGTCGCCGCCGGCGAGCCGATCAGCTTCCAGGGGGACGGGCGGCGCCTGCGCGGGCATGCGATCGAGTGCCGTATCAACGCCGAGGACCCGTACCGGAACTTCCAGCCTTCGCCGGGACTCATCACCGCGTATCATCCGCCCGGCGGGCCCGGGGTCCGGGTCGACAGCCACGTCTACGCCGGCTACGCCGTGCCGCCGTACTACGACTCGCTCATCGCGAAGGTGATCGTCCACGGCAACGACCGCGACGAGGCACTCACGCGGATGGGACAGGCGCTGGACAGCTTCATCGTCGAAGGCGTGACGACGACGATTCCCTTTCTGGCGCGCGTCATCCGTCATCCCGCGTTCGTCTCCGGAAAAGTCGACACACGCTTTCTCGAGCGCGAGCCGCAGCTCCTCAAGCCACCGGTCTGATGATCGAGGTCGCTTTCTCGCCCCTGACCCTCGGACCCGCCGAGGTGGCGGGGCGAACGGTGTTCGTCATCGATGTGCTGCGGGCGACGACCACGATCTGCGCCGCGCTCGCGAACGGCGCGAAGTCGGTGATTCCGGCCGCGACCGGCGAAGATGCGGTCCGCCTCGCGCAATCGATCGGCGGCGACGTGCTGCTGGCGGGCGAGCGCGGGTGCGTGCGCATGCCCGGCTTCGCGCTCGGCAACAGCCCGCTCGAAATGACGCGCGAGGCCGTCGCCGGCCGCCCGATCGTGCACAGCACGACGAACGGCACCGGCGCGCTCCTCGCGGTGGAGCACGGTGCGGTCGTGTACGCGGCGGCGGCCGTGAACCTGACGGCCGCGGCCGAGCGGCTGCGGGAGGCGATCGCGTCGGAGCAGCCGGTCCTCGTGGTCTGCGCGGGTCGCGAGGGACGCTTCAGCCTGGACGATGCCTATTGTGCGGGACGACTCCTCGCCGCTGCCCTCGACCGGAAGCCGCCTCGCCGCCTGCTCGGCGACGCCGCGATCGCGAGCCTCGCCCTCGCGCGGAGGTTCGGGTCCGACTGGAGCCGACCGCTCCGGGCGAGCGCCGCCGGACGGGAGCTCCGCCGCCGCGGCTTCGAGGCGGATGTCGACGCCGCCGCACGCGTGGATGGGTACCCGGTATTGCCGCAGTTTCATGAGCGCCGCCTGACGGCGTCAACGGTCGGAATCGCATGAGCTCTCGCCGCCGCCTCGGCGCCATCAGCGCCCTCGTCATCGGCTGCTTCCTCGGCCTCACCCTCCTGCCGGTCTCGTTCACCGGGCCGGTCGGCGACTGGCTCGGCCGCGCGCTGTGGCAGGTGCTCGGTGCGGGCGCGCTGGGGCTGCCGCTGCTCGGTGCCGGGCTCGCCCTGGCGGGGCTCGATCGCCTGCCGCGCCTCGACATGAAGCGGATGGGATTGCTCGCCGGCGGACTCTGCGTGCTGGTGCCCTATTTCATCGGGGTCGCGACGCGCATCGGGCAGGCAGATCTCGATCCCGCGTTCGCCGACCGCTCGCTCGCAGCACAGGCCACCGGGCTCCTCCCCGGGTTCTTCGCCATTCTCGTACGGGAGTGGATCGGGGTCGCCGGCGCGCTCCTGCTCGGCTTCCTCGCGTTGTCGGCGCTCACGCTGATCACGTTCGCGTGGCATCCGCTGCAGCGCCTCGAGCGGCAGGCCGGCGACGACGCCGAGGCGCTCCCGGTGGTGGAGGAGCGCCGGCGCCGGCCGCGCCGCGCCGTCACGCTCGACGAGGCGTCCGGGGAGCCGGTACCGGAGGATGTGGTCGAGCCGCCGGCCCCCAGGGCAAGGAAGGAGAAGGAGGCGAAACCGAAGCGCGCCGCTCCGTCCGCGGCGGCGCTCGCGGCGGCAGCCGACGACGAGCGCGCGCTGCCGCCCGTCGAGCTGCTCGACCCGCCGCCGGTGCAGGACGCCGATGCCGGCGAGGCGCAGCTCGATCGCCTGGGCCAATCCCTGCTCGAGACGCTGCGCACGTTCAAGGTCGAAGGCTCCATCTCCGGCCGGACGACCGGCCCGGTCGTCACGCAGTTCGAAGTCGTTCCGGCGCCCGGGGTCAAGGCGGGCCGCATCATGGCGCTCGCGGACGACCTGGCGATCACGATGCGTGCGCCGTCGATCCGTGTGGCGCCGATCCCGGGGAAGGGCGCCGTCGGTGTCGAGGTTCCCAATCCGACGGCGCGCATGGTGACGCTGCGCGAGCTGTTCGAGACCGGCGAGTGGGACCGCGGCCGGTCCACGCTCCCGATCGCACTCGGTCGCGACCTCGAGGGAAAGGCGGTGGTCGCCGACCTCACGAAGATGCCGCACCTCCTCATCGCAGGGGCGACAGGCTCGGGCAAGTCGGTCGCGATCAACACGATCATCACCAGCCTCATCTACCGGTACACGCCGAAGGACCTGCGGCTCCTGATGATCGACCCGAAGATGGTCGAGCTGTCGGTGTACAACGCCCTGCCGCACCTGCGGCACAAGGTGGTGACGAACACCGGCGATGCCGCGGCCGTGCTCAAGTGGGCCGTCTTCGAGATGAACCGGCGCTACGAGCTCCTGAACGTGAACGGCGCCCGGAACCTCGCCGATTTCAACCGGAAGGTCGGGGAGGGCAAGCCGCTCCGGAATCCGCCGCATGCCCGGCCGACGCTCACGACCATCAGCAATGAGGCGCCGGACACGCCGCCCGAGCCCGAGCAGCCGGAGGTCTACGGCGAGGGGTCGCTGCCCTACATCGTGATGATCATCGACGAACTCGCCGACCTGATGATGACGGCACAGGGCGAGGTCGAAACGCCGCTCGCGATGCTGGCGCAGAAGTCACGCGCCATCGGCATTCACCTGATCCTGGCGACGCAGCGGCCCAGCGTGAACGTCATCACGGGCCTCATCAAGGCGAATTTCCCGAGCCGGATCGCGTTCCGCGTAGCGTCGAAGGTCGACAGCCGGACGATCCTCGACCAGAACGGAGCCGAAGCCCTGCTGGGCAACGGCGACATGCTCTTCCTGCCGCCCGGGAAGAGCGAACCGCTGCGAATCCAGGGCGCGTATATCGCGACCGAGGAGACGGAGCGCGTGATGGAGTGGTACGAGCGGCGGCGGGAGCTGCGGCGCGCGGCGGTCCAGGCGGCGGAGCCGGAGGAAGTCGACATCCTGGCGCTGATGCGGGCGCAGGAGGCCGATGCCGGCGGCGAGGCCGAAGCCGCGGCCGGCGAGCGTGATGCGCTTTTCCGCGAGGCCGCCGAGGCGTGCATTCAGAACCAGGGCGGCTCCACGTCCCTCCTGCAGCGCCGGCTGCGTATCGGCTATGGCCGCGCGGCCCGGGTCATCGACCAGCTTCATTTCGCCGGCATTCTCGGTCCGCCCGACGGAAGCAAGCCGCGAGAAGTCCTCATCGGCTTCGATCAGCTCGACGAGTACACGAAGTGACGCGCGGGCCCGGTTCTCCGGGCCCGCGGTCGTTATGCAACGTCGTGCGGATTCTTGTGCCGTCATCTATCGACGGCGCACCTATCCTGAATCGCGAAACCGCGAAACGCACACAAAGCCCGCGAATGGATCGGCGTGCATGGACGGCGAATTCGATGAACTGTCCTATCGAGTGATCGGTGCGGCGCTCGAAGTACATCACGTATTGGGCCCTGGCCTCCTGGAATCGATTTACCACGCGGCAATGCGAGTGGCGCTCGATCATCGTGGAATGTCGTATGAGTCGGAAGTTCGCGTCCCGGTAGGCTTCGAAGGTGTGCCGGTAGGAAGCGCGCGCATCGATCTGGTTGTCGAACGCAAGCTCGTCGTCGAGCTCAAAGCGGTCGGCGCGCTGCACGATATCTACTTTGCCCAGCTGAGGTCGTACCTGATTCTCATGCGACTGAACGTCGGCCTTCTCCTCAACTTCAACGCCTCGAGGCTCGTGATCCGGCGGGTCGTGGCCGACTGGAAGCCGTCTCGCGAGTATTACTGAGCCGGCGTTCCGCGGTTTTGCTCTACGCTTCGCGGTTTCGCGATTCGACTCAGCTCGAACGGATCAGAACAGCTGACCGCAGCGCACGATCTCGCCCCTGCTCGCATTCCGATGATTGTACGCCGCACCGATCGCTTCGCTACCGTGCGCCATGGGATCGACACGGCGTTTCACACCGACCTCGGAATGGGAGGACGAGCGGCAGCTGCT
>JAICNA010000093.1 GCA_025928955.1 Gemmatimonadales bacterium | reverse complement strand
ATACCGTCTACCGGATGGACGGGTTCATCGATCGAAGGGCTGCGGACCTGCTCAAGACGAAGGAAGGGCGACGCCTGTCGGAGGGTGAGTCCGGCACCCCTGATCGATCGGTCACGCAGGAAGTGAAGGACATGGTGTGGCAGCGGGACCAGGGGCGCTGCACCGAATGCGGCGGCGCGGCGGAGCTTCAGTTTCACCAGATCATTCCAGGCTCGCTGGGCGGGTCCAGCGCCTATCGCAACATCCAGCTCCTCTGCGACGCATGTATCGAGCGCAAGTCCGCAGCTGGCGCGACGGCACCGCCCCCTCGATGACAGGATGGTGGTCACGAAAGTGAAACGCCCCGCTCACAGGCGGGGCGTTTCGTCGGTCGGACGGAAGCAGCGTCGTCAGATCCTGGAGCCCAGCACACTCGACCGCTTCATGAGACCCCAGACCAGCAGAATCAGGCCTACCACGGCAAAGACATGAACGATCCCGCTCGGGACGCCGAGCCCGAGCGTCAGAATGGTCCAGCAAACCAGCAGCGCGATACCAACCCACGCGAGGGTGTGCATGGTGCCTCCGATGAAATGGCGGCGCTCCACCGGATGGTGAAGATGCCATACGAATCCTACGCAAAAGCTCGAAATCGGGCTGGAATGGCCGTCACAATGGGTGCTGGCCCCGCCCAGCGGCGCCGTGGCGTGCAAGCGCTGGGGAGGCTGCGCCGCCAAGTCCTCAGCGCGGCACAGCTGTCAGCTGGTCGGCGGCCTCCTTTGCCAGCAGCGCCCGCTTACGCTCAACTCCCCAGCGATAGCCCGCCAGCCCGCCGTCGGTCCGTACAGCCCGGTGGCAGGGCACGACGACCGCGACGCTGTTGGCTCCGCATGCCGAGGCCACGGCGCGTACCGCCCCCGGAGCGCCGATGCGCTCGGCGATTTCGCCATAGCTCGCCGTCGCCCCGGCCGGAATGCGCATCAGCGCATCCCAGACCTGGCGCTGGAAATCCGTCCCCTGGAGATCGAGGGGGATGGCCACCTCCGCGCCGGGGGATTCAATGACGGTCACCACCGAGTCGGCGAACCGATCGGCCATCGGGCCGCCGGCCAGCAGGTGTGTCCCCGCGGATCGCCGCCTCAGATCCGCTTCGAGCTCGGCGCGGTCGTCACCCAGGAGGACGGCGCGCACCCCGAGGCCAGTCGCCGCGATGAGTGCGAGCCCGAGGGAAGTCTCGCGGAAGACGTATTCGATTTCGGCGCCGGCGCCGCGGGTTGCTGCACTCATCGTTCCTCCCCTGTCGTGTTCGGTGGCGCGCCATCATAGGCGCCTGCACAGGTCGACGTCATCGAAGGTAGCACGGGCGCGGCGCCGCGCTCGCCATTTCCGGACATCGCACTCCGAGCACTCTCCCGGCGCGAAGCCGTTGCGGTGGATGCGCTTGCCGGACGAATCGGCTGTCCGAAAATGGCTAGTGTGTCCCGCTTGGCTTCGTTATCATCGGTCATGACCGACGCCGCCGCGCTCTACAGCGCATACGCCGCCCGCGACGCCCGATTCGACGGCGTATTCTTCATCGGCGTCACCTCGACCGGGATCTACTGCCGGCCGGTCTGCACCGCCCGGACGCCGAGGCGATCCAACTGCCGCTTCTTCGCCAGCGCCGAGGCGGCGGAAAAGGCTTCGTTCCGACCCTGCCTTCGCTGTCGGCCCGAGCTGGCGCCCGGCAACGCGCCGGTGGACGACACGCGCCGGATCGCCCATCTCGTCGCGCATCGCATCGATGAAGGGCTGCTCGACGAGGACGGCGGGCTCGAGGCACTCGCCGCGCGCTTCGGCTGGAGCTCGCGCCAGATTCGCCGGATGGTGCAGCAGGAGCTCGGGGTATCGCCGATCGAGCTCGTCCTCACTCGCCGACTTCTCCTTGCCAAGCAGCTGCTCACCGAGACGGCACTGCCCATCACGGAAGTTGCCTATGCGAGCGGATTCGGGAGCCTCCGCCGTTTCAACGACGCCTTCCGCAAGCGTTACGGGATGCCACCGACGCGCCTCCGCCGAGCGGCGGGTTCGGCCAATGATGCCGGATCGTTGTCGCTGCAGCTCACCTATCGGCCTCCGTACGACTGGGCCGCCATGCTCGCGTTTCTCGCTGCGCGCGCTGTGGCCGGGGTCGAAGCCGTTCGCGACGATGCGTGGCTTCGGACGGTACGGCTCGGCACGCACGCCGGCTGGCTCCGGGTGCGCCACGTGCCGGAGCGGCGGTCGCTGGTCGTCGAGCTCTCGCATGCGCTCACACCGGTGCTGCCGCCGTTGCTCGGGCGCCTCCGGAATCTTTTCGACCTCGCGGCCCGTCCCGACGTCATCGCGCGGCACCTCGCGGCCGACCCGCTGCTCGCTCCCTCGATCGAGGCGAATCCCGGGCTGCGCGTACCGGGCGCGCTCGACGGCGCGGAGACGGGCGTTCGCGCCATTCTCGGCCAGCAGGTGTCCGTCCGTTCCGCCACCCGCGCGGCGGACCGGCTCGCCGCTGCGTTCGGGGAGCGGATCGATACGCCATTTCCCGGGCTCGACCGCCTCTGGCCGTCCGCCGAGGTGCTGGCCGCAGCCGGAAGCGAAGCGCTGGCTCAATGCGGGATCATCGGCGCGCGCGCTCGCGCCATCGTCGCACTGGCGGAGGCCGTCACCAGCGGTCGGCTCGAGCTCGAGCCAGGGATGCCCGCCGAGGACGAGATGCGCCGGCTCATCGCCCTTCCGGGTGTCGGACCGTGGACGGCCGGCTACATCGCCATGCGAGCACTTCACTGGCCGGATGCGTTCCCGGCTGGGGACGTGGTGGTGCGAAACCGTCTCGGTGGCCTCTCACCGGCGGAGGTGGAGCGGCGGGCGGAGCAGTGGCGGCCGTGGCGAAGCTATGCGGTGCTGCATCTCTGGCACGGCATCGGCAATGAAGCGGCGATCCCCTCTGGCTGAACGGCCGCGCTCCGTGCATCATCAGGGACATTTTCACCCCAGGGCCGATGAACGGCACGCTCGAGCTCGACCTCCTCCAGACGCTGACGCTCGCCGCCGTGGTCTACTTCGGCGGCATCCTGCTTCGGCGCCGCCTCGCCTGGCTCGACCGCCTCAACATCCCCGCCGCCGTGATCGGCGGGCTCATCTTCACCCTTGCCGTCGTCATCGCGCGCCAGCTCGGCTTCGCGCTCACGCTCGACACGAGCGCTCAGCCGCTCCTCAGCGTGGCCTTCTTCACGTCGATCGGCATGGGCGCGAGCCTCGCCCTCCTGCGAGCCGGCGGCGTCCAGGTCGCGATCTTCCTCCTGCTCGCCACCGTCTTCTGCTTCGTCCAGAACTTCATCGGGATGGGGATCGCGTCGCTGTTCGACGCGCATCCGCTCCTCGGCGTCATGGCCGGCTCGGTGACGCTCGTCGGCGGCCCGGCGACGGGCATGGCTTTCGCCCCGGTGTTCGAGGAGGCGGGCCTGCGCGGCGCGGCGCCGCTCGCGCTCGCGGCGGCGACGATCGGCATCATCTGCGGCGGCCTGGCGGGCGGGCCCGCGGGCACGTGGCTCGTGCGCCGGCACGGTCTGCGCTCGAGCGGCAGCACGACCGAGGAAATGCGGACGGAGCTCTCCAGCGCCCCCGAGACGATCGTGGTGGAAGTGGAGCAGGAGGACACGGCGCTGATCCGCAACATGATCGTGCTGGCGGTGGCCATGGGGATCGGCAGCGCGGTGAGTCCCGCGATCCAGTCACTCGGCGTGACGCTCCCGGCCTACATCGGGGCCATGATGGTCGCGGCTGCACTGCGCAATCTGGACGACGCGACGGGCTGGCTCCGGATCGATCAGCGCGCGATGGAGTTCGTGGGGAACCTGGCCCTCAACATCTTCCTGACCGTGGCGCTGATGAACCTGCAGCCGTGGCAGCTGGCGGGAGTCGCGACGCCGCTCCTCGCGATCCTGGCGGTGCAGGTGCTGGTGGTGCTCGCCTTCGCGGTGACCGTCTCCTACGCCGTGATGGGACGCGACTACGACTCGGCCGTCATGGCGAGCGGGTTCATCGGCTTCGTGCTCGGCACGACGGCCAATGCCGTCGCGAACATGCGCGCGCTCGTGCTTCGCTTCGGCGCGGCGCCGCGCGCCTTTCTCGTCGTTCCGCTCGTCGGCGCCTTCTTCATCGATTTCACCAACGCGCTGATCATCACCTTCTTCGTGAACTGGCTGCAATAGGCCCGCGGCTCACGGCGACGGGGGGTCCTTGGGCCGTGTGCGCGTCACGGCCATCATGATCCCGATGCCGAGCAGGATGACGCACGCGATCGCGACGTAGAGCACCGGCACGCCTGCCGTCACGAGCGCCCAGGCGACACCCGCGATGAAAAGGAGGAACCCGAAGAAGTAGAGGCCGAAGGACATGTGAGGTCTCCCCATGATGTTGGCCGTGGACCATCGGCGCGATCGAGTGACCCATCAGTATCGAGGAACACGAACCCGGGAACAGTGATGCGATGCGTTCCCTCCGGGTGGGGAATGTCACCGCTCTCCGACCCCGCCTCCGTCCGTGCCCAGCCTCCTGAAGCGATTCCCTCCTGTGACACCCCGCACGGTCCACCCTATCGCAATCCGGCATTATCCGATAGCGTAAGTGACGTGGCAGCAATGACTTATGTGGACAAGTCTGTGGATGGATTGTGGATCGGGTGTGGACAACAGGCAGAGGCTCGGTCGCAGGGGTCTGGCGGCGTTAATCGGGTCGCGGTTCGTGATGTCTGACCGCAGATCCTCCACAAAAATGCCAACATGAGCGGGGGTCCTGATGGGTCGTCGAGCGATGTGGAGCGGGGCGATCAGTTTCGGAATGGTCAATATCCCGGTGAAGCTCTTCAGTGCGACCAGTGCCAAGGACGTGTCCTTCAATCTGATCCACTCGACCTGCGGCACCCGCGTCCAGCAGAAGCGCTGGTGCCCCACCGACGAGGTGGAGGTGCCGTGGGAGGAGATCGTCCGCGGATATGAGTACGCGAAGGGCCAGTACGTCACGCTGACCGATGAGGACTTCGAGCAGCTTCCGCTGCCGAGCAAGCACACGATCGACATCACCGCCTTCGTGCACTCCACCGAGATCGATCCGGTGTACTACGAGCGGAGCTACTACCTGGAGCCCGACGCGAAGAACGAAAAGGCGTATGCGCTGCTGCTTCGCGCCCTCGAGGAGAAGTCGCTTACCGGCATCGCGACGATCACGATGCGGAAGAAGGAGCAGCTCTGCTCGATCCGGGGCCAGGACGGGACGCTGATGCTCGAGACGCTGTTCTACCCCGACGAGGTGCAGCTCGAGCGGGAGGTCGACCTGTCGAAGGTGAAGATCGACAATCGCGAGCTCGACATGGCGTTCGCGCTGATCGACCTCCTGAAGAAGCCGTTCGATCCGGCGGAGTACAAGGATCACTATCGCGAGGCGCTCGCCGAGGTGATCGACGCGAAGCTCGAGGGGAAGGACGTCGTGACGTCGCCTCCGCCGCGGGACACGAAGGTGATCGACCTCGCCGATGCGCTGGCGCGCAGCGTCGCGGCCGCACGCAAGGGTGGCGCAGCCGCTGCGGCGCCCAAGGGCCGTCGGCGCACCGCCGCCGCGCCGCCGCGCCGCACGCGGAAGGGCACCACGAGAAAGGCCGGCTGAGCGTGAACCGCAGGCCCCGGCCGCACGGGGAAGGCGGGGATATCGGCGAGGTGCTCGAACAGCTTGCCTCGCCGGTGGACAACATGATCCTCGCCGTCGGGGGCCACACGCTCTCGCTCACGCACCTCGGAAAGCGCCTCTGGCCCACCGCCGGGCGCGGAGGCCTCACCAAGCGCGATCTGCTCCGCTACTACGCACGCATCTCGCCGCACCTGCTCGACCATGTCCGCGGGCGGCCGGTCTTCGTCACGCGCTATCCCGACGGGATCGAGGGCCAGAGCTTCTACCAGAAGGTGTGGGAGCGCCGGCCCGAGTTCGTGAAGACGGTGCGCATCTGGTCGAGCGACCGTGGCGAGTCGCGAGACTATCTCACGGTGGACAACCTCCCGACCCTCCTCTGGCTCGCGCAGCAGTCGGCGCTGGAGCTGCACGTCTGGTTCTCGCGCATCGGTGCCCCACCCGACGGCAAGCGCCTCGGCGTGAACTACGGCGAGTCGGAAGCCACGCTCGAGCGCTCTCGCCTCAACTACCCCGACTTCCTGGTCTTCGACCTCGACTCCTACGTCTATTCGGGCAAGGAGGCGAAGGGCGCCGAGCCCGAGCTCCACCGGAAGGGGTTCAACCGCGTGCGCGAGCTGGCCCACGAGGTGCGAACGATCGCGGAAAGCGTCGGACTCCGGGTCTTCGTGAAGACCTCGGGCCGCACCGGCCTCCACCTGTATGCGCCGATCATCCGCCGCTTCACCTTCGACGAGGCGCGCGCCATGGCGGAGACCATCGGCTGGTTCCTCTCCGCCCGCCGGCCCAAGGACGTGACCCTCGAATGGGCGGTCGAGAAGCGGGCGGGCAAGGTCTTCTTCGATTACAACCAGAACGTGCGGGGCAAGTCGCTCGCCGCCGCGTACTCGCCCAGGCGCCACGCCCAGGCGACCGTGTCGATGCCGCTCACCTGGGAAGAGCTCGACGAGGTGTACCCCACCGACTTCACCATCCTCACCGCGCCTGAAGTGGCGGCCCGGCGCGGCGATCCGTGGTCCGACATCCTCGAGGCCAAGACCGACCTCGACGCACTCCTCGAGGCCTCGGCGTCGGCGCGAGCCGGCTGATGCCCCGCGCCGCCGCCGGCTGGATGGAGCCGATGCTGGCGACGCTCGTCGAACCCGCACCGCTCCCGCGCGGCTGGGTCTACGAGCCGAAGCTCGACGGCGTCCGGTGCATCGCGGTGCGCGAGAAGGATGCGGTCCGGCTCTACTCCCGCAACCGGAAGTCCCTCGAATCCGCCTACCCCGAGATCGCGGAAGCGGTGCTGGCGGCGGTGCGGGTGCCGGCCGTCCTCGATGGCGAGGTCGTGGCGATCGACCCGGCTTCGGGGATCTCGAGTTTTTCCCTTCTCCAGCAGCGGATGCAGCTCCGGGACGCGACCCGCGCGCGGCGCTCCGGCGTCCCGGTCGAGTACTGGGTCTTCGATTGCCTGCTCCTGGATGGGCGGGACCTGCGAAGGCTCCCGCTGAGCGAGCGCCGGCGGGAGCTCGAGGCCGCCCTGAGGCCGAAAGGCCCCATCCGCCTGACCCCATCGTTCGACGAGGGGTTCGAGGCGCTCTTCGAGACCGCCTGCCGGCATGGCGCCGAAGGGCTGATCGGGAAACGGTCCGCCAGCACCTACGTGGCCGGCCGCTCGCGCGACTGGGTCAAGCTCAAGTGCGTGAACAATCAGGAGTTCGTGATCGGGGGATGGACCGATCCGGCCGGATCGCGCGAGGGCTTCGGTGCCCTGCTGGTGGGCTACTTCGACGAGAAGGGCGCGCTGCATTACGCCGGAAAGGTGGGCACCGGCTTCGATACCGCGACGCTCCGGAGCCTCGGCGCGGCCCTTGCCCGGCGGGAGCGCCGGACCTCGCCGTTCACCGGCGGAACACCCCCGAAGGAGCGCGGGGCGCACTGGGTGACCCCGTCGCTCGTCGCTCAGGTCGGCTTCTCGGAGTGGACCCACGACGACCGCCTCCGCCATCCTCGTTTCCTCGGGCTGCGGGACGACAAATCGCCGCGATCGATACGCCGCGCCGGGTGAGCCTGCTCACCGCAGGCGCGGGGATTCGCGCGTAGTCTTTGCTCCCGTTGGAATGGACCGCATCAACCGGAGAGACGAGATGAGTCTGGACTCATTGCACGACCTATATGTCGACGAGCTGAAGGACATTCACAGCGCCGAGCGCCAGCTGCTGCGCGCGCTGCCCCGCATGGCCAAGGCGGCCGATTCCCCCGAGCTGCGCTCCGCGTTCGAGTCGCACCTCAAGGAGACCGAGAAGCAGGTCGAGCGCCTGGACAAGATCTTCGCCGAGCTCGAGAAGAAGGCGACCGGCAAGAAGTGCAAGGGAATGGAGGGGCTGATCGAGGAAGGGAAGGAAATGATGGAGGAGGAGGCCGACCCGGCCGTGATGGATGCCGCGCTCATCGCCGCGGCCCAGCGGGTCGAGCACTACGAGATCGCAGCCTACGGCTGCGTGCGGAACTACGCCGAGCTGCTCGGGTACACGTCGGCAGCGCGGCTGCTCCAGCAGTCGCTCGATGAGGAAGAGGCGGCCGACAAGAAGCTCACGCAGCTCGCCGAAGGCGGCATCAACGAGGCCGCCGTGGCGGTGGGCGTCGGCGAAGAGGAGTAGTCCTCGCCGGCTCCAGAGGCGGGCGCCCCGAAAGGTGGCGCCCGCCTTTTTCGCGCCGCGAAACCGGTGCAGGGGGGCCTACGTCCGTGGGGATAGACCCGCCACGCCCGGAGACGGACCATGCAGATGCTGCTGCTCGCCCTGTTCGCGGCCGCGCCCGCGGCCGCCACTGATACGACCGCGCTGCTCCTCGTCGCCAACAAGCAGGAACACACGCTCTCGGTCATCGCGGTCGGCACCGGGCGGCTTCTCGCCACGCTCCCGACCGGCCGCGGACCCCACGAGGTCGCCGTCTCGTCCGACGGGCGCCGCGCAGTCGTCGCGAACTATGGCGATCAGGCGCCGGGAAGCAGCCTCACCGTCGTGGACCTCGTGTCGCGCACCGTGCAGCGCACCATCGACCTCGGTGAATACCGCCGGCCGCATGGCATCGTGGTGCTGCCGGGGGATTCCCTCGCCGCGGTGACGGTCGAGGCGAGCCAGGCGGTGCTCATCGTGCGGCTCGACGGTGGCGTGAAGCACGCGATCCCGACCAACGCACGCGGATCGCACATGGTGGCGGTGACCGCCGATGGCAGGCGAGGCTACACGGCGAACGTACCCGAGGGCTCCATCACGGAGCTCGACCTCGCCACCGGTGCTGCGCTCCGCTCGCTCGCGGTGTCAACGGCGACCGAAGGCGTTGCCGTCACCCCCGACGGCAGCGAGGTCTGGGTCGGCAGCAACAACCAGCACACCGTGACGGTCGTGGATACGCGAAGCTGGAAGGCCGTGGACACGATCCCGGCCGCAGGCCTCCCCTACCGCATCGCCATCTCGCCCGATGGCAGGACGGCGGTGGTGCCCGGTCCGATGGGTGGCGTCGTGCGCATCTTCGATATTCCGACGCGGACGGAGCGCGCCGTCGTCGACTTCGGCGCGGGCGCAGGGAGCCAGGGACCCGTCGGATCCACCATTACATCCGATGGTGCCTATGCCTTCGTGGCCCTGCAGGGAACGAACGAAGCGGCGATGGTCGATCTTGCGACCGGCCAGGAGCTCCGGCGGTTCCCGACGGGTGCCGGACCGGACGGCATCGCGGTGTACTGGCCCAGGCGCTGAGCCGCGAGCCCGAACGCCGAGCCTACTCCATGTTCAGTGCCGGCTTCGTCGCTCCGCGATGGCACGTAGTGCAGTTCACCGTCGGCTGATCGCTCTTCAGGTGCTCGATCTTCGGCAGCAGCTCCCGGTTGATGGTTTCGACCATCGCGAGCATCCGGCGCGCGATTTCCTTCGGCCGCTTCTCGTCGCTCTCCCATTCGTCGGTGTCGTGGCAGTGATCGCACGAGACGCCGAGCGAGCGCCCGAAGCCCATGTTCATCATGCGGACGAGCCGT
Source organism: Gemmatimonadales bacterium (assembly GCA_025928955.1). Classification (GTDB taxonomy): domain Bacteria; phylum Gemmatimonadota; class Gemmatimonadetes; order Gemmatimonadales; family GWC2-71-9; genus CAMLLJ01. The sequence continues at coordinate 1,376 of JAICNA010000093.1, read as the reverse complement.
CCGGCGGGCACGCCTTTCAGCGACTCGATGTTCCGGAACACGCTGTCGGCCGGCAGGTGCTCCCGGCCGGCAATGCTCGCGAGCACGTCTCGCGCGAACCGCTCGCGCGAGGCGGTGACGGAATCGGACGCCGGACCCGCCGATTGGGCGAGCGCCGGCAGGGCGAGGGCGAGCAGGCAGGCCGTCAACGCTGGTGCGCGCACGATTCCTCCTTGGGTGTGGGGGACCGTCCTGCGACGAGGGGCGGGATTAGCTTCACGCCATGGCCGAACCGCTCCGCGACTGCTACGCCGTGACGCATCCGGGCATCGAATCGATCACCGCAGGTGAGCTCGCCGCGATCGGAGTCACGCCCGGGCAGGCGGAGCCGGGCGGCGTTGCCTTCGAGGGAGATGCGCGCTCGGTGATCGCCGCCAACCTGCATCTCCGCTCCGCATCGCGGATCCTCGTGCGCATGGGGAGCTTCCGTGCGCGTACCTTTCCCGAGCTCGAGCGTCATGCGCGCCGGCTTCCATGGAGCGCGTACGTCGCGCGGGGAGCGGCCGTCGCCTTCGCCGTCACCAGCCGCAAGTCGCGGCTCTACCACCAGGGCGCCATCGCCGAGCGGCTGCTCCGGATCATCGGCGAGTCGATCGGCGAAGTCCGGTCGGCGGACGACGACGACGCCCAGCTCTTCGTCGTTCGCGTAGTGCGCGACCAATTCACGGTGAGTGCCGACAGCTCGGGCGCATTGCTGCACCGCCGCGGGTACCGACTGGCGACCGGCAAGGCGCCGCTCCGCGAGACGCTCGCGGCGGCGATGCTCCTCGCGCTGCGCTGGGACGGGTCGGCGCCGCTCGTCGATCCATTCTGCGGCTCCGGAACCGTTCCGATCGAGGCGGCGCTCATCGCGCGGAGAATCCCCCCCGGCCACGCGCGCCACTTCGCCTTCGAACGCTGGCCGGGCGCCGACCTGCCGGCCATCGAGCGGCAGCGCGCCGATGCCATGGCGGGCGCGCTTCCACGTGCCGTGGTCCCGATTCTCGGCTCGGACCGCGACGCCGGCGCAATCGATGCCGCGATGGCGAATGCGGAGCGTGCCGGCGTCGCCGTTGACCTCGAGCTTCGCCGCGCGGCGCTCAGCGACATCGCGCCGCCAGGCCCGTCCGGGCTCCTCCTCACGAACCCGCCCTACGGCGTGCGCGTGGGCGAGCGCGCGCCCCTCCGCGACCTGTATGCGCAGCTCGGGAACGTCTGCCGCCGCGATTTCTCCGGCTGGCAGGTCGCGCTGCTCTCGGCGAATGCCGAACTCCTGGCGCAGACCCGGCTTTCCTTCACCACGATCTTCGAGACCAGCAACGGCGGCCTGCCGGTGCGACTCGCGGCCGCTGTCGCCT
>JAICNA010000113.1 GCA_025928955.1 Gemmatimonadales bacterium | reverse complement strand
GTCGTCGCGCTCACGGCGGTCGTCGAGCGCGCCACCACGGCGCAGGAAGTGAACGATGCGTTCCGCGAAGCGTCACGCGGGGCGCTCAAGGGCGTAATCGAGGTGAGCGACGAGCCGCTCGTGTCCGTGGACTACATCGGTAACGTCGCGTCCAGCACGGTCGACGCGCTGTCCACGAACGTGGTCAACGGCACGCTGGTCAACGTGACGTCGTGGTACGACAACGAAATGGGCTACTCGGCCCGCTGCGTGGACCTGCTTCGCTACATCGGGACGAAGCAGTGAAGCGGACCCTCGCGTCCCTCGATCCGGCCGCGCTCGACGGCCGCCGCGCGCTCGTGCGGGTGGACTTCAATACGCCGATCAGGGACGGCGCCGTTTCGGACGATACGCGCATCCAGGCCGCGCTTCCGACCATCCGGTATCTGCGGGAGCGCGGAGCCCGCGTGATCCTGCTCTCGCACCTGGGTCGCCCGAAGGGCGGGCCCGATCCGGCGTTCTCGCTGAAGCCGGTTGCCCGCGCACTCGAGGGAATGCTCGGGGCTCCGGTCACGTTCCTCGCCGATCCGACCACCGATGACGCGGTCGCGGAAACCCGCCGGCTCCCGCGCGGCGGCGTCGCGCTCGGCGAGAATACGCGGTTTCATGCGGGGGAGGAAGCGAACGATCCCGCGCTCGCGGCGCGCTTTGCGGCGCTCGGCGACCTGTACGTGAACGACGCCTTCGGCTCGGCGCACCGGGCGCATGCGAGCACCGAAGGTGTCGCGCGGCTTCTCAAGCCGGCCGTATCGGGTTTCCTGATGGAGCGCGAGCTCGAGTACCTCGGCCGCGCCCTCGACGAGCCGCGTCGGCCGTTCATCGCCATCCTGGGGGGCGCGAAGATCTCCGGGAAGATCGATCTGATCGAGGCACTCCTGCCGAAGGTGGACGAGATCGTGATCGGCGGCGCAATGGCGTGCACCTTCTTCCGCGCCATGGGACTCGAGACCGGCAACTCGCTCGTGGAGGAGGATCGCGTCGAGCTCGCCCGCGAGCTGCTCGGGAAGGGCGGCCGCAAGATCGTGCTGCCGTCGGGCGCGGTGGTGGGCCGCGAGCTCAAGTCGGACACCGAGACGCGCACCGTGCACCGCAACGAGATCGAGCCCGGCTGGGCGATGTACGACATCGACCCCATGACCGAGCAGGATTATGCGGCACTGATCGACGCGGCCGGAACGGTCGTCTGGAACGGGCCGATGGGCGTGTTCGAAACGCCGCCGTTCAATCACGGGACCCTCGCGATCGCCCGGGCCATGGCGCATGCGATGGGGCGCGGCGCCGTCACGATCGTCGGCGGAGGGGACTCGGCGGCCGCCGTGGCCGAAGCCGGACTCGAGGACCAGATGACGCACGTCTCCACCGGCGGCGGCGCGTCGCTCGAGTTTCTCGAAGGCAAACCGCTGCCCGGCGTCATGGCGCTCGACGACGCATGACGCGCCGCGAATGACCCGTCGACTCACCTTCGCCGCCAACTGGAAGATGCACCACGGGCCGCTGGCCGCCCGTGCGTTCATCGATCGCTTCCTCGAGCTCGTCCCGCCGCGCGAGGGCCGCGAGCTGTGGGTCTTTCCCCCGGCCGCGAGCCTGCACGTCGTCGCGGACGCGGCGCGGAGCCGCGCGGACGTGAAGCCCGGCGCGCAGAACGTGTACTGGGAGCCCAAGGGGGCCTTCACCGGCGAGCTCTCGGTGCCCATCGCGCGTGAAGCGGGCGCGCGCGGAGGGCTCGTCGGTCACTCCGAGCGCCGGCATGTCTTCGGTGAGACCGACGAGGACACCCGGCGGAAGGTGCTCGCGCTGCTCGATGGCGGACTCACGCCGCTGCTCTGCGTCGGCGAGAAGCTCGCGGAGCGGGACGAGGGGCGCACCGAGGACGTCGTGCTGCGGCAGTTGCGCGCCGGGCTCGGTGGCCTGGATCCCGAGCGGGTTTCCAGGGTCATGATCGCCTACGAGCCGGTGTGGGCGATCGGGACCGGCCGGAACGCGACGCCGCGGGATGCGGCGGCCGTGCATGCGGTCATCCGGGCGGAGCTCGGGCGACTCGGCGCCACCGGCCGGAGCACCATTCTCTACGGAGGCAGCGTGAACCTCGGCAACGCACTTTCCCTGCTCGCCGAAGAGGAGCTGGACGGGGTGCTCGTCGGGGGCGCGAGCCTCGAGGCCGATGCCTGGGCGGAGCTGGTGGGCATCGGGGCCTGATCGTTCGGGCCGCCCGTCCGGTTGATTCAAGTGGTCCCCCCGCATACATTTCACGGCTGTCCGGCACCCGGTCCCAGTCGAGCGAGACGATGTTCTATTTCATTCTGGTTCTGTTGATCCTCGATGCCCTGATCCTTGCGGCGGTCATCCTCCTGCAGGCAGGGCAGGGCGGCGGGCTCGCCTCGCTCGGCGGCAGCGGCTCGACCGATACCGTGATGGGCGGACGCCAGGCGGTGACGCTCCTGACGCGGATGAGCTGGTGGTGCGGCGGAATCTTCCTCGCGCTCTCGCTCGTCCTCTCGGTGGTCTCCGCAAATAGGGGTGCCACCGGTCGCAGCGAGCTGCAGGAACGGCTCCGACAGGGATCGGCGTCCGAAGCCCCGGCACCGGCGCCCGCCAACCTGCCCCTGCAGACGACTCCGCCCGCCGGCGCAGGATCTCCCGCTGAGGCGGCTCCGGCGCCGCCGGCCGCGTCGCCCGGAGATTCGGGACGGTGAGCGATGGAATGGAGCGGGGCGGACGGACTACCGACCGCCCCGCTTTCGTATTGCTGGAGGACGGCACCTGGTACGGAGGGACCACGCGCGAAAGCGTGGAGCCGGCGTTCGGCGAAGTGGTCTTCACCACGAACCTGACCGGCTATCAGGAAACGTTTACCGACCCCAGCTATCTCGGCCAGATCGTCGTGATGACGGCGCCGATGATCGGGAATTACGGTATTGCGCCGGAGGACATGGAGTCGGGGGCGCCGCAGGTGAGCGGGATCGTCGTCCGGGAATTGAGCCGGGTGCCCTCCAACTGGCGCAGCACGAAGTCTCTCGCCGCGTGGCTCGGCGAGTCCGGGATCCCGATCATCGAAGGCGTGGATACTCGCCGCCTCACGCGCCACATCCGCGAGCGCGGCGCAATGCGTGGTGTGATCGCGGAGGGCCGGGAGCCGTCGTCGGAGCTCATCGCGCGGCTCAAGGCCTCCCCTTCCATGGACGGCCTCGATCTCGCCTCTCGTGCCACGGTCAGCGCGCCCTACTCCGAAGGGGAAGGCCCGCATGTCGTGGCCTACGATTTCGGGATGAAGCGCAACATCGTCTCGATGCTCGTGCAGACGGGGTGCCGGGTCACGGTCGTGCCCGCGGAAACGCCGGCAGCCGACGTGGCGAGGCTCCAGCCTGACGGGTTGTTCCTCTCCAACGGCCCGGGGGACCCTGCCGCCGTCGGCTATGCGCTCGCGAATATTCGTGCGATCGCCGATTCCGGGGTTCCGACGTTCGGCATCTGCCTGGGGCATCAGCTTCTGGGCCTCGCCTATGGCGGCAAGACGGCGAAGATGGCGTACGGGCATCGGGGCGGCAACCACCCGGTTCGCGACCTCCGGTCCGGGCATGTGCTGATCACGACGCAGAACCATGGATTCTCGGTCGTGGGCGACGCGACCGGTGTCCCGGGTGCACCGGAACTTGAGGTCACCCACCTCAACCTCAATGATGGCAGCGTGGAAGGCATCCGGCACCGCAGTCTTCCCGTCTTCGCGGTCCAATACCATCCCGAAGCAGCGCCAGGGCCCCACGACGCCTACCCCCATTTCGCGGAATTCCTGCGGTCCGTTCGGCAGCGCCGAGGCGCTCCCGCAGGCCCGGCGGAGCCCCGAAACCGCCCAACCCCTTGACACGCAACACTTAAGCCCGTAGAATCGGCCCGTGGAACGCCTCACCGGCGCCCTTCGTCTGTGACCCTTCTGGGGGATGCATGACCAAAGCCGATCTCGTAGAAACGGTGACTGCCTCGATTGCACGCACCGCCGGGCCCATGATCTCCAAGAAGGACTGTGCGCGCGTCGTGGATGCGTTCCTCGATGCGATCAAGGACGCGCTCCGCGATCAGCACAACATCGAGATTCGCGGATTCGGCACCTTCAAGATCCGTCGCCGGAAGACGCGGATGGCGCGGAATCCGCGCACCGGAGATCCGGTCGAGGTTGCGGCGCGGCCAGTACCTGTGTTCAAGCCGAGCAAGGAGTTACGCGCGCTCGTCGCGGACGAGGACGCGCCCGAGTCGGCGGAAGCGTCGGGACTCTGATCGGTGTTCACTTGCGGGGCCGCACTCACCGTGCGGCCCCGCTCGCTTATGTTCCCACCTGATGCCCGAATCGATTCGCGTCCTCCTTTTTGCCCGCTACGCGGAACTGCTCGGTGCAGACCGCATCGACCTCGCACTCGCCGAGGCGGTCACGGTCGGCGACGTGCTCGATCGCGTGCGCATGCTGCCGGGCGGCAGCGCGCTGCCCGGCGCGATGCTGTGTGCGGTAAACCTGCGCCAGGCAACGCACTCGGACCTCGTCTCGCCGGGCGATGAGGTGGCCCTCCTGCCACCGCTCGCAGGAGGCTGACCATGCACCTGACCGACCAGCCAATCGACGCCGCATCGCTCGCCGGGCGCATTCAGACCGCGCGGCGAGGCGGCGTCGTGACGTTCGTCGGCCACGTGCGGGACCATCACGGCGGGCGTGCCGTGCAGCGGCTCGAGTACTCTGCTTACGCGCCGATGGCGGAAACCGCGTGCGCGGAGATCGTTCGGGAGGCGGGGGAGCGCTGGCCGGTCTCGGTCGAGCTCAGGCACCGGACGGGCGAGCTCGGCGTCGGCGAGGTCGCGGTGGCCGTGGCCGTGGCGGGCGATCACCGCGAAGAGGCGTTCGAGGCGTGCCGCTGGGTCATCGACGAGGTGAAGCGTCGCGTGCCGATCTGGAAGCGCGAATACTACGAGGACGGCACCGTCGCGTGGGTGGATCCGACTGCGCCGGGCGGCGCCGTCCCGGCGCAGTACCCCGCCGAGGGTCCGCGAGCATGACCCTGTCGCCAGTCTCCGATCGCCTGTCGCGGCCGCTCGGGAGCCTCCGCCTCTCCGTGACGGATCGCTGCAACCTGCGTTGCGCCTACTGCATGCCGGAGGAGGAGTACACCTGGCTGCCACGCGATTCGATTCTGTCGTTCGAAGAGCTCACGCGACTCGCAGGAATCTTCGCAGGGCTGGGCGCAACCCGGATCCGCCTCACGGGAGGCGAGCCGCTGCTGCGGAATGGACTTCCCGATCTGGTGGCACGCCTGGCAACGGTCTCGGGGGTGACGGACGTTGCGCTCACGACGAACGGCCTGCTGCTCGCCGAGCGCGCTTCGTCGCTGAAGCGGGCCGGTCTCTCACGCGTCACGGTGAGCCTCGACACCCTCGACCCGGTCCGGTTCCGCACGCTCACCCGCAGCGCGCGGCATGCCGATGTCCTGGCCGGCATCGCCGCGGCAGGCGAGGCGGGCTTCGGCGGGACGAAGCTCAATACCGTCGTCATGCGCGGCGTGAACGACGACGAAATCCCCGAGCTCCTCGAGTTCGGCCGGCGGTGCGGCGCCGAGCTCCGGTTCATCGAGTACATGGACGTGGGCGGCGCCACCGGCTGGTCGGCGTCAAACGTCGTTTCGCGGGCCGAGATCCTCGAGCGCATCGCGGGGCGCTACGGACCCGTCGAGGCGCAGACGGTGCCGGGATCGCGCGCCCCCGCCGAGCGCTTCCGGCTCGAGGATGGCACGACGTTCGGGATCATCGCGTCGACCACGGCGCCGTTCTGCCGGACGTGCGATCGCAGCCGGATCACCGCGGACGGCACCTGGTTCCTCTGCCTCTACGCGGCGGATGGCGTGGATCTTCGCGCCCTGCTCCGTGCCGGCGCCGGGGATGCGGAGATCGCGGGACTGATTCGCACGGTGTGGGAGCGGCGGGCCGATCGTGGCGCCGAGCTCCGCGCGGCGCTTCCTGAGCGAGGCGCCCTTTATGCGATCGAAGGCCTTCGCGCCGACCCGCGCCGTGAAATGCACACGCGAGGCGGATGAATGGCGCTTCATGTCGCACTCATCCAGCCGCAGATCCCACCGAATACCGGCAACATCGCGCGACTCTGCGCCGCGACCGATACCCCGCTGCACCTGATCGAGCCGCTCGGCTTCTCCATCGACGCCCGCGAGGTGAGGCGCGCCGGCCTCGACTACTGGGACGACGTGGACCTCTGGGTTCATCCCGACTGGTTCGCCTTCCGCGATGCGATCTCTCGCGAGCGCTGCCTCTATTTCTCCGCGAACGCGACCCGGGACTACCGCGAGGCACCGTTCCGGGCCAACAGCGTGCTCGTCTTCGGCAGCGAGACCGACGGGATGCCCGCGCGGATCCTCGAGAAGCATCCTGAGCAGTGCTTCCGGATCCCGATGGAGGGAACCGTACGCAGCCTCAACCTCGCCAACGCGGTGAGCATCGTGCTGTACGAGGCGCGGGACCGCGTCGCGCCGATCGGCTGAAGTGCGACCGCCGGTTTTGCCCTAACCCTTGTTCCCCTATAGTTTTCGGCGCCTCGGCCGCGTGGCCGGGCGCCGCTTTCTTTCCCTTTCCCAGGATGAGCCGGTCGACATGCTCAACAAGGTCGCAGTGGTCGGAGCAGGCAACGTGGGCGCCACCGCGGCGCAGCGCCTCGCCGAGAAGCACCTGGCGCGCGAGGTGATCATGATCGACGTCGCCGAGGGAATCCCGCAGGGGAAGGCGCTCGACCAGTGGCAGAGCGGGCCCATCGAGGGGTTCGACGCCCGGGTCCGCGGCTCCCAGGGCTACGACGAGGCGCGGGATGCCGAGGTCTTCGTCGTGACCGCCGGGATCGCCCGCAAGCCGGGCATGAGCCGTGACGACCTCGTCCGCACCAATGCCGGCATCGTGAAGTCGGTGGCGGAGAATATCGCGAGAGTGGCCCCGAAGTCGATCATCATCGTCGTTTCGAATCCGCTCGACGTGATGTGCTACGTGGCGATGAAGGCCTCCGGCTTTCCGCGCGAGCGCGTGCTCGGCATGGCCGGGGTGCTCGATACGGCGCGGTACCGGATGTTCCTGGCCGAGGCGATGGACGTGTCGGTCGAGGACATCCAGGCGATGGTCCTTGGCGGCCACGGCGATACGATGGTGCCGCTCATCTCCTATACCACCGTGTCGGGCATTCCGGTGACACAGCTTCTCGCCGAGGAGAAGCTTCGGCCGATCGTCGATCGGACGCGTAACGGCGGCGCCGAGATCGTCGCGTTTCTCAAGACCGGCTCGGCCTACTACGCCCCGAGCGCCGCGGCCGTCCAGATGGTCGAGGCGATCGCGCTGGACAAGAAGCGGATCCTCCCATGCTCCGCGTGGCTCACAGGGGAGTACGGGCTCCGCGACGTCTTCTGCGGCGTGCCCTGCAAGCTCGGGCGCGCCGGGCTCGAGCGCATCGTCGAGGTCACGCTCACCGACGCGGAACGCGCCGAGCTCCACAAGTCGGCCGAGGCGGTGCGCGAGACGCAGCGCGCGGTCGACGCGGCGTAACCGCGGCGACGCCAACCTTCCGACCAGACGAGGCGTGACGGGAATGCTTGCCTTCTACCGCTCGACGATCGGCAAGAAGATCATCATGGCGGTGTCCGGCGTGATCGGGGTGGTCTTCCTGATCCTGCACATGGCCGGCAACCTGCAGGCGTTCATGGGCGCGGAAAAGCTCAACGAGTACGCCGCCATCCTGCACGGCCCGCTCGAGGAGGTGGTGCTGCTCCAGCGCGTCGTCCTCGTCGTGGCCCTGGTGCTCCACGTGCTGATGGCCTGGCAGCTCACGCTGCGGAACCGCGCGGCGCGCCCCATCGGGTATGCCAGGCGCGACCCGCAGGTCTCCACCGTCGCCGCGCGAACGATGCGCTGGGGCGGCGTACTGCTCCTCGCCTTCATCGTCTTCCACATCCTCCATTTCACCACGCTCGACATCGATCCGACGTTCGTCCCGCTCGATGTCTACGGGAACGTGGTGAAAGCCTTCCAGGAACCGTGGAAGGTCGCGCTCTATGTCGTCGCGATGCTGCTGCTGGCACTGCATCTCTATCATGGACTCTGGAGCGCGCCGCGGACGCTTGGGGCCGCGCCGCGCTCGCGCTGGCCGCTCAAGCGTCGACTGGCCGCCGGGCTCGCCTTTCTCCTCTGGGCCGGATTCACCAGCGTGCCGGTCGCGGTCTTTCTCGGGATTCTGAGGTAATCGGGATGGAGCTGAACGCGCGCGTGCCCGAGGGGCCGATCGAGCGCAAGTGGGACCGGCACCGCTTCGAGATGAAGCTCGTGAACCCGGCCAACAAGCGGAAACACACCGTGATCGTCGTCGGGAGCGGGCTCGCGGGCGCCGCGGCCGCGGCGACGATGAGCGAGCTCGGCTATCGCGTGAAGTGCTTCTGTTTCCAGGACAGCCCGCGCCGCGCCCACAGCATCGCCGCCCAGGGCGGCATCAACGCCGCGAAGAACTACCAGAACGACGGCGACAGCGTCTATCGGCTCTTCTACGACACGGTGAAGGGCGGGGACTTCCGCGCGCGCGAGGCGAACGTGTACCGCCTGGCCCAGATCAGTGTGAACATCATCGATCAGGCCGTGGCGCAGGGCGTTCCCTTTGCACGTGAGTACGGCGGACTGCTCGACAACCGCTCGTTCGGCGGCGCGCAGGTTTCCCGGACCTTCTACGCGCGCGGCCAGACCGGGCAGCAGCTCCTGCTCGGCGCCTATCAGGCGCTCGAGAAGGAGATCGCGCTCGGCGGGGTCACCATGTACCCGCGCACCGAGATGCTCGATCTCGTCGTCGTCGATGGCCGCGCACGGGGCATCGTGGTGCGGGACCTCGTGACCGGGGCGATCGAGGCGCACGCCGCCGACGCGGTCGTCCTCGGCACCGGCGGCTACGGCAACGTGTTCTATCTGTCGACCAACGCGAAGGGGTCGAACTGCACCGCGATCTGGCGGGCGTATCTGCGCGGCGCCGCGTTCGCGAACCCCTGCTACACGCAGATCCATCCGACCTGCATCCCGGTGAGCGGCGACTATCAGTCGAAGCTCACCCTGATGAGCGAGTCGCTGCGGAACGACGGCCGGGTCTGGGTACCGAAACGGGAAGGGGACACGCGCGCGCCGGGCGAGATCCCGGAAGCGGAGCGGGACTACTACCTCGAGCGGAAGTACCCGAGCTTCGGCAACCTCGCCCCGCGCGACATCGCCTCGCGCGCCGCCAAGGAAGCGTGTGACAGCGGACGCGGTGTCGGGCCGGGCGGCCTCGGCGTCTACCTCGACTTCGCCGACGCCATCGGGCGCCTCGGCCGGGCCAAGATCGCCGAGAAGTACGGCAACCTGTTCGACATGTACGAGAAGATCGTCGGCGTCGACGCCTACCAGACGCCGATGATGATCTACCCGGCCGTCCACTACACGATGGGGGGGCTGTGGGTCGACTATCACTTGGAGAGCACGGTCCCCGGGCTGTTTG
>JAICNA010000126.1 GCA_025928955.1 Gemmatimonadales bacterium | reverse complement strand
GCGGGTATACTTCGGTCACGCGCGAGGTCGCGCGAACGAAGCGAGGCAGGATGAACCAGTCCAGCCAATACATTCTTCTGACCGGCGCAACCGGCTACGTCGGCGGCCAGCTGCTCCCCGAGCTGGAGCGGCGCGGGCATCGGGTGCGCTGCCTCGCGCGCACGCCGGAGTCGCTCGACGGGAAGACGGCCTCCGGAACGGAGGTCGTCGCGGGTGACGTCACCGACCGCGCGTCGCTCGACGCCGCCATGCGAGGCGTGGCCACCGTCTACTTTCTCGTCCATTCAATGGGCCAGGGTGGCCGCTTCGAGGAGATCGATCGCGCAGGGGCGACGAACATCGCCGACGCCGCGCTCGCTGCCGGTGTCTCGCGCATCGTCTACCTCGGCGGACTCGGCGACGACCGCGAGTCGCTTTCGCCCCATCTGAGGAGCCGGCACGAGGTCGGCGAGATCCTGCGGGAGCGGTGCGCAGGCGGGCCGCAGGTCATCGAGTTCCGCGCGTCCATCGTCATCGGCTCGGGGAGCGTGTCGTTCGAGATGATCCGGGCCCTCGTCGAGCGGCTGCCGGTGATGGTGACGCCCCGCTGGGTCTCGGTGCTCGCCCAGCCGATCGCCGTCGCGGACCTCCTCGCTTACCTCGTCGCGGCGCTCGATCTTCCGGCCGGGGCGCATCGGGTCTACGAGATCGGAGGCAGGGATCAGCTCTCCTACCGCGACATCATGCGCGAGTACGCCCGCCAGCGCGGCCTTCACCGCCTCATGATTCCGGTCCCGCTGCTCACGCCGCGCCTGTCGAGCCTCTGGCTCGCGCTCGTGACGCCCCTGCACGCGCGCGTGGGGCGCGCGCTCGTGGACAGCATCCGGCATCCGACGCTGGTGCGCGACGACTCGGCGATGCGGGACTTTTCGATCGTCCCGCGCGGTGTCGAGGCGGCGATCGCGGAGGCAATCGCGACCGAGGCCCGCGAGCGGCGGAACCGCCTCGTCGACGATCGGTCCATCGCGGTGGACGTCCCGCCCGACCGGGCGTTCGCCGCCATCCGCCGGATCGGCGGCGCGAACGGCTGGTACTACGGCAACTGGCTGTGGCAGCTTCGCGGTGGCCTCGACGTCATGGTCGGCGGCGTCGGCATGCGTCGCGGCCGGCGCGACCCGGAGCTGCTCGAGGTGAACGACCCGCTCGACTGGTGGAACGTCGAGGCGTGCGAGCCCACCCGCCTCGTCCTCGCCGCCGAGATGAAACTGCCCGGGCGGGCATGGCTCGAGTTCCAGGTCTCCCCGGCCGGCGAGGGCGCGACGATTCGGCAGACGGCGGTGTTCGATCCGAAGGGATTGGCCGGGCTCGCGTACTGGTACGCGGTCTGGCCGCTGCACGAGATGGTGTTCCGGGGGATGCTGCGTGGAATCGCGAGTGAAGCGGAGAAGGCTGCGACCTGACCCGAGTGACCCGGGATGAGCCGCGTCTCGGTTGCGCTGCCGGAGTTCGCCACGCACATTCGCCGATCCCCTTCCCGACTTCGATGCACGCTGACGACTCGATCCGCGCCCCCGAATCCGAAGGCCGCGCCTACCGCGACGGCGTGTTCATCCCCCTCGGCGACGCCACGCTCGCCGCGGCGCCCGACACACCCGACTTTCCCGACCCCGGAGCCGGGCCGGCGTTCCGCCGGCATGACGAAATCCCGCGTGTCCCACGCCTCCGCCACCTCATCGGCCCGTCCGTCATCGCCCTCGGCATGGGGCTCGGCGCCGGCGAGTTCCTGCTCTGGCCGAACCTCATCACGGTCAACGGGTACGGCATCTGGTGGCTCTTCTGGGTCGGCGTCGTCACGCAGTTCTTCGTGATCCTGGAGATCACCCGCTGGACCATCGCGACGGGGGAGTCGGTGTTCGCGGGGATGGCGCGGCTCGGACTTCGCGGATTCTGGCCCTGGTTCTTCCTCGTCGCCACGCTCGCGAGCTTCTTCTGGCCGGGATGGGCGTCGGAGTCGGCACACTTCACCGGGCGGATCGTCACCCGCTTCACCGGCACCGAGCTCGCCTGGCAGCCGATTGCGCTCGTGATGCTCGCCGTGATCTACCTCGCCCTCGGCGCGAGCACGATCGTCTACAACGCGCTCGAGCGGTTCGAGCTCTGGCTCGTCGTCGCCCTCTTCCCACTCCTCTTCATCGTGCTGCTCATCGTCGGCATCCTGCCCGGCGACGTGTTCGCGCTCGCGAAGGGTGCGGCCTCCCTCGGCACCGCGCCGCCGGAGTTGATCCACGGCAGCCAGTTCCCCACCCTGCTCCTCGCCGTCGCCTACGCCGGCAGCGGGGGGACGCTGCTGCTCGCGCAGTCGCTCTGGCTCCGCGACAAGGGATTCGGCATGGCAGCGTACCAGGGGCGCATCGCCGGCATCCGCGGTGAGAACGAGCGGGTCAGCGAAACCGGATACGCCTTTTCGGCGAAGGACCCGACGGCACTCGCCCGCTTCCTCGCCTGGATGCGGGTTGCGCGGCTCGAGATCCTGGTCACGTTCGTGGCGCTCTGCATCCTGAGCGTCGTGATCACCTCGCTCGTGGCGACGGCGACGATCGGCACCGGCAACACCGCGCTCGCCGGGAAGCTCGGTGAGATGGTGGCGCAGCAGTCGGCCGTCATCGCGCGCGTCGGCGGGCGCTGGCTCGAGATCGCCTTCCTCCTGGGGGGCGTCCTCATTCTGTTCAGCACGCAGGTCGCCATCATCGACACCGTGACCCGCATCTGCGGCATCGTCTTCTACGAACGCTACGGCCGCCGCACGTCGTTCTGGACCCTGCAGCGCACCTTCCTGATCTTCCTGACACTCCTCGTCACCGCATCCGCCGCGATCATCGTCGCCAGCTGGATCGGCGGGGACGCGCTCGAGGGGATGCAGCCGGACTTTCTCCTCCTCGTCGCAGGGCCGTTCACCATCTCGAGCATGTTCATGTTCACGCTCGTGGTCGGCGTGATGAACGTGCGGCGGCTTCCCGCGGCGATGGCGCCCGGGGCGGGGACGCGCCTCATGCTCGTATGGGCGGCGATTCTGTGGGGCTGGTTCACGGCGGAGCAGATCAGCCGGGTGATTCTCACCCGGGTCGGCGCGGACCCGGCGATGGTGACGGAAATCGCGTGGCACCCGGTACGGGTGGCGGTCTACGCCGCGTGGGGCGCGGCGGTGCTGTGGTTCGCATGGAGCGTGTCATTGCGAGGCGGGCGGCGGTCGGCCGAGGCGTAGTACTTCGTCATTGCGAGGAGGCGGCGCAGCCGCGGACGAAGCAATCGGGTTGCCTGTGGCAATCGCAGCTCCTGGCGCGGACTTCCCCCGGCTACCCGATTGCCGCGTCGGCCGCTCCGCGGCCTCCTCGCAATGACGCGGCGCTACGGCCGCGTCGCCTGGAACACGAGCGGCGCCGCCACCAGCGGGCCTGACACGTGCACTTCGTAGGTCCCCGGGCTCGCGGGAATCTCCCAGTAGAATCCGCCCTCCGCGCCGATCGTCGCGCCGGAAACGAGCTGGAAGCCGCCGTAGGTCGAGAATCGCCCCGCCTCGCCGACCTCGATCAGCTCGAGCGGGAAGCCCGGCAACTTGCCTTCCGCGTCACTCGCCTCGACCATCGCCCATGCCAGCCATTCGGCTTCCCACTGGAACACCGGCGGCAGGATCAGGGAGTTGTAGTAGCCATCGCCGATGCCACCGCTCACCGTGACGGGGCCGGTCGCACCCATGACGTCGACGTGGAACGGCTGGCGCGAGAAGCCGATCGCCACGATCTCCACCACGCTCTTCCCGCGCGCGACGTCGAGGAAGATCGGCGCCGACTCCCCATTCGCATCCGTCAGCACCGTCTCGGACGCCAGCGTCGCGTTCCCCGAAACGACCCGATATCGCACTCTCGCCCCGGCGACCGGACCGCCATCCGTGACTCGAACTGCGGGCAGCACGAACGACGAACCTGTCGAGGCGACCGCCAGCGGCTCGGCGTCGAGCAGTTCTGCGGAACCGGCGGTGGTCGTGAGGACCTCGAACCAGACCGCCTGCGTGGTGCCACCGACGGACGCGAAGATCCGGCCCTCGCCCGGCAGCGCCGGAAGCTCGACCGAGGGGAGCTCGGCCATGCCGTTGAAGTCCGTCATCGTGCTGCCAAGCGGAACGGTTTCGCCGTGCACGAGGGTGAACGTGACCTTCTGGCCGGCGAAGGGCGAAAGGTCCGTATTGTAGAGCCGCACGGCCGGTCCCGGTGTGACCACCGTGCCGGCGCGGCCCTCGATCATCGGCGCCGACGCGCGCGTGAGGAGGTTGCTGCCCTGAAGGAGCGAGATCGGGTGGCTGACGGGCAGGAGTCCGCAGCACCTGAAGCGAAGCATGGTCTCGAGGCCCTCGCTCCGGATGGAGAGCCCGGTGAACTCCGCCCGACCTTCCGCATCCGTCCGTACGGTGGTGGTGCCGGCCACCTGCCCGAGCGAGACCGATGCGGTGACCAGGATGCCCTCGACGGCGACCGCATCCCCGCTGACGGAGCGAAGCTCCACGACCACGGGCGCCGGAAGGTTCGAACCCGCGATCGCCGCTTCGGGAGCAGACACGACGGCGAGTGACGCGACGTCGTCCGTGCCCGGACCATTGCCGCCGTCGCAGGCGGGCAGAAGTAACGAAGATACAAGCAGCGCGGAGGCGCGGAACGAGCGATGCGGGAGCTTGAGGCGCTGGCGCATTCGGGGCCCCTGGGGCGGTAAGTGGTGGTCGTAGCGGCAGATCTGCTTCCATTGAACGGATCGACCCACGGAAATGCTCAGCCGGGGACCACCGCTCCGGACGAACTCATTCCCCGCGAACGGCCGTGAATGTGACGGGGTCGGCGACATACTCGCTTTCCAGGTGGATGCGGTAAGTCCCGGGTGCCGCAGGAACCCCCCAGCGGAAGTACACGCTCCCGTACTCGTCGACCAGAGCCGTCGAGCCGCTGGCCGCTCCCCACATGTCCCACCAGCTGAACGTGCCCGCATCACCGTCCGACCACACGCGGACAGCACCGGCGGTGACCGGCTCCCCGAGTGCATCGACCAGCCTGGCGGTGAGGAAGATGCTGCCCAGCGCGTCCTCGAGCGGCAGGACGTTCGCTGGCGCATCGGTCACCAATCGTACGGGCGGGTGCTCGACTCCCAGTACCTTGAGAGTGACCGGCGCGGGCATGTAACCGACCGCGAACACCTCGAAGACGTTCTCGCTGAGAACGGCGCTCAGCGGCAGCGACACCCCCTCGATACGGCCTGCCGCGTTCGTGATGTGCGTGATGGGTGGTGCGACATCCGTGAACGTCCGGAATCGCACTTCGACGCCGGGCAGGGGAATGTCCCCGTCGGTGATCTCGATGACCGGGAGGGTGAACGGCTCGCCGGGCCTGCCCGAGTATGAGACTCCCTCATCGTGAATCGTCGCCACGCCTGCCAGCGTCGACGTGAGCCGGAACTGCACCTGGTGATTCGTGCCTTCGATCGTGGCGGTCAGTATCGATGTGCCCGGGATGTCACCGAAGCGGTACGACGGGAGCTCAGCGACGCCTTCCGCATTGGTGATCGCCGTCGCCTGCGGAACGCTGCCCGGTCCCGCAAGCGTGAAGCGAACGACGATCCCCTCTCGAAGCGCGCCGCCGTCGATCCGGACGCCCGGCCCGGGAATCATCTCGCTCCCGGCACGCTGCTCGACGCTGGTCGCCGAAGCAGCGGTCAGGGGATTCTCGCCATGCGAGAGCGAGACGGCGCGCGTCGCGGGGGGAAGGTCGCAACAGGAGAAGCGAAGCTCCGCAGCACCCTCCTGACCGCTGAGCGAGAGATCCGTGAACGTCGCCCGCCCCTCCGAGTCGGTCGGGATCGAGGTCGTGCCGCCCAGCGTTCCGACGCTGGAGCTCACTTCCACGACGATGCCCGCACGACGAACCGCCGCTCCCTCGGCGTTGCGCACTTCGACGACCGGCTGCGGCGCAAGCGGGGCGCCGGTGACGACCGTTGCGGCCGGGGCGGTCACGAGCACGATGGCGGCAGGCGTATCCGCGACCGGGTCGACACCGACATCGTCACCACAGGCGAGCAGAAATCCGGCGAGGAGCGCCGATACCAGCATCGGACGAGCCGGGAGTCGGCTCAGTTTGGGGAGAGACACGGGACGCCTCGGAATCGTGATGGTTGCGGGAACGGGGATTCGGGCCCGGATTCGGGGCTACCGGAACGGAGCGCGGCGATGCCGGCTCGATCCGATCCGCCCATTTGCGGGGCGAATCGTACGATGGCGGTGTCACCGGAGCGTCACTGGAGCGTCGGGAGGGGGGAGGAGCGCGGGATGGGGCGTTTCGGGAGTACCCTGAACGAGCCAAGAGACGACACGAGGCCCGCATCCGGACCTGTTTCCCTGTCGGAACGGGGGCCATATTTCAGCCCCGGTTCCAGACCTGAACGCTGCGAGTCGCCCATGTGCCGCAACATCAAGACGCTCTACAACTTCGAGCCGCCGGTCACCGACGAGGAGATCCGGGCGGCGTCGCTCCAGTTCGTGCGAAAGCTCAGCGGATTCACCAGGCCGTCCCAGGCGAACGAGGCGGCGTTCGAGCGGGCCGTCGACGAGACCGCCGAGGTTGCCCGGCGGCTCCTCGACTCGCTCGTCACGACGGCGGCGCCGCGGGACCGGGACGTGGAGGCGGCGAAAGCGCGCGCGCGGGCGGAAGCGAGGTTCGGAGGTCGCTGAGGGGTTACCGGAGTGGGGCGCTACGGCAAGCGCTCCACCAGCGCTCTGATCGCCCCGAAATACTTCTCCCGATCCTCCCTGAACGCCCCGGCGTGTCCGCCGCGTACCGCCACCAGCCGCTTCTCCCCACGCGCCGCCTCGTACACCCGCCTCCCATGCTCGTACGGAATGATGTCGTCCTCGGGTGAGTGCAGGACCAGCGTCGGCACCGTCACGCGCCCGATCTTCGCGATCGTCTCGAACCGCTCGCCCGCCAGCAGCTTCACCGGGAGCCAGGGATACGCAGCCTGCCCGATGTCGGGGAGCGATGTGTACGCCGCCTCGAGCACCAGCGCCGCCGACGGAACCCGGGTGGCGAGCTCGGTGGCGACGCCGGTGCCGAGCGAGTGGCCGAAGAGGACGATCCGCTCGGGCGGGACCTCCAGGGAATCGACGAGATAGCGGTACGCGGCCTCGGCGTCATGATAGAGGCCCTGCTCTCCCGGCCGCCCGCCGCTCCGGCCGAAGCCGCGGTAGTCGAAGGCGAAGAGGTTGAGCCCGATGTCGCGCGCGGCGGCGTAGAACTCGGGCCGCTCGCCGAACCCGATGCTGCCGTAATTGCCGTGCGCGATCAGCAACCAGTAGCCGGTGGAATCGGCGCGCGCAGCGGGGACGATCCAGGCGTGCAGCCGGACGCTGTCGGCGGTCAGGAAATCGACGGGCAGGTGACGCAGCGCGAACATGGACGGCGGATCCGGCACCTCGCGGGCACCGGGGATGTAGACGAGCGACCGCTCGCTCGCCTTGAGCACGACCGCCGCGCCGACCCAGACGACGGCGAGGAAGACGAGGACGGCGATCGCGAGCTGGCGCATGGGGGGAAGAATACCTGGGGGGGCGCGCGGAGGCGTTGGCTCGTTCGTGGTGAAGCGTCCGCTCGTTCGCGGGTGTCGGCTCGTTCGCGGCTGAAGCCGCGGCTCGGCTCGCTGTCGCTGAAGCGACGTGAGTTCCGCCTCTCGGGGAGGCTTGGCGATGGCAGCGGTGGAGCGGCACGAGGCCGCTTCAGCGGCCATTGCCGAGCCGCGGCTTTAGCCGTGGAAGCGCGAGAGGGGCGAGGCTCCAGGACTTCTCTTCAGGTCGCCGCAGGCGACGTTTCGACCACACACAGATGCTGCCCCGCGATCACCTCATCGGGATGTCTTTCGGCCTGGCGATTGACGTAGTCCACGACGGCAGCGAGTGCGCGGGGGCTGATGCTCTCGACGTTGTACCCTTTCGCCCAGCGGACGCGCCGCCCGCCGCCGAGCTGCTCGCGCGATCCTATGACCGAGCTCCCTCCCTTCCACCGCTGAATCAGCCGCGGCAGGCACGTCGCCGGGTCGATGCGCACGACGACGTGCAGATGCGTTCGCACGGCGCCGAACGCGAGGAGCGTCGCGCGCTCCTGGCGAGCAACGGTTGGAAGGAAACGTTCCAGAAACGCCACGAACGGCGCCGTGATCGTCGGTTCGCGTTCGCGCGTGGTCCACGCGACGTGGAGGTAGAGGCGGTGGCGCATGAGCAACGATTCGCACGATTCGCGTGGCGCGCGAACCCTCAGAGCGCATCTCGTACCGGAACGTTGCGGGTCGCCTGACGGCGACTTGGTCATTGACGGACGCGGCGCGCCATTTCCCGCGGCTGAAGCCGCGGCTCGGCAATGGCCGCTGAAGCGGCCTCGGCCCGTGCGCGAGCGGCTCTCGCGAAGTCTCCCCGGGATTTCGACCCCGCGTCGCTTCCGCGGCTTCCACGGCTGAAGCCGCGGCTCGGCAATGGCCGCTGAAGCGGCCTCGGCCCGCTCTCCATCAAG
>JAICNA010000206.1 GCA_025928955.1 Gemmatimonadales bacterium | reverse complement strand
TTCGAGCCGCCCGGGGGCCGCGCCGCCGCCCCCCCCCGGCAGCGCGTACTCGCGGCGCCCCTTACCGCTCCGCCGCCGCCACCCCGCGCCAGAAGGTGATCTCGGGCGGTCCGGCGATGAAGTCGCGCGCGCGCCGCATGAAGTCCTGGATATGCGGGGTCTGCATGTGAGGTCCGGTATACGCGGCCTCATCGGTCCACCGCTCGATGAGGAGCAGTTGCTCGGGCGCCGAGGTGTTCTGGTGAATCCAGATGCCGCGCCACGCCGCCTCTTCGGCCACGACGGTCTTCACGAGCGCCTCGAGCTCGCGCCGTGCCGTCTCGGCCTTCCCGGCCTGCGCGATGTAGCGGATCATCACCGTCACGTCCCCACCACCCATGTGCGCTCCTTGCCCGGCCCCCCGGCCCGATCCCGTGCGGCGCGTGCATCCGCGCCGTTCACGAACCTATCCGACCGCCTCCGCATGCTCCGTATACGGCCGCTGGCGCTGCATGTGCCGGAGGAGCCGCGCAGCGGTCTCTCGCAGCGACCCGCGCGGCACGACGTCATCCACCTGGCCGTGCTCGAGCAGGAATTCGGCCGTCTGGAATCCCTCGGGCAGGTCCTGCCCGATCGTCTGCTTTATCACGCGCTGCCCCGCGAAGCCGATCAATGCTCCCGGCTCGGCGAGGATGACATCCCCCTGCATCGCGAACGAGGCCGAGACGCCTCCGGTCGTCGGGTCGGTAAGCACGGTGATGAACGGAACGGCTTCGCGGTACATCCCCGCGATGGCCGCCGATGCCTTCGCCATCTGCATGAGGGAAAGGACGCCCTCCTGCATGCGCGCACCGCCGGAGGCACAGACCAGCACGAAGGGGATGCGCTTCTCGGTGGAGCGGCGCGCGAGCCGCGCGACCTTCTCCCCGACCACCGAGCCCATGGACCCGCCCATGAAGGCGAAGTTCATCACGCCGAGATGAAAGGGAAGCCCGTCGAGCCGCGCATGTCCGGAATAGAGCGCGTCGGAATCCCCCGCCTTCTTCTGTGCCCGCTGGAGCCGGTCCGGATAATGCTCGAACCCCAGGGGATCGACCGAGCGAAGGTTGGCCCACAGCTCGCGCCACGATCCCTCGTCCGTCAGCAGCTCGATGTATTCCTCGGCCGTGAAGCGGCGATGCTTCCCGCACTCGGGACAGACATTGAGCGCCTTCTCGAACTTCTCGCGAATATCGACGTGACCGCACCGGTCGCACTTCTCCCAGGCGTCGGGCGGAATTTCGAGCCGCTCGCGCTGCGAAGGACGCGGTTTCTTTTCCTTCTTGAACCAAGCCATTACAGCCGTGGGCATGGGTGAGCTCCCCGGTATCGAGTCGGGCCCGGCGGGGAAACGGGTAATGTCATGGGTGCAGTCGCCGTGCGCTAGGGCCTGAAATGTAACCCCTTGTCAGATATCGGCATAGCCGGCGATCCTCGAGTCCCACGCGACCCGGAGCGCGAGGCCGAGACAGACACAGCAGATGAGGAAGAAGGAGCCGCCGTAGGAGAAGAAGGGGAGCGGGATCCCCGTGATGGGCATGATGTTGATCGTCATGCCGACGTTCTCGAAGATGTGCGAGAACCAGAGTCCCACGATGCCGAAGACCACGAGGCTGCTGAACGGGTCGGTCGCGCGCCGGGCGATCCGCACGAAGATGAACAGCAGGGTCATGAACAGCCCGAGGGCCACGACGACGCCGACGAAGCCGAGCTCCTCGCCGACCACGGAGAAGACGAAGTCGGTGTGCTGTTCGGGGAGGAACGCGAGTCGCTTCTGCGGCCCTTCCGTGAGGCCCGAGCCGAACCAGCCTCCCGAGCCGATCGCCGTCTTCGACTGCAGCGCCTGGTACCCCGCCCCGCGCGGATCGGCCTCCGGATTGAGGAAGGACAGGAGCCGGTTCTTCTGGTAGTCGGCGAGCTTGTTCCAGAGCACGAGCGCGGCCACGCCGGTCACGATGTTCATGCCGACCACGGCGACCGATTCCCACACGTACGGTCGCCAGACGACCATGAGCGTGACGACGAGCACGATCCAGACGCCCCACGACCAGTTGCTGAAGGCCATGAGGAGGCTGATCCCCGGCGACGCGATCATGAAGAGCATGCGCGGCCGCACGCCCGCCCAGAAGAGCATCGCGAAGAAGATCCCGATGAACACGATGGCGCTGCCGAGGTCGGGCTGCCGCATGACCAGGAGAAATGGAAGCCCGATGAGGGCGCACGGCACCCAGAGGTCGCGGAGCGAGCGCGGCGGCTCCTTGAGCGACGAGAGGTAGCGGGCGAGCATGATGACGGTCGCGAGCTTCGCGAATTCCGCCGGCTGGCCGATGCGGTGGCCGCCGATCGCGAGCCAGCTCTTGGTGCCGGCCGCCGTTCCCGCGCCGGTGCCGATGATGAGCACCGCGATGAGCAGCAGGATGCCTATCGCGTAAATGACCGGCGCGACCCACTCGAGGAGGCGGAACGAGGTCTTGAAGGCGATGAAGCCGACGACGAGCCCGACGCCGAACCAGACGAACTGCCGGTGCCAGATGCCCGCGGCGCTCGTCGCGACATCCGTCTGGCCCGCCGAATACATCACGACCAGGCCGTAGAGCATGAGCGCGAAGGCGACCGCCGCGAGCTGCCGGTCGAACCCGGCGAGCCTCACCTGGACGTGTCGGCCGGCGCCGCCTCCGGCATCGGGGCGGCGGAGTCGGGAATCGCCTCCGGGCGCGGCGCGCTGTCCCGCACCAGCGCAGCGGCCACCGCCTCGCGGCGCACCGGGGCCGGGCGCGTCGAATCGGGCCCGAGGATGTACCGGGCAAGCGCGTCGGCGACGTACGGCCCCACGTCCGAACCGTGCTCCGCCTCCTCCATGATCGCACCGACCACCAGCACCGGCTCTTCGGCGGGCGCAAAGCCGAGGAACCAGCCATGGTCCTTTCCCGCCGACTGCTGCGCGGTTCCCGTCTTGCCCGCAATGGTGAGCCCCGCCCGTCGCGAGCGGCCGCCCGTGCCCTGCTCCAGCACCGCGATGAGCGATCGCCGCAGCACCTTGAGCTGCTCCTCGGAGAGCCCGAGGCTGTGCGACTCCCGGCCGGTCGGCCGGACGATGTAGGGCTGAACTTCGGTGCCGTCGCCCGCCAGCGCCTGGTAGAACTGCACCATGTTGATAAGCGTCTGGGTATTCTCGCCCTGGCCGATCGAGAAGTTCAGGATCGTCGCCGGAGCGCTCCAGTTCCGCGGCCCGTAGAGACTGTCGAAGTACGCGTAGCTCGAGGGATAGATGGACGCCTGCTCGCTCGGAAGGTCGATGCCGCTCCGGCCGGCGAAGCCCATTTCGGCGCCGTCGTGCAGGATGTTCTCGAGTCCCAGCCGCTGGCCGAGCTGATAGAAGTAGACGTCGCAGCTCTGGGCCACGGCGCCGACGAGATCGAGCGAGCCGTGACCTTCCTTCTTCCAGCAGCGAAAGATGCGGTTGCCGAGCCGGTACCCGCCGGTACACGGCACCGGCATGCGGGTGCGGAGCTCGATGCTCCCGCGCTTCAGCCCCATCGCCGCCGTCGCGAGCTTGAACGGCGAGGCGGGCGGATACCGCCCGTAGATCGCCCGGTTGAGGAGCGGAATCGCCGGGTCATCGTTGAGCACGCGCCAGTCCGCGGTGGAGATGCCACCGACGAAGAGGTTGGGATCGTAGCTCGGCGCAGAATAGAGCGCGCGAATTTCTCCCTTCGGCGTGATGGCGATCATCGCGCCGCGGACGCCGGCGGGCCAGATGCTGTCGATGTAGCGCTGCAGATCGAGGTCGAGCGTTGTTCGCAACGGGTTGCCGGTCGTGGGCGGGAGCGACGCCGTGCCGACGTCCTCGCGAACGAGACGCCCGCGGGCGTTCACCTCGGCGTACCGCACCCCGGCCCGCCCCCGCAGGACGCTGTCGTACTGGCGCTCGAGCCCCGCCTTGCCGACGATCGAGCCGAGCGCGGCTCCCGGAAAGCGGTTGCGCTCGAGATCGGTTTCGGTCACCTCCGACACGTACCCGACGAGGTGGGCCACCGCCCCACCGTCCGGGTAGTGCCGCTTGGGCTCGGCCTGGATCACCAGCCCGGTGAGGGCCGGCCAGTGCTCCTCCAGCACGGAGACGACCTCGTATCCTGCCTCAAGTCCGATGCGCTTGGCGTAGGAGCCGAAGGCGACATT
>JAICNA010000068.1 GCA_025928955.1 Gemmatimonadales bacterium | reverse complement strand
GAGCGGCGACGGCGCGGCGCCCAGCTCCTCTTCCAGCCGCTCCCGCCAGGCCTCGAAGATCTTGAGCGCGGTGAGGCGGTCGCCGGCAAAGGCGCGGGCCTCCATCTTCGCGCGGATCGCTTCCTCGCTCAGGTCGTCGAGGGCGAGCATCCGGTCGGCGAGGTGCTCGATCTGGCGCGAATCACCGGTGCGACGCGCGCGGTCGATGAGGACGATGAGTGCATCGCGAACGAGCGGGAGCCAGCGCGCCCGCTGCCGCTCCCGCCAGAGCATGAATTCCGCCGCCGCCGGCACCTCGAAGCCGTCGAGGAACCCCGCGACGTCCAGCGCCGGCAGCATTTCGTCTCCCAGGACGCTCCCGCGCGCGAGCCGGTCGAGGTCCAGGTCGAGGCGAGTGTACGCCCAGCGCAGGTCGTCCCGCCCCGCCTCGACGACGTCCCGCCCGAATCGGGCGCGCAACATCGAGAGCGCGGTGGCGAGCGAATGGCGTCCTTCTGCCTCGGGGAGATTCGCCCAGAGCAGTTCGGCAAGATGGTCGCGCCGGTGCCGGGCCTTCGATTCCACCGCGAGGTAGACCAGGAGCGCGAGATGCTTGCGCACCTTGAAACGGATGGGTTGGCCGTCCGGACCGCTGAGGACGGGCTCGCCGAGGCACCGCAGCTGGAAGCGAGGTTCCATACCGGCTCTGCGTCAGGGATGCCGCAATCTGGGACGGGATGGTCAACGAACCGTCAACCTACCGTCGAAGAAAGACTTGCGCGACGGTGACGCGGCGCACGGACGAGCGGGCCGCGATCCCGTACACTGCGGCATTCTCCATCGCGGACGCTGCCCCGGATTCCCCGGCGGCCATTCGATGGCAGCTCAATCCCACGCTCAAGGAGTTGCAATGCCCGGAATGCGCAACCTGAAGCTCGCCAGTCTCCTGCTCGCCCTCGGACTCGGTGCCGCGGCGTGCGGCGACGACGAGGTCGGCCCCGGTGAGTGGACGATCGATGACCTCGTCGGGACCTGGGTCATCACCCAGCTCGAGTACACGGCCGACAACGACCCCGACGAGACCTTCGACGTCATCGACGAAGGCACTTCGGGCACGATCACCATCAACGGCAATGGGAACTACACGCTGACGCTGAGCGCCCCCGGGCCGATCACGAGCACCACGACGGGCACGTTCTCGATCGATGACAGCGGCAACGTCGTCGACTCGAACGAGTCCGGCAATCTCGATATCTCCCGGAGCGGCGATACGATCACCATCCGGGACGAGAGCGTGACGTTCGACTTCGACGACGACCCCGAGACGCCCGACGAAGCCGCCGATCTCGTCATGGTCTGGGAGAAGCAGTAACGCCTGGATCCACTGGATCATCGCCCGGTCTCGTTCTGAGGCCGGGCGATTTTTCTTGCTCCCTGACCGACCGCGGCACACCTGTTGCCCCCACCGGGGGTACCCCTGGGCGCTCCGCCCGGGCCCACTCGTCAACACGATGTCGGGTCACGAGTTGCAGCCCCCCTTCCGGAAATCCCGGTCGGGTGGCCGCGCTCCGAGCCAGGTCGAGTCATGGGATTCTGCACGACGCTTCCGAGAGCCGCGGGACTCCTGCTCGCCGTGGGAGTCGCTGCCTGCGAGCAGAGCGCGCCCGCGCCTTTCGATGCCGATGGCGCCGCCGCGGACGCTGCGGCAGTGCGCGAGGTGTTCGCAACCCCGCTCCTGGCGAGTCTCGACTTCGCCGCGGCCGAGATCGACCGCCAGACCGGTGGCGAGGACGTCGACGTGGCGACCACATCCGGATCCGGCTCCTTCCGCCGATTCTCACGCATGCTCGCGGGCGCGGGCGCAATACCCACCCTGTCCGCCGGCGAGCTTCCCTCGGGGGTGGCAGGGCGGACCTTCGAGTTCGACCCTGGCACCGGCGCGTACGTGATGTCCGAGTTGTCCGGCGCGCCCGCGAACGGTGTCCGGTTTCAGCTCTACGCGATGGATGGGGTCGGGGCCCCCGCGCTTCCGGTTATCCAGGTCGGATACATCGATGTGGTGGGTGAGGGACCAGCCGCCGTGCAGATCCGGATCGTCGATCTCACGGGCGTCCGCCTGGAGTATCGCGTGGCCGCGAGTGGCGCCGACGCTGAGCGCCGGGTTCAGGTCGCCGGATTCGCAGTTCAGGGCATCTCCCGCGCCGAATTCAGCTTCGAGAACACGATCGAGCTCACCGGCCCATCGTCGGGACAGATGCGGCTTCGCCAGGCGCTCGACCTGGCCGGCCGACGGGTCGAGCTCGATTGCGCCAGCGCGCTTCTCGTGCGCGCGGGGCTCGCGCCGGAACTGCAGCTCGGCCTCACGCTCCGCGGTCCGAACGGCGAAGTGGGTGTGGCCGGCGCGTACGAGCTCGGTGGAACCGGAACGCTCGCGGTCGAGGTGAACGGCGAGCGCTACGCGGCGGTCCGGCTCTCCGGGAGCGAATACGAAGTTGCCGGCGCGAGCACGAATCCGCTTCCCGGGAGCGCGCTCCAGCTGCTCGACCGCATGATCGGGACGCGAGATGCAGGTCTCGAGGTCTTCGATCGGCTCGTGCGCCCGGTCGAGGGACTCATCGCACCCTGATCCGGGGGGTCCGAATCGGCATGCCCATTGCCCTGTACGGCCCTCACCGGGTCTCGTGCAGGGCTTTGCACGAATCCATTCGCAGGATCAACCTCATGTGAGCGAACGAGATGCGCGCCCCCGGCGGGATACGGCGGGGTGCCGCCGGCCACCTCCTCGGAGACAGTCCATGGACATCTGCAAGATCCGCGTTGCCCTTGCCGCCCCCCTCCTGGCATTCACCGCTGCCTGTGGTGACTCCGGGCCGAGCGAGTTCGACGCCGCGGCGATGCAGGCGGACCTCGAGGTCGTCGAGCAACTCGACGCCGACCCGACGTTCGCCAGCCTGAGCGCGGCGTTCACCGGAATCACGAACGAGTTCGGGGCCGGGAGCGCTGTGCTGAGCGCGGCGACGCTCCGGGACATCGCACTCACCCGCGGCGGGCGCGCATCCGCCGGATCGGCGATCAGCGTCTTCTTTGCGAAGGGCGGAGCGAACGCCATCGATGCGTCCCTCGCGTCGATCCCGCCGGAAGTGGCCGGCAAGACCTTCGTGTACGACGAGGGCACGGGTGACTGGGTCGCTTCCGACCGAACCGGGGCCCCGGCGAACGGCGTCAGGTTCGTCCTGTATGCCGTCGACGCCTTCGGCGACGTCGTGACGCCGCTCGTCGAGACCGGATACGTGGATCTCACCGATCTCTCGAGCGGGACTGCCCTCGGCGCTCGGCTCGTCGCGGTCTCGGGCGGCCAGACGAAGGCCGATTACTCGGCCACGGCGACCGGCGACGGAACCGACGGCACGCTTGCGATTGCCGGGTTCATCGGAACCGGGGCGCACCGCGTGGACCTCGACTTCAGCGCGGACGTGAGCACGAGCGGCGACGAGGTAACCTATGTGCTCGATTCGCGGCTCGAGTTTCCGGGGCACGAGGTCGTCTTCGACGTCTCGCTCGCCGGCACCAGCAACGACGTCGCAGGCACGTATGCGGCGGAGCTCGAGCAGCTGATCGAGTCGCCGAACGGGCGTATCGAGCTGGCGGGCGAGTTTCAGCCCGAGACGCACCTCGTGATCCGCGTGAACGGCGATGTGTACGCCACCTACGACGGCGATGGCGAGACGCTCACCGGCGCCAACGGCCGGGTGCTGACGCAGGACGAACAGGCGGCACTCTTCGGCTCGGTCTTCGCGCTCGAGCTCACCGTGTTCGTCCCGATCTTCTTCGCGACACCGATGATGTGGATCGTGGGGGAAATGCCGGGGATCTTCTAGCAGCGACTCGAAGCGTCGCGGAGCGCCCCGCCGGGAATTGTCCGGCGGGGCGCTCTGCCTTGTGCGGCGCTGCCCGGGCTATTGCTGGTCGCGGTACCGGATCGTACGTTATGCACGAATCCTTCCCGACGTGCAGGACCCAATCCTTCGGACTGATGACTTCGACGATCCCGGCGAGTCTGTCGAGCCTGCTCGCGTCCGGCGGCGGCGCGAGCCAGGAGGAGGCGTGGGCGGCCTTTCTCGCCGCCCACAGCCGGCTGCTCCTGTTCGTGGCGCGCTCGTTCGGAGGCGATCACGACGCGGTGATGGACCGGTATGTTGCCCTCATCGAGCACCTGAGCCGGGATGATTACCGCCGACTCCGCGCGTTCGCCGATGACGGGCGCAGCGAGTTCAGCACCTGGCTCGTGGTCGTGGCCCAGCGGATCTGCCTCGATCACCGCCGCGCCAGGTACGGTCGCCTCCGGAGCACGGACGATCACGCCCGCAACGAGCACGCCACGCGCCGCCAGCTCGCCGACCTCGTGGGCGTCCCTGCCGACCTCGTTCCGCTCGAGGATCGGGGGGACCTCCCCGCCGACGAGGCGCTCGCCGCGCGCGAAACCCGAAGTGCGCTCGACGCGGCCCTCGCGACGCTCCCCGCGAGGGACCGCCTTCTCATCGAGCTTCGGTTCACTGACGACGTGCCGCTCGCCGAGATCGCGGGCATCCTCGGATATCCGACCCGGTTCCACGCCTATCGCCGATTGAACCAGGCGCTCGCCACGCTGCGCAGTGCGCTCGCGGCGCGCGGAGTCGTGTCGCCGGGGTAAGGCGCGCACAGATGCGCCGTGCGTCCGTGAGACAGGAACGGATGAACGGCGTACCCGAATCACCGACGGAGTCGCATGAGCCAGGAGACATCGCACCTCTCGAGCGAAGCGCTGGCGGCCTTCCTGAGCCGCCGCGTCGGCGCGCCTGAGGCGGCGGCCATCGAGGCACACCTCGCCGGGTGCCCCTCCTGCCGCGCTGAATTGACCGCGGCGCACCGCACGGGGGCGCGGCGCGAGCGGCCGAAGCGTGTCGCGACGCGGATGGCGGCTGCTGCGGCCGTGCTTGCCGTCGTTGCCATCGGACTGCGGTCACCGCGGGCCGACCCGACCTCCGCCGGTCCGGTCTTTCGCGGCCCGGAATCGGGCGGGGTGGTGAGTACGGTCGCGCCTTCCGCCGGTGCGCGCGTCGCCCGCGACGAGCTCCGATTCGCGTGGGCCGGCGCTGGCCCGGACTACCTCTATCGCGTCCTCGTGCTCGATTCCGCCGGCGCGGAACTCTGGCGCGCGGAGTCGTCCGACACGGTGGTGACGCCCGGCGCGGATCTCCGCCTCGTCCCCGAGGTCGCGTACACGTGGTACGTCGATGCGCTCGGGCCGTCGGGAGACAGCGCGAGCAGCGGCCCCATCTCGTTCGGCGTTCGCTGATGTCGCGCGCATCGTCATCTCGATGCGCGCCCCTCCTGCTTGCCTGTCTGGGGCTTCCTGCCTGCCGGGCTCCGTCCACTCCCTCGCCCGAGCTGACCGGCCGCATCTTCGCCGCGGAGTCGCTGCATCTCGACGGAAACTTCGACAGCGCGCGCGCTCTCTGGCGCGGCGTGCTCACGGAAGGTCGCACGCTCCGCCGCCCGGACATCGAAGCCCGCTCGCTCACCGGACTCGGCCTCGCTGCCTACCGCACTGCCGAGTACGCGGAAGCGAGGGATGAGCTGCACAGGGCACTCGAGCTGCAGTTGCGTCACCGCCTCGACTCGCAGGTAGCCCGCGTCTACAACGCGCTCGGCCTGATCGCCGGCCAGCAGGGGCGGCTGGTCGAAGCCGAGGCACTCTACGACAGCTCGCTCACCGCCGCGCGGCGCATGGCCGATACGCAGGGCGTCGCGCGGGCGCTCGGCAATCTTGGCCTCGTGCGGTTCGACCTGGGCGACTTCGACGGCGCGCGCCGCGGCTTCGAGGCGATGCGCGACGCCGGCCGGTCACTCGGCGACACCCGCATGCACGCCAACGCACTCAACAACCTCGGCATGCTCGACGTGAGGCTCGGCAATCCCGGTGCAGCGCTCGTGGCGCTCGAGGCGGCGCGCGGCCTGTACCGGTCGATCGAGTACCGCACCGGCGAACAGAACAACCTCGGACAGCTCGCCACCGCCTTCGCGGCCGCCGGCGATCTTGGCAGCGCCTTCGCCGTGCTCGATACAGCGCTTGCGCTGTCGAGCGAGCTGGGCCTGCGGCAGGAGGAGGCGAGCAATCTCGAAGTGCTGGCGTCGCTGCATCGAAGCGCGGGGGACATGCGCCGCGCGCTGGCGCTGCTCGAGGAGGCTCAGCGACTCAATGTCGAGCTCGATCTCGGCGTCGAGCGTGGCACGAATGCGCGGAATCGCGCGCAGCTCCAGCGCGACCTGGGCCGGTATGCCGCCGCGGAATCGCTCGCGCTGGAAGGCCTGAGCGTCCACCGGTCCGCCGGGGCCCGCTACGAAGAGCTGCATGACCGGCTCTTCCTGGCGGAGCTCTCGCACCTCAGGGATCGGCGAATGGATGCGATGCGCCACCTCGACGAAGCCCGGCGGCTGGCCGGCGAGATCGACGCGCGGGCCGCATCGGTGCACGTGGCGCTTGCCGAAGCACGCATGGCGGACCGCGACGTCGATCCGGCCGGCGTGTTCCGCGCGCTCGCGCCGGGGCCCGCCGCGTGGGAGGTGGCTGGATTCGCCGGCCTGGCCGAGGGCTTCGCGCTCCGGGCCCGCGCGCACGGCCGGACGAATGCGCTCGACTCGGCGATCGCCGACGGCCGGCGCGCTGTGGCAGCGGGAGAGCGCCTCCGGGCCGGTGTCGGATCGATCGAGCTGCGCGCGCGGCTGGCGGCGGTGCATGCGGTGGCCCGCGCCGACCTGGTCGGCGCGCTGGTCCGCCGCGGCAAGGCGGCCGAGGCCTTCGAAACCGCCGATGCGGCGCGGGGCCGCACTCTGCTCGAGCGGCTCGAATCGGGCGCGATCGCCGCCCTCGCGCCGGGCGACGCACTCGGGCAGGGCGAGGAGCTGTTGCGGCGCATTGGCGAGCTCGTCGCCCGGCGCGCGGACCTCGAGGCTGTCCCGCTCGCCGAGCGGGATTCGGCCGCGCTTGGGCAGATCGATCGACGACTCACCGAGGCGCGAAGCGGCTACGAGGCGATCGCCGCGCGCGCCGACCACCTTCGCGGCGTGGTGATCGGGGCCCGCGCCCCGCTCGCGGCGATCCAGGCGGCGCTCGAGCCGAACGAGGTACTGCTGGAATACCTGCTGGCGCCCGATCGGATTCATCTCTTTGCCGTGAGCCGGGGCGCGTTCCGTCACATCGAGCAGCCGGTGGCGGTGGATGAGATCGTCCGGCGCACGCGCCACGCGCACCAGCTGCTGGCCGCCGAGGCGGGGCGCGATGCTCCATCGCCGCGCGCCGCGCTCGGCGCGCTCCACGGCTGGCTGATCCAGCCGGCCATCGACGCGGGCGTCGTGCCGTCCGGGAGCCGGCTCATCACCGTCACATCGGGGACGCTCGCTCGCGTTCCGTTCGGTGCGCTCTACGACGCTGCGCGCGGCCGGTGGTTGGCCCAGGATCATGCGCTGATGCAGGCCCCGTCCGCCGCGGCGCTCGTTGCCCTCCGGTCCCGTGGCCGAAGCGCGGCCGCATCCGGCGTCGCGGTGCTGGCCCCTGCACCCGGCACGCTTCCGGGGACGGCAGCGGAGGCGGCGGTCGTCGCACGCGCCTTCGATGCTTCCCCGCTCATCGGGCCTGCCGCGACCGAATCGCGGCTGCGCAGCGCGCTGGCCACCGGTGGGCTGGTCCACGTAGCCGCGCATGGCCTCCTGAACGAGCGAAATCCGATGTTCTCGAGAATCGAGCTGCATCCGGCGTCGGAGGACAGCCGGGATGATGGGCGGCTGGAGGTTCACGAGCTGTTCTCGCTGCGGCTCGCAAGCGATCTGGTTTTCCTGTCCGGATGCGAGACCGCCCGGGTTGCGCCGCTCAGCCCCTACGAAGGCGGCGACGAGTACTCGGGGCTCGCCCAGGCGATGCAGCATGCGGGTATTCGGAACGTCATCGCCACGGCCTGGCGCATCGAGGATCGCGCGGCGGCGCATTTCGCGGAGCGTTTCTACTCGCACCTGGCCCGGACCACGCCGGCCGAGGCGCTCGCCGCGGCGCAGCGCGATCTCCTTGGCAGTGAACACTGGAGCGACCCTCGATTCTGGGCCGCCTACCAGCTGAGCGGCGACGGGTATGCCACCCCTGCGCACAGATCCATCGCGGTGTCCGTGCAATAGCCAACGTCACCCGGTTTTCCGAGGCAATCATGCGTTTCCTCACACTTCCCCTGCTGGCCTGCGCCGTCCTTCTTGCCGGCTGCAGCGACCCGCTTCCGACCGACCCCGGCGCCGTCGCCGGCGCGCGGGCGCGTCCGACTTCAGGCCCGACGGTCTCCTCGACGGCGCCGACGGGTGCGCCGCCGGGAACCACGCTCGACGTCCGCGTGCTCGGATCTGGGTTCGATGCGGGCACCAAGGTCGGCTTTGCGCTTGGCGGCGTGACGGGGCCCGAGGTCGTGACGAACCGGACGACGTTCGTGAGCTCGCAGGAGCTCGTCGCGAACATCACGATCGCCGGGTCCGCCCAGATCGGACTCTACGACGTGATCGCGACGACCACGGGCGGGAAGAAGGGGATCGGGACCG
This sequence comes from Gemmatimonadales bacterium, assembly GCA_025928955.1. Classification (GTDB taxonomy): domain Bacteria; phylum Gemmatimonadota; class Gemmatimonadetes; order Gemmatimonadales; family GWC2-71-9; genus CAMLLJ01. The sequence continues at coordinate 5,691 of JAICNA010000068.1, read as the reverse complement.
AGATGTTCGAGGTCGCGTTCGTGGGGACGGACCTGGGCGCACCCCGGCGCGGTTCGTCCGAGGCCGTCGCCATCAACAACCTGAACCAGATCGCGGGTTACGATCGCTACCCCGACGGAACGCAGAAAGCGTTCCGCTGGGAGAATGGCGTGAAGACCACGCTCCCGGTCGGGGGGTACGTGCGGGACATCAATGCGCAGGGGTGGATCCTCGGTCACGCCTATCCGCGGTCGTGGATCTGGCGCCCGTCGAGCGGCGTCCAGTGGATCGATCCTCCGGCCGGTTATTCGACATTCCAGGCCGAGGCCATGAATGATCTCGGCCAGGTCGTGGGGACGGCATCCGGAACTGCGTTCATGTGGGACAACGGGACGTTTCGCGCAATTCTGCCAGCCGGGTATCCCGGCAGTCCGTATGACATCAACAATGCGGGGACGGTCGTCGGGTCCGCCTGGAGCGCCCAGCGACAGGGCAGCTTCCGCTGGGACGCGGCGAGCGGCTTCTCGTTCCTCGGCGGCGCTCCGGATGGTGCCGAGGCTCTCGCGATCAACGACGCGGGCGACATCACCGGCTGGTTCGAGGTCGCGCCGAACGTCCATCACGCCTACCTGTGGCGCAACGGCCAGCGGACTGATCTGGGCGTCATCGAAGGGCCATCCAGCGTAGGCATCGGGATTTCGGGCTACGGCGTCATCGTCGGCCGAGACGGAGGCTCGACGCCATTCCGCTGGGCCGGCGGCTCCGGATTGCGCCGCCTGGGAAGTGTGCGGACGCAGGACGCTTCCGGCCAGGCGCTGGATGTGAATGACAACGAGTGGGTCGTCGGCGTCTCCGGCGGTCGCGCCATGCTGTGGAAACCCAGGTAATCGGAGGTCTCATGCAACTGTCCGCGGAGATGCGCGTTCTCGCTCTGTTCACGCTCGCCGGTCTCGTGGCGTGCGGGGAGCCGATCGCGACGGCGCCGGAATCGGAATCGCCAGCATTCGCGAAGGGTGGCGGCTCGACGGCCCCCTATCCGGTGCTCGATCTCGGCGGACACCCCACGTTGGGCGGCACGCAGGCCGTCGATGTCAACAGCAACGGCGTGATCGTCGGCAATGCGGGACTTGGCTCGTACGTGAATGAAGCGCGCGCCATGCGATGGACGATCACGGCCAGCGGGTCGGTGACGACCGAGGACATCCATCCGCTCCTGCAGCCGGCGTTCCGCACGATCGCGTATGAAATCAATGATGCCGGAAGCATCGTCGGCCTCCGGCAGAGCGGCCCGGATGCGGCGACGGCGCGCCCGTTCCTGCTGTCGGCGAACGGTGTCATGACGGAGTTGCACACGCGCTGCGGCCCGACCGAGACCACGGTGCAGGGTCACGCGTACGGCATCAGCGAAACGGGGGCCATCATCGGGACCGAGGTCAACGAGGGCATTCACGCGCTCTACTGGGCACCGGGTGCGATCTGCGCCGAAGTCCTGCCGAGCGAGGGCCCCGGCAGCGACCCGCAGGACATCAGCCCCGATGGGCTCGTCGTGGTGGGTACGAGCCCGGTGGGAGGCGTGCCACAGCCGGTGCGGTGGAGTCGTGGCACCGACGGATCATGGTCGATGACGGTCCTGCCCAAGCTGTCGCCTTCCGTCACTCCGTCCGCGATCGGGAGCGACGGGAGCATCGTCGGATGGGAGCAGCGTTCCACGCTGGTGCGAAAGCGCGGATCGTCGTACTACGACTTTTCACAGGACGCGTACCACTGGCCGGGCGGCACGGACGTCCGCCAGCTCAGTACGCTTGGCGGCGACGCCACCTGGGCGATGGACATCGACGGCGGCCGGATCGTCGGCTCGAGCAATCAGGGCGTCGACAAGGCGTCGCATGCCGTCGTGTGGCAGCCGGACGGCACGCTGCTGGACCTCGGCACGATCGTGGTCGGCGGCCATTCCTTCGCGCTGGCGGTCAGCGGGAAGGTCGTCGTAGGGCGTGCGGACGTGGACACCCCCGGGCGCGGGATCGAGACGCACGCGGTGGTGTGGACGCTTCCGTAGACCTGTGCGAAAAGCAGGAAGAGGCCGCCTCGACGAGGCGGCCTCTTTGTTTCTGCACACTGCGCGCGAGGTGTCCGTTGAATTGAGACAGCCAAATTCGGAGGAGTTTCGATGCTGCCGATGCACACCGCACCGCGTCTGCGGATGTCCGCGCTGGTCCTTGCCTGGCTTCTGACCGCCTGCAGTCAGGAACCCCCGACGGCGGAGAGCTCCCTTGAGGCGGCCCGGGGCGCATCCCGGGGCATCGTGGCCGTCGAGGTCCCGATGCTTCCGGGAGACGACGACGCGTATGCGAACGATGTCAATTCTGACGGAATCGTCGTCGGCCAGAGTGCGGCGAGCACCGATCAGTGGATGAAAGCCTACGTAGTGACGACCTCCGGGCCCACGCTGCTGTCGACTCCTGGCCTCGAAGGTGCGGCCTACGGAATCAGCGAAGGTCCGACGCCATATGTGGTTGGATTCGATGGCGGGCCCACGGGTGTCGGAGTGCGCTGGCGGTTGACGAATCCGATCAGCCGTGAGGAGCTCGATGGTCGCCCGAATGACGTGAACTCCTCCGGAACCGCGACCGGGTCGCATGGGGGTAATGTTGCACTCTGGTCGGCCACTGGCACCGTTACTCTCGTGGCATCACCCGCGCCCGACAACGTGGATGGTACCGGGGTAGGCATCAATGAAACCGGGCATGTCGTCGCGAACTACTGGCGGGACGGTGCTGTGGGTGATGTCTGGGACACCTGGGTACGTGCCCCTGACGGGCGAATGGTCATGTTGCCGCCAGCTCAGGGCGACGTGTCTACCTACGGGTCGGCGATCAGCGAGGTGGTGGGCGGCACTTTCTACGTGAGCGGCAGCACATACGCTGCGTCCGGAACGACGCGTTCGGCACGGTGGGCCATCGATGCGACATCGCTGGCCGTCGATGCGCCGCTCGTCGTCACTACGGGAAGCGCGGGCGGGGTCAACCGGGCGGGGGCCGTGGCCGGTACGCAGGCGTCGAGACGCACGGGGACTCCCTACTATTGGTCGAATGGTGCGCTGCAGCAGCTCAAGCTGCCGCGAGGCGGCAGTGACGGGTTCGTCAGTGCGCTGAGTGACGGGGCAGGAAGCGCGATCATTGCGGCAGGGACCATGAAGATCTCGAACCGGTTCCGCGCGATTCTCTGGCGGATCCGGTAGCCGGCCTCGCGTAACGCCCTCTGTGGAGTGGCTGCGCGGCCTCTACGCGCGGAGCCACTCCTTCGCCGCGAGCAGCTCGGTGACGATGTCCTGACTGTTCCTGTTCGCCGCCTCCGCCGCGAAGTTCGTCACGATCCGGTGCCGCATCACGGCGGGTGCAACCGTTCGCACATCCTCCAGGTCGGCCATCGGACGCCCCGCCATCGCCGCCCGCGCCTTGGCCGCGAGCACCAGGTACTGGGAGGCGCGTGGGCCCGCGCCCCAGTCGACGTACTCCTTCACCACCGTCGGCGCATCCGATTCGGTGGGGCGCGTCATGCGCGCGAGCGTGACCGCGGCACGGATGAGTCCCTTCGACACCGGAATCCGCCGCACCAGGGACTGCATCGCGAGAACCGTTTCCGCGTCGAGCGCCGGTTCCACGGGCTCGCGCCGAGCACCCGTCGTCTGCTCGACGATCGCCTCCTCCTCCGTCCGGCTCGGATATCCGACGCGCAGCTCGAGCATGAATCGGTCCAGCTGCGCCTCGGGCAGGGGATAGGTGCCTTCCTGCTCGATCGGGTTCTGCGTCGCGAGGACGAAGAAGGGATCGGGAAGCGCGTACGTCGTGCCACCCGCCGTCACCCGGTGCTCCTGCATGGCCTGGAGCAACGCCGCCTGCGTCTTGGGCGGCGTCCGGTTGATCTCGTCCGCCAGAAGCATGTTGGCGAAGATCGGGCCGTGCACGAAACGGAACGCGCGCCGGCCCGTCGTCAGGTCCTCCTCGATGATCTCCGTACCGGTGATGTCGCTCGGCATGAGGTCCGGGGTGAACTGCACCCGGTTGAACGACAGCCGGAGCGCCTCTGCCACGGTCTGGACCATGAGGGTCTTGGCCAGGCCGGGCACGCCGATGAGGAGCGCGTGGCCTCCCGCGAGGATGGCGGTGAGGATGCCGTCCACGACCTCCTCCTGACCGACGATCCGGCGGGCCACCTGCTCCCGCAGGCGCGACACGGAGCCATGAAGCCTGGCCAGCTGCTGTACATCGTCCTGCGGCGGGGATTCGATTGCGGTCATGACACCCGGAAGAAAGGGACAGAGAACGGTACGCCGAACCGCCCTGATTAGTTGCGGCGCGACCTGAAACGTAGCGGGTTGGACTCCCCTCCGCCGAGCTTGCGAAAAATTTCACAAGCGGCTAGATTCGCCCCCGATATGAGGGAGAAGAGGGGCTCGGAACAGGGTGTGGGCGCGGGGTACAGGTACGCCTCCCTGGGCCTTGCCTTCGCGGGGGGAATCCTCCTGTTCATGGCCGCGGGGTACGCCCTCGACCGCTGGCTCGGCTCGCTTCCCTGGCTCACGCTGGTGGGAACGCTGGTCGGGGCGGTGCTGAGCTTCCTCTCTGTCTATCGGCGGCTGATGGCCGACGAGGCGCGCGACAAGCGCGAGCGGGCGGAGAAGTGATCATAGCGGCGGCCGGGGTTGCGCTCACCGGAGTGGTAACCGCGATGCTCGTGGCCGCCTTCGGGCGGCCTGCGCTCGTTCCAGGCCTCGTCTTCGGCGCGCTGGCGACGCTGATTCAGCTGGTCGCGGACCGGCTGGTGTCGCAGCGCCTCACCGCCTCGGTCGGGGAGTTCGGGCGGGGATACATCGCGGGGATGGGGCTGCGCCTGATCGGTGTCGTGCTGATGACGGCCGCGATCGTCACCGCCCCGGCCCTTTTTCCCGCCCTGCCCACGGCACTCAGCTTTCTCGGGGTACTCGTACCGTTGCTGTTCATGGAGATGCGGCTGGCCCGATGATTCAGGAACATTCCGAGCAGCTCAACATCGGCGAGATGGTCCTCCACCACACGGCGGACGCGTGGACGATCGACCTCGAGCCGATCACCACGATCCACCTGCCGCGCTTCGCCGACATCCATGTCGGCGGGATGACGCTCAATCTCTCGCCGACGAAGCACGTCGTCTTCATGATCCTCGCGGCGGCGCTCGTCGCCTTGACGATGTGGATCGCGGCGCGGGCCATCGACCGTCACCGGCGCAACGGCACCGCGCCGAAGGGCTTCGCCAACGCCGTCGAGGCGATGGTGCTCTATGTCCGGAACGACATCGCCATCGCCAACATCGGGCATGACGGCGCGAAGTTCGCCCCGTTCATCCTGACGATCTTCTTCTTCGTCCTCTACGCGAACCTGCTCGGGCTCCTGCCGTGGGGTTCGTCGGCCACCGGCAACCTCGCCGTCACCGCCGCGCTCGCCATCATGGTGTTCCTCACGGTCGAGATCGGTGGGATGATCAAGCTCGGTCCGAAGGGGTACCTGCACACGATCTTTCCGCAGGTGCCCGGACTCGGCGGGGCGGGCGGCGTGGCGATGTCGGTGGCGATGGCGCCGATCGAGATCCTCGGCAAGCTCGTGAAGCCCTTCGCGCTCGCGGTCCGCCTCTTCGGGAACATGACGGCCGGGCACTTCGTGATCCTCTCGCTCTTCG
>JAICNA010000064.1 GCA_025928955.1 Gemmatimonadales bacterium | reverse complement strand
GTCGAGCAGGTTCGCCTGCTCTCGAAGACCGGGGGGACGCGGGGCGACTGGCACCGGCCGGATTCCGGCCGATAACGATAGGAGGACGGATGGCGCAGTCGAATGCAACCGCCGATCAGGTGGGACGCCGGATCGAGCAGGCCGCCGCGCGCGGCGGGCTCGTGCTCGGCGCCGCGTTCCTGCTCAGCGCCCTGGGCGGCTGGAGCCAGGTCCGGGCCCGCGCAGTAGCGGACTCCGCGGCGGCTGCCGTCGAGGCGACCTCTGCGCTCTCGGCGGGTCAGTTCGACGTCAAGCGTAACGCGTCCGGCGCCGACGCACGCCTCGTGCGCATCCAGCTCGAGCGCGCCGCGACGGTCGGCACGTATGCGCGGCGGTTCGGCATCGAGCCGGAGCTCGCCGGCGCCATCCTCGACATCGCGCGCGAGGAGGGCATCGCCGCCTCGACCGCGTTCCGTCTCGTCCAGGTCGAGAGCAACTTCAAGAGTCGCGCGCGCAGCAGCGCCGACGCACTCGGCTATACCCAGGTGCAGATCCCGACTGCGCGCTACTACGATCGCAGCATCACCGAAAAGAAGCTGATGCAGCGCGACGTGAACCTCCGCATCGGTTTCCGCTATCTCAAGGACCTGCTCGAGCAGTTCGGCGGGGACATGCACCTCGCGCTCCTCGCCTACAACCGCGGGCCCGCTCGCGTCGAGCAGATCCTCGCCGAAGGCGGCGACCCGGGCAACGGCTATTCCTCCGCCGTCCTCCGCACCGAGCGCGCACCCGCGGCGGCGCCGATGAGGGGAGTGGTTGATTAGGCGGACGGTCGGACCATCGGACGTGTAATGAGAGTGGGGCACCCGGTTCTGAACCGGGTGCCCCACTCATTTCTTCATGCCACCGTCCGACCGTCCGCCCGTCCGACTGTCCGACCGTCCCGACCGCCCGAACTACGACGGTATCCGCAACCGCTGTCCGATCCGGATCCGCGCGCTCGTCGAGATTCCGTTCGCGGAGCTGAGAGCGCGGAGCGAGACGCCGTAGCGCTTCGCGACGCCGGTGAGCGTGTCCCCCGAACGAACGGTATGGGTCGAGCCGCGCGTCGCGACGCGGGCGCGCTCGGTCGGGGTCTCGCCGATGCGCAGGCGCTGGCCGGCCCGGATCTGCGTGGAACGCCCCAGCCGGTTCCACCGCTGCAGCTGTGATTGGCTCACGTCGTAGCGGCGCGCGATGTGGGAGAGCGTCTCGCCGCGTTTGACGCGGTGGAACGTCACGATGCGTTCCGCCGGCTCGGAGACGCTTCGCGCGACGACCGTGGACATGGCGCCGCCGACCGGGATCACGAGGCGCTGTCCCGGCTGGATGTGCCGGGAGCGGATCTTCGGATTCGCCTCATAGAGCGCCGAGAGCGAGATGCCGTGCCGCTTCGCGACGCCGGATGGCGTATCCCCGCGCGTGACGACGTGCTCCCGGAAGGTGACGCGCTCACGCACCGGCAGCTCGCTGAGTGCGAGGCTCGTGCTCTCGCCGCGCCCGACCGGCACGCGGACCACGGTGCGCATGCCGGGCGGGGTGACGAGCCGCAGGTACTGCGGATTGAGGTCGCGGATGGCGGCGACCGTCGTATCCGCGAGCCGGGCGATCACGTCGAGACCCGTCATGTCGGTGACGACCACCGAATCGGCGCGGAACGGCTCGTCGGCACGCGTGATGTGGAAGCCGTAGCGCTCCGGTTCCTTCGCGATGATGGCGGCCGCGATGAGCTTCGGGACGTAGTCCTTCGTCTCGCGACGGATGAGCTGCGTCTCGTAGAGTCGGAAGAACGTCGCATCGGAGTGGAGCGAGTCCTCCGCCTCCTCGTCGGGGCCCAGGGCATTGAGACCGCGTCCGACGCGTCCGGCGCCGGCATTATAGGCCGCAGCCGCGAGGTAGAGCGAGCCGAAGCGCTGCCGCAGGTCGCGGAGGTGGCGCGCCGCGGCCGCGGTCGCCTTCACGGGATCCCGCCGCTCGTCGATCCAGCCGTCGATGCGCAATCCATAGGCGCGGCCGGTCGCCGGCATGAACTGCCACATACCGACGGCGCGGGCCCGGCTCACGGCACGATTCGAGAAGCCGCTTTCGATCAGCGCGAGGTAGACGAGGTCGCCTGGAAGGTCATGCTCGGCGAGGTTGCTCCGGATCATCTCCTCGTATCGGGGCAGGCGCTCGAGCCAGATGGCCATCCGCTCGCGGCCGTTTCCGGTGAAGAAATCGAGGTAGTGCTGTACGCGGTCGTGGCCGTTGAACGTCTCGACGTCGATGTCCCACGTCGTGCCGACCGGCTCGCTCATCGCATCGTCGGTGGCGGGTCCGGCGCTCGCGAGCTCCTCGAGCGCTTCCTCGTCGGCGGCCGAGTCGGCGGCGGTCTCGAGCTCGGCGGCGATCTCCGCCTCGATCGGTGAGTCGAGGGTATCGGTGCCGGCAGGCCGGCGATCGGACGATGTGTAGGGGGAATTCTGACGTTCTGACGGGGTATCGAGCACCTCGGGGAGCGGCTCGGGACCGGAAGCCGGCGCGGTGCGACCGGCGCAGCCGGCCAGCACTGCAGCGGCCAGGAGGGCGGCAATTCGGTGCATGTGTGCTCCTCTCGTGGTCTGGCCGCCCGCGGACGAAAAGCGGTGGCCGCGGCACGCGCGACTGCGTGCGGTGCCGGAGAAATGGCGTGCCGATTGGCAGGGTCGATCGGCCGTGAAGGGGGCCAGATCCATGCCACCGGCCGGGACGCGGGGCGGCGGTCATTCGATGCCCCGGCCGGCCGGTTCGGATGCTCTTCGGGATGTCAGGCGCCGCGAAATGCCGCAATTCGCCGGAGAAAGGATGCCCCGGGAGACCCCGGGGTCGCGCTGCCTAGCGCATGAAAAACCGGTTGCCGAGGATGCGATTGGTAGCGTGCAGAACCGAGAGTGCGGCGCCGCGCGCAAAATCGGTATCGGTGAGGTACGAGCCCACGAGCCGCTGGGCCCGCTCGTCGCCGTGTACCGCGAGCGAGACGATCACGACGGTCGCGTCGAACGCCCGGACCGCCTTCACCCCGAGCATCTCGAATTTCAGCGAGTTCTTCACAGCGTCGGTCAGCGCGATGACGGTCGCCTCCGCCGCACACCGCAGCTCACCCGCCTGTGAGGCGAGGCCTTCGGCCTCACCAACGAAGCGCTCGGTGTCCTGCCAGGTGAGCACGACCCGCGCGCGGCAGCGCCCGTTGGCGAGCCGATCGAGCGTGAACTCGGCGAATCTGAGCCGCTCCTGGAGCGGGGGAAGGTCGGTCATGAGCCTCTCTTTGATTGGCGCCGGGATCGCCCTTCAAAGCAAGCTTCAGGCCGTATCGAACCGGACCTCGAGTTGAGGGCCATGCAGCCGTGGCATGCGCACCACATCGACTTCCAGCCTCCCTTCCCCCGCTTCATCCGCACCCATCGCCACCAGCACGACCGACCCGTCGGACAGCTCGAGCTTGAGCTGGCGCAGGTCCGATCGCATGACCGCATCCCGAACCTCGCGGCCGCGGAGCTGGGCCAGCGTGTCCGAGATCTGGCGGAGGAGCTGAATCGAGAAATGCTGCGTCACGGGATTCTTCCTAGCCCAGGCGCTCGGCAAGGAGCGCGCTGAGGTGTTCATCGGGAATGCGCTCGGCTTGAGCGAAGAGCTTTGCCTTCGACGGCGACTCGAGAGGAAATGGGGCCCAGAACGCGGGGCCGCGCTCGCCGATGGCGCGAAACGAGAGGACGAGCGACCAGAGCGGCGAATCGGACCTGCGCTCGGCGGCAGGCACGACACTCCACTTCTGCTCTCCCTGCTCCAGTACTCTCCACGCCATCGATACGAGGTCCTCGGTCTCGGGCTTGCGTAATGTGGCCGCGAACGGCGCGTGGTCAAGTAGTCAGCTCAGCAACCTCGCCGCTCGCGCGTCCGAGGCGCACTCGAGCGGAGGAAGCACGGCGCCTTCGCGCCACGAGTGATGCGCGGCGCGAAGGCCGCTGCGCAACGCGTCGAGCGCGCCGGGACCTGCCGACTCGAGCTCCCGCAGCGCCGCGAAGACCGGCGACCGTCCTCCGACGAGATAGCACCCGCCGTCCGCCGATGGCCCGATCACGTAGGGCGCTTCCGGGAGCAAACCGATCGCCTGGGGCAGCGCGGTCTCGAGTCCGGGCGCCGCGCGCGTGATGACGAGCCACCCCGCGGGCAGCGCGGCCCCCGCAGCGGCAGCCGCGATGCGCGCGCCGAGGCCGCCCGACGCCTGCGGGCGGAGATCGACCGTGTCACCGAGCCATTGCTGGATCGTGGCGCGCGCGTCGGGAGGGCGAAACCAGAGGGTCGGCGCGATGCCGGCCGATTCGGCAGCACCGAGCGCGCGCTGGAGCAGGAGCCGCTGGAGGCGCATCGCGTGCGGAAGGCCGATCTCGGCGGCGAGACCGCTCGAGGCATCCGGCCGGTCCACGAGCACCGCGACAACCGGCGGCACGCTCAGGCGCGAGTCAGGCGCTGGAACCGCTCGGCCATGTCCCGCGTCACCGGCCCGATCGCCCCGTCACCGATCACGCGGCCATCGACCTGGCGAATGTAGACCACCTCGGCCGCGGTGCCGCTGAAGAAGGCTTCGTGGGCGGTGTAGACGTCATAGCGGTTGAGCATCTCCTCCCGGACGTCGTAGCCGGCGTCGCGCGCGATCTCGATTATCGCATCGCGCGTCACCCCGCGCAGGATGCCCGCATGCGCCGGCGGGGTCCGGATCACGCGGTGCTTCACGATGAAGAGATTCTGGCCCGAGCCCTCGGCAACCGAGCCGGCGCTGTCGAGCATCAGCACCTCATCGGCCCCGGCCTCGATCCCCTCGAGCTTCGCCAGGATGTGCGGCAGATAGTTGAGCGACTTCACCCTTGGCGAGAGCGATTCGCGGTGCGGTATCGGCGTGCTCGCCGTGACCACCCGGAGCCCCCGCTCGTAGAACTCCTGGGGCCACAGCCGGATGGTGTCGAAGATGATGAACGTGGTGGCCTTCGAGCACTTGCGAGGGTCGAAGCCGAGATCCCCGACGCCGCGAGTGACGACGTGCCGCAGGTAGCCATCGCCGAGCCCGGCGCGCCGGATCCCCTCGAGCGTGACCTGTTCCATCTCGGGGCGCGGAAGGGGAATCTCGAGGCGGATGGCCTGCGCCGAGTCATAGAGGCGCTCGAGGTGCTCCTGCAGCCGGAACACACGGCCACCGTAGACACGCATTCCTTCAAAGACCCCGTCGCCGTAGAGGAGGCCATGATCGAAGACCGAGATCCGCGCTTCCTCGGGTCCGAGCCACTGTCCGTCGAGCCAGATGGTCGCCACGCGCGTTTCCGATGCCTCAGTCAGCGGGTTCCCGAGCGCGGGAGCGGCTCGGGCAGGTCGGCAACGACATAGGCCATCACCGCCATTGCGGCCGTGACGAGCCCGACGTCGCGCGGGTCGAGCTTGTCGATCGTGTCGGCGTCGCTGTGATGATACCAGAAGTAGCGTGAGCCGTCGACCGTCGGACTCATGCCGGGCACGCCGAGTTGCATCAGGGGCCCGATGTCCGCACCGCCGCCCCCGGCGCTGATGGTGCCTGCGCCGATGCGCTCGAGCAGCGCCGCGACCTGGGACACGCGCATCCGCGCGGAATCGGACCCGGTGAACCCGAAGCCGGAGGGGGTGAACACGCCGTTGTCCGACTCGATGGCGAGGATGTGGCGGTCCACCTCGTCACGGTGTGCGTCACGATAGGCCGTTCCCCCCCGAAGCCCGTTCTCCTCGTTGGTCCAGAGCACCACGCGGATGGTCCGGCGAGGCGTCAGGCCCAGCTTCCTGATGAGGCGAACGGCCTCCCACGCCACCACGCAGCCGGCGGCATCGTCCATCGCACCCTGCCCCACGTCCCAGGAATCGATGTGCCCGCCGAGGACGATGACTTCGTCCGGCCGCTCGCTGCCACGCACCTCCGCCACGACGTTGCGGGACTGCGCATCGGGCAGAGTGCGCGCCTCCATCCGGAGCCGCACCCGCACCGGCTGCCCGCGCTCCTGGAGCCGGTGCAGCAGCATCGCGTCCTCGACCGTGATGGCCGCGGCGGGAATGCGAGGCGCCGTGGAGTCATAGGTGAGCGTGCCGGTGTGCGGCGTGTAGAGCGAAGCCGACGCCACCGAGCGCACGAGCGCCGCCACGGCCCCGTGGCGCGCCGCGACGGATGCGCCGGTCGTGCGGTAGCGCACCGTTTCGCCGTACCCCGCGAACGGGACATCGTAGACGATGATCTTGCCTCGTGCCTCGTCCTTGCGCCGTGCCAGCTCGTCGAAACTCGAAACCACCAGCACCGGTGCCTCGATTCCCCCCGACGGCGTGCCGACACTCATGCCGAGCCCGAGCATTGCGAGCCGCTTCACGCGGGGACTGGTCATTTCGGCGGATTCCTCGCCGCGTACCCAGTGGGGCACCATGACCGGCTCGCCGCGAACGGAATCGAGGCCCTCGCGCCGCATTTCCGCAAGGATCCAGTCGAGCGCATCCTCGAGGCTCTTCGACCCGCTGAGCCGCGGCCCGAAGGTATCGGTGAGATAGGCAAGCTTCTGGTACCCCGCGCTGTCGCCGAGGGCGGCGTCGATGAGGCGATCCGCATCCGCACGGTAGGCCGCAACCGGAGCGGCCTCCTGGCCGGCGAGAGAGACGGGAGCGCAGACGAGGAGCAGGGCGAGCGTCCTGACGGGCATTCGCATCGGGTTCCGCGAGAAGGAGGAGAGTTGCGGATCGGCGTCGTCGGCGCGACGCCGGCGAATCAGGGCCGCGGCGGCGCCGGCGCGCTCGGCGTCTCGGCCATCACGCCCATCCCGCCCCGAGGCGCGCGGCTCATCTGCGTGAGCGTGGTCATCGCGACCATCGAGAGATCGCGCGCCTCGCGGACCGCCTCGGGGCGCGGCAGCGGCTTCCCCGACACGACGCGGTGCATCAGGCTCGGGGCGGCGAGCGGATCGATGAGCTCGATCCTGGTGCGGACCGAGTCTCCACGCTGCGCATCGACACGAATGGTGACCACGAGCTCGACGCCGGTGGGGTGCGAGCCCGGCTGATCGGGCGTCGCCATCGGCCGGAACGCACGGGAGCGCGCGAGGACGCGCCGGAGCGTATCGGAGATGGCGCGCTCGACATCCGCGAATCGCGAGTCCTCGTCGACGGGCACGATCAGGACGGGCCGCACGCCGCTCCAGCTCCAGGAGCGCACCGTGCCCGGTGCGGGCACCGTGAAGACGCGGCCCTCGAGGCCCCGGATCGCCGAGAAGCGCTCTTCGATCTTCATTTCGCTGAGCTGCACGAGGGAGTCGATCATCCGCCGGCTCACGAGCTCCTCGATCGAATCGCGCCGCGCCGCCGTGGAGGGGGTGCGGGAGCGCTCGTTCTCGCGTGCGAGGCGCCGCTGGACGGCCTCGGCGATGGCCATCGAATCGGCGCGCGTCAGGACCGCCGGGGACGGCGCGGCAGCGGCCTCCGGATCCGCCGCCGCGGTATCGTCGCCGACGAGCTGGATCGGCTCGATGGTGTCGCCGGCCAGCATGGCGGGGAGCGAGTCGATCTCGCCGAACGCCTCGTTGCGGTCCCCGAGCTGCCGATTGAGCAGCGCGCCGATCAGGACGAGCGCGGTCGCGCCGCCGGCGATCATGCCGGCCCTCCGGACGCCGATCCCGGCGCGCCGCGCCACCACCGGCCGAGTGGGTGTGTACGCCGCTCCCGGCAGCTCCTCGAGGCGCGCCAGCAATGCGTCCGCCGTCGGAGGGCGTTGCTCGGGATCCTTCGCGAGGCACTGGCGAACGATCGCGCTCAGCTCGGGGGGCACATCTGGGCGCTGGGTCTCGATCGGGGGCGGATCCCGGGTGAGCTGCGCCGCCATCGTCGCCGTCGGCGAGGGGCCCGCGAACGGCGCTTCACCGGTAAGCAGCTCGTAGGCGAGGAGCCCGACGGCGTACAGGTCCACACGATGATCGGCTGCCGGATCGGCCGCGAGCTGCTCGGGCGCCATGTACGCGGGCGTGCCGATCGCGAGTCCCGAGGTCGTCGCGCCGGCCGCTGGCAACGCGGCACTCAGGGCCTTGGCGACGCCGAAGTCGGTGACGAGCGCGTGGCTCCGCTGTGTCAGCACGTTGCCGGGCTTGATGTCGCGATGCACCACGCCGTGGGCGTGCGCGTAGGCGAGCGCGTCGACGATGTCCGTGAGGATCCGGACGACGTCCTTGATCGGCAGCTGCCCGCGCTCCTCGAGCCGCACGCGGAGCGACTCGCCGCTCACGAAGGGCATCGTGTAGTAGAGGAGATCGCCATCCTCGCCGGCGGTGAGCAGCGGGACGATGTGCGGGTGCTGCAGCTGCGCGGCGAGGTGAATCTCGCGGCGGAACCGCTCGCGATTGACGCCGGCGGCGAGCTCGGGAGGAAGCACCTTCACCACGACCGAGCGCCCCAGCGCCCGTTCGGTCGCCAGGTAGACATGGCTCATGCCGCCGCCCATGAGCTCGCGCTCGATCGTGTAGGCGGGGGAGAGCGCAGCCTCGAGCCGCTGGAAGAAGGGATCCATGGGCTAAATGTGCCGCCTGCGGGACGCCGCAACAAGCTCGGTCAGAACGCCGCCCCGAGCAGGAAGAGGAAGGCGAGCGTGCTCGCTCGCCCCTCAGGATGAAGGATGATGCGTCGGCCCGTAAGGTTGCGCGCGGCGAGCTGCCCGCGAAGGCGCCCAGCGAGGAACGTCTTCCATGCCGACAGCGACACGATGCCCCCGGCCGGCTGGACCGCGCGCGCCTTGCCCGGCCCGGGCTCGGCCGCGCCGTAATCGGGCCACCGCCGCACACTTTCGACCTCGAGCTCGCCGCGGAGGCCGAAGCCGGGCACCGGTCGCCACGTCGCCGCGACGACACTCCGGAGCGACGGTACCGGCTCGGCACTGCGCCGGAAGGCGGAGTCGCCGAACGCCCATACGAAGTGCACGTCGGCCGCGGCGTCGAGCGTCGGCGCAGCACGATGGTGCACGCCGAGGTGCCCCCCGGCGAGCCGTCCACCGGCTGGACTCGCGAGCACCGGCCCGCGCCACGCGCGATACACCGGATCCCACGTGAGGTCGCGCCGGACGGTGACGGCACCGCCGAATGCGCGAACGAAGGCGGACGACGAAATGCTCGTGCGGCGGCCGGCCCGCGTCGCCCAGCCGAGCTCGACCGCGGCGGCGCGCGCCATGGCATCGGTGGGCGGCAGCTCGACCGCAGCACCCGCCTCCTCGAACCACGGCTCGCCCTGCCCCGCGAGCTCGAGGAGACCCATTGGCGTCACCGCCCGGCTCCTGCTCGCACTCACTCGCAGGGTCGCGGCCCCCCCGGGCGCGCCGAAGGAGCTCGACAGGACCACTCCACCCTCTGCTCCCTCCCCGCGGCTCGAGACCAAGGCGGCGGCATGGTGCCGGACGGTGGCCGTCGATTGCAGGGTGAACTCGCCGAAAGCGCCGATCTCCGTGTCACGGCCGATCGCCTGCGCCTCGTGGCGGAGGCCGCTGCGGCGCACGAGGGTGAGGCCCAGGCGGCGGCCTTGTGCGGCCGCGGGCTGCACCTCGACCGCGGCGCGGATCGTCCGCCACTCGAGGTCGAGCGGGGGTGCCGTGGTGCGCGGCACGGATGCGATGCGCGATCGCTCGAGACCGGCGCGATAGCCGAGGTCGACGCCCGCGGCGCGCACGGCGCCTGCGGCGCTCGCATGCGTGAGCGTCGAGCGTACCGGGACCTCGATCCCCACGGCATCGAGGCGCATCCAGTCGTCGATGCGGCTTCCTCCCGCGATCAGGTGATGTCCGCCGGCCGCGCCATCGATGCCGAGGCGGAGCGCCGGCGCGATGCGCTCGATTCTCGGCGTGTGCACCGAGGCCGCGTACATCCGCGGGAGGATGAGGGGATCGGTCGGCAGGTGTACGCTCGCGCTGTACGAGCCTGCCGCGTACCAGCGTCCGCGTGCGACGGCGGCCTCGACAGCCGATTCGTGGCCGTAGCGGTCGCGGTTCTGCCGGCCGTCGGGAAGAAAGGCGAACGGACCCGGATCCCCCGTCTCCGAACCGAACCCGACACGTCCGCGGGCCGACACGCCGCGGTCCGGCCGGCGCGTATGGATGTGCACGAGGCCGGCGGTCGAGAAGATGCCGCCCTCGAGCGCCGGTGAGGAGACGAACACGATCGAATCGATCGACGCGAGATCGATCGGAAGCCGTTCGAGCGAGACGATGCCGAGCGCCCCGGTCTCGACCGGCCGACCATCGACGAGCAGCGTCCACGCGTCGTCCGCCCCCGGCAACTGCGACCGCGGCACCGCTCGCCAGGTGAAATCGTCGACCGTCGTGGCGCTCCAGTGCGGCGCGAGGCGGACGAGCTCGCCCAGCCGGAGCAGGCCCGCCTCCTCGATCATCGTGCGCGTCACGACCTCGCGCCCGAGCGATGGCAGCGCGGGTGCGAGCTGCGCACGCGCCGCGCCGGCGCCGGCCACGGCCAGCATGGCGAAGGCCGGGATCAGTCGAGGAAGTCGCGCAGCCATTCGGGAGCGGCGAACGTGCGCCGGAGGGCGAGGGAGAGCGAGAGCTGGCGCATCCGGGGTTCCGTGAAGACGATCCGCCCCCCCGCCCCGGCGACGGCGCTCCACCGGCGGCCGAGTCCGAGGTCGATTTCCGTCATGAGCTCGGCCGCGACCTCGTTCTCGCTCCGGCTGTAATCGGGCAACGACTCGTCGTCGAACTGCAGGTCGTACACACCGATCCGCGTGCCGGCGCGCGCCACGAGCCGCCGAGCCGGACGGGCCCCCGCGTTCCAGCCGATGAACACATAGCGCGCCCGGAAGCCAGGCACGCCGGCGACGATCGACCGGTAGGATGACTGCGTCGCGCCGAGCTCGACGCTGCCGAGATAGAAAGGAAGGAGGACGCGCGCCTCGATGCCGGGCGCGCCGTCCCAGCTCACGAGGTTGGAGCTCCGATCGATCTCGAGTGCGCTGCCGAGGGAGAGTGCGACGGTGCCGAACGGCGTCGAAGACTGCGAGTGCGCGACCGCGGGGATGGCCATCACCACGAGGAGGAGCAGGAGCCGAAGCAGGCGGGTTGGGCACATCCGTGAAAGGTAGTTCGCACGGCGTGGAAGCCGGCAATTCCTGCGGCCGTCCGGGAAGACTGGGTACGCCGAGACGCAGCGGGACGGGACGGCCGATGCTGAGAAGCGCGCGGCGCGATGCCGACACCCAGTGGTGCTCCCTCCTCCGTTTGCCATCGCGGTGCTTCCGCCCCATGTTCAGAGTGACGGGAGGATGGCCCCCACAGCGCTCCCGCCTTCCATCGATAGATCGGCCCGCACTCCAACGACGCTTCCTTCCTGGACGGAAGGGAGCGCCAGGCGTTCGGATCCCATGGGTGCACCCTCCGGCCTGTTCACCGTCCCGGCCGATGACGGCGCCCTCACCGTGACTGGATGAAGGCGCATGCTGCTACGACGGATACACGCGCCGTGAGCAACGAGCCGATCCTCCCCACCGACTGGAAAGAGCTCGAAGGTCTCGTCGACACCATCCTCGATGCACCGCGCGAGCGGCGCGCGGCGCTCATCGAGCAGCTGGCCGGAGGCAGCGCCGCGCGTGCCCAAACGCTGCGTGCGATGGTGGAGGACTGCGAGCGCGGACTTCCGCTCCTCGATCGGCCCGCGATGGAACGATTCAGGCATCTCTCGGACGAGCCGGATTCCCTGCTGCCCGCGATGGTGGCGGAGCGCTACCGGACCGGTCGGGAGCTCGGCCGCGGGGGCATGGCGCGGGTGTATCTCGCGCACGACGTCAAGCACGGGCGAGACGTGGCGATCAAGGTGCTCCGGCCCGAACTCTCCCAATCGCTCGGTCACGATCGCTTCCTGCGCGAGATCGAGATCGCCGCCCGCCTCCGGCATCCCAACATCGTCCCGCTCTATGACTCCGGCGAGAGCGACGGTGCCCTCTACTTCGTGATGCCCTACGAGGAGGGTCCCTCGCTGCGCGAGCGGCTGCGTGCCGGCCCGCTACCTCTCCCCGACGCGCTCGGGGTCCTCCGCGACGTCGCCCGCGCGCTCGCCTACGCGCACGAGCACGGCGTGGTGCACCGCGATGTCAAGTCGGACAATGTCATGCTCTCGGGCGACGCGGCGGTGGTCGCCGATTTCGGCATCGCCAAGGCGGTGAGTGCGGCGCTCACCGATGCGGGCGGCACCGAGCTCACCCAGACCGGCTCGGCGATCGGCACGCCGGCGTACATGGCGCCGGAACAGGCCGCGGGCGATCCTACCATCGATTATCGCGCCGATCTCTACTCGTTCGGCTGCCTCGCCTACGAAGTGCTGACGGGCCAGCCGCCCTTTCATGGCCTCTCGAAGCACCAGGTGATCGCGGCGCACCTCATGACGGTTCCGCCGCCCGTGACGACGGCGGGCGCCGCCGTGCCGCCGGCGCTTGCGGCGCTCGTCGCCCGCTGCCTCGAGAAGGATCCCGCCGCGCGGCCGCAGACGGCGCGTGAGGTGGTGCGCGCGCTCGATCTCGTTCCCGCCGAAAGCGGCACGTGGCCGACGCCCGCGGCCGCACCGCGACGTCCACGGAAAGTCATTGTCGCCGTCGTCGCGGCGCTTATCGGGCTACTGGCCCTGGGTGGATACATCGTCACCCAAGGCAAGCGGGGGGACACGAGTCCCATCTCGCTCGCGGTGCTGCCGTTCAAGAACACGGACGCCGACAGTACGATGGATGTCGTGGCGAACGGTCTCGCGGACGACGTAGCCGGCGCGCTCACTCGGGTACCGGGTATCGAGATCAGGAGTCGGAGCGGCGCGCGCATCTATCGTGATCAGCTCAGCGTGGACGTGAAGGAGGCCGGCGCGAAGCTCAATGCCGCCTACGTCATGCACGGCCTCATCCGCCAGGAGCGGAACCGCTCGATCGTGTCGGTGGACCTCGCGCGTGCGGCAGACGCCACAAGCATCTGGGGCGACAACTTCGATTTCAGTCGCGAGGAGGTGGCCGGCGCCACCGACGCGATTGCCGGAAGACTCGTCGAGGCCTTGCGGAGCCGGTTCCCCGCGGCAATCGGCGCGGCCCCGGCGCTCGCGGCGAGTCAGCGCACCACGAACGAAGACGCCTGGCGCCTCTGGGTCCGCGGCGAGGAGCGGCTCGGGCGCCGGGGGCAGAGCGTCCGCGAGAGCGCGGAGCTGTTCCACGAGGCCATCCGGCACGACAGCCTCTACGCGCGGGCACACGCGGGACTCAGTCTGGCGCTGGCGTTCTTCCCCTACTTCCAGGGCGTGCCGGTGAGTGAGATCCGCGATGAGGTCGTCGCGTCAGCCACGCGCGCGCTGGAGCTCGATCCGACGCTCGCTGCCCCGCACACGGCGCTGGGCCTTCTATATCAGTTCGACCTGCAGTGGGATCGCGCCGCGAGGGAGCACGAGACCGCAATCCGGCTGGAGCCGCAGAATGTCGAGGCGCGCATCCAGTACGCACGGCACCAGTCGATGCGGGGGCGGCGCGCGGAGGCGCTCCGACAGCTGCGCATCGCCCGGATCCAGGATCCGGCCTCGGCCGTCATACTCAGCCTGTCGGCGAATGCGTACCGCGCGCTTGGGGAGATGGATAGCGCGACAGCCGAGGCGAGGCGGGCCTACGAGACGGATTCCACGAACATGACGACACTCGGGATCGGCGCGCTCATCCTGATCGAGACCGGCCAGCTGGATTCTGCGCGGATGCTGGTCAGTCAGCTGCGCCCGGGCACGCCGCTCCATGCCTACGGCCTGGCCCGAACCGACCCCGCCGCGGCGCGGCGCTTTCTCCTGGACCTCGACGCGCGCGATCCCCAGCCGTGGCTGGCCGAAACCAACCGGGCCTTCGTGTATCTGGGCCTCGGAGATACGGCGAGCGCGCTTTCTGCACTGGAGCGGGCGACGGACGGCGGTGAAATCTGGACCTCGCTCTTCAACGATGAAGATCGCGCATTCGACTCGATCCGGGGCAGCGACCGCTTCCACGCGCTGGTGCGGCGCGTCGGGCTCGCAGACGCGCTCGCGAGGCCGGCGCGCGGAACGGTTCCGGAGTGAGCCACGCGCCCGGCTCACCAGTTCATATCTTGTCGGGCGATTTCCGATGAGGAGATCTAACGGGTACCCGAAGCTGGTTGCGCGTGGTGGGGAGCCGGCCGGGCAGTCCGACCCGGAAAGCGAATGAGGTTCCATGGAACCAGTCGCCGCATGACCTGGCGCGAGGCGCCGATCGAAAAGCGTGCTCGCGTTTGAATCTCGACGCAATGAGGGCGGTGGGACTCGAACCCACGACCTAGGGATTAAAAGTCCCTTGCTCTACCAGCTGAGCTACGCCCCCCGCGCTCCAAACGTCGCATGCAATGCGGCCAAACTCAAGCAGAGTCGCTTGCCGGTCTCCCGGATTGCGGGTACTCTCCTCCGATGCCCGAGACCCGCCGCTCCAACATCGTCGTCATCACCGGCACCGACAGCGGCGCCGG
>JAICNA010000222.1 GCA_025928955.1 Gemmatimonadales bacterium | reverse complement strand
TCGCTCGCGCGCGGCAGCGAATCGGGTGCGGCCCGGACGAGCGCCGCCGTCGCCCAGACGGCGAGCAGCAGCCCCAGCGCGCCGCCGATCGCGGCGAGGACGAGCGACTCGGTGAGCTGGCCGCGGAGCAGGCGGTGGCGGGTCGCGCCGAGCGCGGCACGCACGGCGACTTCCCGCTGGCGCGCCGCCGCGCGAGCGAGCTGCAGGTTCGCGACATTGGCGCAGGCGATGAGCAGCACGAACGTCACCACGCCGGCGAGCACGAGGAGGGCGCGCCGCGTGCCGCCGACCACCTGCTCGGAAAGCGGCACCGCCGTCGCGCTCCACCCGGTATTGAAGGCGGGATACGCCAGCTCGAGCTCTCGCGCGAGTCCGCGAAGTTCCGCGTCGGCGGTCTCCACCGGCACGCCGTCCGCGAGGCGGCCGAGCGCGCGCACATAGCGGCCGGACTGCGCGCGATAGTCGACGGCGGGATCGAGGCTCAGTGGCCACCACATCTCCGCCTCGGTCTGCGGCGGCCTGAACCCGGGCGGCATCACGCCAATGACCGTGAACGGCATGCCGTTCACCGAGAAGGCGCGGCCGAGTGCCGATGGGGTTCCGCCGAGGTGACGCTCCCAGAAGTCGTGGCTCACCACGAGCACGGCAGGCCCGGCCGGAGTGTCCTCATCGTCGGTGAACGTGCGGCCGATCGCCGGCTGCACGCCGAGGACCCGGAAGACGGACGCCGTGACGCCCTGCGCCGGCACCTGCATCGGTTCTCCGAGGCCGGTGACGGTCATGCTGACGTCCCACGTCGCTCCCATCTCGCCGACCCCTCGCGCGCGCTTCCGCCAGTCGCGGAAGTTCTCCGGGTTGATGTACTCGTGCCCGTCGGGATCGTTCACGCTCCGCTCCCAGAGCATCACCAGGCGGTCGGGAGCCGCGTAGGGCAGCGGCCGCAGCAGCACGGAGTCGATGACGGTGAAGATGGCGCTGTTGGCGCCGATCGCGAGCGCCAGCGTGAGCACCACGACGGCAGTGAAGCCCGGGCTCCTCGCGAGGGAACGGAGCGCGAGGCGGAGGTCGTTGAGCATGGTGTCTTCCTGTCTATTCCGCCCGGAGGGCGACGGCCGGGTCCACGCGTGTCGCTCGGCGGGACGGGATCCAGGTCGCGACGAACGCCACCAGGAGGAGCAGCGTCGCGATCGTCGCGAAGGTCGTGAGGTCGGTCGGCGAGATGCCGTACAGCAGCGACGCGATCAGCCGGGTGAGGAGGAGCGAGATGGCAAGACCGATCACGACGCCGGCGGCGGTGAGCGCCATGCCCTGGCGCACGACCATGCGCAGGAGGTCGCGCGCCTGCGCACCGAGCGCGAGCCGTATGCCCAGTTCACGCGTCCGTTGCGCAACCATCTGCGAGAGCACGCCATAGAGGCCGACCATCGCGAGCGTGACCGCGACTCCCGAGAAGATGGCGAGCAGGACGACCGCAAAGCGCCTCGGCCCGGCCGTCGCCTCGACGAGGCTCTCCATCGTCGCGATGCGGGACACGGGAAGGTTCGGATCGATCCGCCTGACCGCCGCCCGGATCACCGGCGTCAGTGCGGCGGGATCGCCGGCCGTGCGCACGGCGACGTCGAGGCGCGGACGCGGCGACTGCGCGAAGGGCAGGTACACCTGCGGGCGCCGTTCGTCGTCGAGTCCCTCCTGCGAGGCATGCGCGACGACACCCACCACCTCGATCCAGACCGGTGCGGTATCGGCCCGGGCGCTGAACGAAACGCGCTTGCCCAGTGGATCCTCACCGGGCCAGTACCGCTGTGCGAGCAGCTCGTCCACGATCGCGACGCGAGCCGCACCGGGTGCGTCAGTCGAGGCGAAGACCCGGCCGGCACGGAGCGTGATTCCGAGCGTGCCAAAGAACTCCGGCGTCACGACGCGGAAATCACCCCAGGGGCCGGTCTCGCCCGGCGGCACCTCGATCCCTTCGATACTGAACGTGGTCGTCGTTCTCCCGCCGGTAAACGGGAGCAGGTTCGCTCCGGCCACCCCGGTCACGCCGGGTATCGCCGCAAGCTGCGGCAGGAGCTCGTCGAAGAAGGCCTGCTGCTGGACCGGCTCGGGATAGCGCGCGTCCGGGAGCGTGAGGTTGAAGGCGATGACACCATCGGGCTCGAATCCCGGATCGACGCCCTGCAGCCGCGCAAAGCTCCGGATGAGAAGCCCCGAGCCGACCAGCAGGGTGAGCGCGAGGGCGACCGAGGACACGACCAGACCGCGCCGGACAAGCACACCGGTACCTGCCGAGGCACCGCGCCCGCCTTCCTTCAGGCTCTCGTGAACGCCGGAGCGCGCCGCCTGCAGCGCCGGTGCGAGTCCGAAGAGGAGCCCGGACAGAAGCGACGCCGCGGCCGTGAACGCGAGCACGACGCCATCCACCTGAATGTCGTCGGGGCGCGGGAGGCTCCTCCCGTCGAGTGAGATGAGGAAGGGGACGCCCCAGACCGCGAGGACGAGCCCGATGAGTCCGCCGGCAAGCGCGAGGAGCAGGCTCTCGGTGAGCAGCTGGCGCACGAGCCGCCCCGGCGACGCGCCCAGTGCAATGCGCACCCCGAGTTCGCGGGATCGCGCCGCCGCGCGCGAGAGCTCGAAGTTGGCCACGTTGGCACAGGCGATGAGCAGCACGAATCCGACGGCCCCGAGGAGCATGAGCAGCGCGGTGCGCGATCCGCCGCTGGCGCGCTCCGGGAGCGTGGTGAGCGCCAGGCTCCAGTCCGGCGGGTACGCCCCGGGGTACTCTTCCTTCAGGCGTTCCGCGAAGGCCGCGAATCCCCCGCGCGCGGCTTCGGGATCGACACCGGCTCTCAGGCGGCCGATGAACGTGAGCCACTCATTGGTCCGGCCCATGGCGAGCGCCTCCGGGCCGAGGTGCAGCGGCACCCAGAACTCGGTGTCCCTGAGCGTCACGTCGCGGAACCCGGGCGGCATGATACCGACGATCTCGTAGTTCTGTTCGTCGAGCGTCAGCATGCGCCCGATGGCGGACGGATCGCCGCCGAAGGCGCGCTGCCAGAACCCGTGGCCGAGGACGGCGATGGGCGCCGGGCCCTCGGCCGCATCGTCGGGTACGATGGCGCGCCCATGCAGCGGAGCGACACCGAGGGTCCGGAAGAAATCGCCGCTCACCCTCGCACCGAGGACGCGCTCGGGATCGCCGCGCCCGGTGAGATTCGGCTGCCACGGAGTTTCGACCGCCGCGCGCTCGAGCAGCGCGGTCTGCCCGGCGTACTCGCCGAAGCCGATGGCCGACACCGGGGCCTCGAGGCCGTCGATCGAGGGATAGAGGTGACTGAGCAGCACCAGTCGGTCCGGTGCTGCGTAGGGGAGTGGCCGGAAGAGGACGCCGTGCACCACGGTGAACATGGCCGAGTTCGCCCCGATGCCGAGCGCCAGGGTGATCAGCGCCACGAGCGTGAAGCCCGGCCGGTTCCGGAGCCGGCGCAGGGCGTATTTCACATCATGCAGAAGCTGGTCCATGGGCGGGTCAGGCCGAGGTCAGTGCCGCGGCACCAGGCGTGAATCGCTCCTCCTCGACGAC
>JAICNA010000220.1 GCA_025928955.1 Gemmatimonadales bacterium | reverse complement strand
CGGCCTCATCATCCTCGCCGTGGTATCGAAGCTCGTCGCGGGCGGCGAGCTCACACCGCTCGGCGTCTCCGTGACGACGCTCACGGCGTTCGGTTTCGTGATCGTGGCGCTCCTCGTCGGAAAGTTCGCCGTTCCGCCGGTGTTCGGGCTCCTCGAGCGGGTCAGCAAGGAGCAGACGGTCGCGATCATGGGACTCGTGGTGGCGTTTCTCGTCGCCGTGCTCGCCGATGCCGTGGGCTCGGCGCTCATCATCGGCGCCTTCACGGCGGGCCTCGTGTTCGCGCCGACGCGACACGCCCATGCGATCGAGCTCGGCGTGGTCCGGCTGGGGCACTTCTTCGTCCCGGTCTTCTTCGTCTGGGTCGGCGCGTCGGTCGACGTGCGCACCTTCGGCGATCCGCGTGTCCTCCTGGTCGGCGGCCTCCTCATCGTGGCAGCGATCGTCGGCAAGCTGGCCGCAGGCTTTGCGCCGTTCTGGTTCCCGGGACGGAAGCTCGTGATCGGGGTCGGGATGATCCCGCGCGGCGAGGTGGGCCTCATCTTCGCGCAGACGGGATTCAGCGCGGGCGTGATTTCTGCCGGGGATTTCTCGGCGCTCACGCTCATGGTCATCGTGACGACGTTCATCGCTCCCCCCGCACTCAAGCGACTCCTCGGTCCGGGGGCCGGGCCAGGCACGACCGGGGACGCGGCGGAGCGGCCGGGCAGTCTCGTCACCGAGGCCTGAGGGCAGTCGGTGCGTCCTCCCCGAGGGCGCAGTGGCGGGGGGTGGCACGTGGTGACACTTTTCCCGGGGAATGGGCGTCCGGATGGGCGCCCCTTTTCCGGCGGGTCCGCCCAGGAGCAGGTATGAACGATCTTCTCAAGCAGCGCATTCTCCGCGCCCTCGATACACTGAGCGACGAGCGGGCGTACCAGGTACTGGACTACGTCGAGTTTCTCGAGAGCAAGTACGCGGAGCGGCAGCGGCCGAGCGGAATCCTGGCGAAGCTCACCGAGACGGTCGAGGATACGATGCGGGCGGGGAAGCTCCCCGTGAAGGCCATCAGCGGGACGATGGGCATCATGGACAGTGCCGCGAAGGTCATGAAGGGGCTCGCCGCCGCCGGCCAGTCGGTCGTGGAAGAAGCGGTGAAGGTCGTCGAGCCTCCGAAAACATTGCCGGTCCCCCCGCCTTCGGCGCCTCCCCGGCCTCCGGCGGAAGGCACCGGGAGCTAGAGACGTTCCGGCGCCCGGCGACTGCCGGGCGCTTCTGAGGTACGCGCTGTACAACCCCCTCCATCGGAACGCACATGACCACGGCCGTCGAGGCAGAGAAGGCCCCGTCGTCGGAGACGCAGTTCATTCGCGGTATCGGTCCGCTCGCCGCCGTGTCGATGGTCGTCGGGGCGATGATCGGCTCCGGAATCTTCATCGTCTCGGCCGACATCGCTCGCCAGACGTCGGCGTGGGGCCCCGGCGGGCTCATGCTCGTCTGGGTGCTCACCGGGCTGATGACGGTGACCGGCGCGCTGATGTACGCCGAGCTCGCCGCGATGATGCCCCGCGCCGGCGGACAGTACGTGTTCCTGCGCGAGGGACTGAGCCCGTCGATCGGGTTTCTCTATGGCTGGACGCTCTTCACCGTGATCCAGACGGGAACGATTGCAGCCGTCGCCGTTGCCTTTGCCCGGTTCCTCGGCGTGCTCGTTCCCTCGGTCACCGCCGACGTCTTCCTCTCGCTCGGCCGTGTGGCGATGCCGGGCGGGGAGATCGAGCTCGGACTCAGTAACCAGCGGCTGGTGGCGCTGGCCATGGTGCTCGTGCTGACGGCCGTGAACATCCGGGGAGTCCGGCTCGGCGCCGGGATCCAGACGGTGTTCACCGTCGCGAAGGTCGGGGCGCTCGTGGCGCTCATCCTGCTCGGGCTCACCATCTTCCGGCAGCCCGAGATCGCGGCGAGCAACTTCGGATCCTTCTGGGGCACCGGAAGCTGGGGCCTCGCCATGCTTCCGGCGGTCGGGGCCGCGATGGTCGGCTCGCTCTTCTCGAGCGATGCGTGGAACAACGTGACGTTCACGGCAGCTGAAGTCCGCGATCCCGCGCGGAACCTTCCGCGCGCGCTCGCGCTCGGCACCATCCTCGTCTCGTCGCTCTACATCCTCGCCAACGTCGCCTATCTGAGCGTGCTGCCGTATGGCGGCTCCGCCGAGGGCACCACGGTGGTCGAGCGCGGCCTCATGTACGCGGCGGAGGATCGGGTCGGCACCGCAGCGCTCGCCATGATGCTCGGGGCAGCCGGCGCGGCGGTGATGGCGGTGCTGATCCTCATCTCGACGTTCGGGTGCAACAACGGGCTGATCCTCGCGGGTCCGCGCGTCTTCTACGCGATGGCCCGCGACGGGCTCTTCTTCCGGCGTGCGGCGCACCTGCATTCGGCCTGGCGGACGCCGACCTTCGGGCTCTGGACGCAGGCGGTGTGGGCGATGGTCCTCTGCCTGAGCGGGACCTATGGGCAGCTGCTCGACTATGTGATCATCGCGGCAGTGCTGTTCTACTTCCTCACGGTCATCGCGCTCTTCCGCCTCCGCGCCACGCGCCCCGACATGCCGCGCCCCGTGCGGGCCATCGGCTACCCGATCGTGCCGGCGCTCTATGCGCTCGCGCTCCTCGGGATCATGATCGTGCTGCTGATCGAGAAGCCGGAGTACACCCAGGCGGGCCTGCTGATCGTGGCACTCGGCATACCGGTCTACGCCGTGTGGCGGAGGCTCGGGCGGCCGGTTCGCGGTGAGGGCGGATCGGCTTGATTTTGGCCGTTTTTCGCCCTACCATTCGAGATGGTGATCTCACAACCCGGCCCTTCGACGGCCCCTCGCGGGCGCCGGGGGGCCGTCCTGCATCGGGCGCTTCGCCAGGCGCTCCGTCCGACATGAGTCGACTCCGGCCCTCCGCTGGACTGACGTTCGACGACGTGCTGCTCGTGCCGCGGCACTCGACCGTCCACCCGCGCGACGTCTCGACCGCGACCCGCCTTACCCGCAGGATCCCGCTCAACATCCCGCTCATCTCCGCCGCCATGGACACGGTCACCGAAGCCGACATGGCGATCGCCATGGCGCGCGCCGGCGGGATCGGGGTCATCCACAAGAACATGTCGGTGGAGCGGCACGCCGCCGAGGTGGATCGGGTCAAGCGCAGCGAGAGCGGGATGATCCTCAACCCGATCACGCTCGGGCCCGACCGGCCGCTCCGCGAGGCCGTGTCGCTCATGCGGCGGTTCCGGATCTCGGGTGTCCCGATCGTGGACGGCAGCGGCCGGCTGGTCGGCATCATCACCAACCGCGACCTCCAGTTCGAGCGGAACCTCGACCAGCCGATCGAGCAGGCGATGACCCGCGAGAAGCTCGTCACGGCCCCCGTCGGCACCGACCTCGACGAGGCGGAGCGGATCCTGGCCCGACACCGGATCGAGAAGCTCCCCGTAGTGGACGAGAGCGGGGTGCTGAAGGGCCTGATCACCGTCAAGGACATCTTCAAGCGGCGGGACTTCCCGCACGCCAACAAGGATCAGCACGGCCGGCTGCGCGTCGCCGCCGCCGTGGGGGGTGCCGCGGGAGACGTGGTACGCGCCCGGGCGCTGATCGATGCCGGCGTCGACGTGCTCGTGGTGGATTCCGCGCACGGCCACAGCGAAGG
>JAICNA010000130.1 GCA_025928955.1 Gemmatimonadales bacterium | reverse complement strand
TGAAACGCTCGATTCGCTCGTTGCCGTCCCCGTCGCGGGTCGGGTGATCGAGCCGGACGGCTTCGGCATTCAGCGCGCTCAGGCTCCGCACCGCCTCCACAGTAAGACCGGTGGCGCGAGCGAGCTCCTCGGTAGTCGGCATGCGCCCGAGGCGGTCCTTGAGGAGCGTCGTGGTGCGGCCGAGCCGGCTCAGGTCGGCCGTTCGGTTGAGCGGTACCCGCACCGGCCGGCCGTGACGTGCAATGGCCGCCTGCACCGCCTGCCGGATCCACCAGACCGCGTACGAAATGAACTTGACGCCGCGATCCGGATCGAATTTCCGGGCGGCCGTCATGAGGCCGAGGTTCCCCTCGCCGATCAGGTCGACGAGCGGCACGCCCCGGTTCTGGAACTTCTTGGCCACGGAGACCACGAACCGCACGTTGTGACGGGCCAGCTTCTCCTGCGCTGCGATATTGCCGCGGAATGCCTTACGGGCGAGCTCCATCTCCTCTTCGCGGTTCAGGAGCGGAACTCGGCTGATCTCATCCAGGTAAAGGTCGAGACTTTCACGGCCCTCGTCGACCGCTCGCGCGATCGGGGCAGGCCGGACGGGACGACGCTTGGCACGTCCTTTCATCGCCACGCTCAACGCCTCCTATTGGGACCTCTGTCCCGTTAAGCGCCATAGCCGCAGGTCGAAACACCTGGGGTACAGTTGCGGAATATACGCGCTAAACCACATAAAATCAACGGTTTAGCTAAAGCGATGCAGGCGAGGCAGTTGCGCGCCCGCCCGCGTCTGGACGCGCGTTTTCCTGACCGAACGGTCAATGTTCGACCGCTTCTCCCCCATGACGCCGATGGGAGCAGGTCATGCACTATCAGGAGAACTCCTCTTCAGGCGCGTAAGTTCCCGAAAACACGAAGCCTGCCGGTCCGGGGGCCGGCAGGCTCATGCACGGCACCGACTCACTCGGCGCCGTTCACGATACGCGGCTCGCCGGTGACCGAAGATCGTGCATCCCGCCCGTGTCCCAGCAGCTCGAGGCTCGCTCCCTCGGCCCCGGTGACCTTCACGAGGCCGAACGGGACCTCCTCACTTACCCAGATGTCCGAGCCCGCCTCGGCGTTGCGGTAATGCCGGGTCGTAAAGGTGCCGGCCGGCACCGTGACCTCCTCCTTGCCGACCAGGGTCGCGCCGGCACAGCCGTCGACGATGAGCCGGTTGAGTGCCGAGCGCCGGGAGGCGCGGGCACGGGCCAGCAGCGCAGGGCCCCAGCGGACCGACGCCTCCCGGCCCCGCTGCACGACGACATCCTGCACGGCGGATGGCTCGTAGGGATACCCCGGCACGAGCACCTGCGTCACCATCCCGGCGCCCTGGCTGCCCGACCGCACCCGGGTCTCGAAGCTGACGAGGTGGCGGCCGCCTCGCTCCTCGCTGCCGACGATCGCATAGCGGACGGTGGTCGGCTCCTCCTGGCGGGGCGCGAGCACCACGTACTCCCCCCAACCGCCGGTTGCCGGCGCCCGGACGGCGCCTTCGCACGCGGCCTGTGCCTCGAGCACGAGCGGGGAGGTCGCGAGGATGACCGTGAGCCAGAGCGAGTGCGTCATTGACCTCTCCTTCGTGAGACTCAGCTGAGCGTCTTGAGCTCGGACACGAGCTTGGCGAGCGAGTTCTTCGCGTCGCCGAAGAGCATCGACGTTTTCGGGTTGTAGAACAGCTCGTTCTCGATTCCGGCAAACCCGGAACCCATGCCCCGCTTGAGGACGATGACGCTACGCGCACTGTCGGCATTCAGGATCGGCATGCCATAGATCGGGCTGCCGGGATCGGTTCGCGCCGCCGGATTCACCACGTCGTTCGCGCCGATGACGAGCGCAACGTCCGCGCGCTCGAAATCGCCGTTGACCGCGTCCATGTCGTATAGCTTGTCGTACGGGACATTGGCTTCGGCCAGGAGCACGTTCATGTGCCCGGGCATGCGGCCGGCGACGGGATGAATCGCGTACTTGACCTCGCCGCCGCGTTTCTCGATCAGGTCGCCGAGCTCGCGGACGAGATGCTGCGCCTGTGCCACGGCGAGGCCGTAGCCGGGGACGACGATGACGAGCTGCGCATAGCCGAGCTGCATCGCGGCGTCTTCGGGGCCGACCTGCCGCACCGACAGTCCTTCCGCCGTCTTCGTGCTGCCGCCGGCCGACCCGCCGCCGAAAGCCCCGAAGAGCACATTGGTGAGCGAACGGTTCATCGCCCGGCACATGATCTGGCTCAGGATGATGCCCGAGGAGCCGACGAGCGCGCCGGAAATGATGAGCACGTCGTTCCGGATCACGAACCCCGTCATCGCCGCAGCGATTCCCGAGTAGGAATTGAGCAGCGAGATGACGACCGGCATGTCGGCGCCGCCGATCGGGATCACGAGCAGGATGCCGAGCACGAGACTCAGGGCGCAGACCGCATAGAACGGCCAGAGCAGCGATTCGGGCACCGAGATCTGGTAGACGCTCAGCGCGACGATGGCCAGGAAGATGGCGGCATTGAGCGCCTGCAGCCCGGGGAAGGTGATCGGCCGCCCGCTCATCAGTTCCTGCAGCTTGGCGAACGCGACGAGGCTCCCGGTGAGCGTCACGGCGCCGATCAGGAGACTCAGCTGGATGGTGATGGAGGTGTCGAGCGACAGGTTCTGCCCGACGAGTTCCGAACGGAGGAACTCGGCCCCGCCCACGAGGAGCGAGGCGGCGCCGCCGAACCCGTTCAGGAGCGCGACCATCTGCGGCATCGCCGTCATCTTCACGGCGCGCGCCATCCAGAGACCGAGCGCGGATCCCACCACCATGCCGGCGGCGATCATCTCGAACGAGAGGATCGCGCGGTCGAAGAGCGTCACGACGATCGCGAGGAGCATCCCGATCGCCGAGAGGCGATTCCCGGAAACGGCGGTGCCCGGATGCGACAGTCGCTTGAGCCCGAGGATGAAGCAGACCGCGGCGATGAGATAGAGCAGCTCGGCGACGCCGGGGCGCATCAGCGGGCTCCCGGCTTGCGGCGGAACATCTGCAGCATGCGGTCGGTCACCGCGTAGCCGCCGACGACGTTCATCATGGCGAGGATCACGGCCGCCGTGCCGAGTACCGTCGAGATCCAGCCGTGCCCGCTCCCCGCCACGATCATGGCTCCGACGACGGTGATGCCGCTGACCGCATTGGCGCCGGACATGAGCGGGGTATGCAGCGTGGTCGGCACCCGGTTGATGAGCTCGACACCGAGGAAGGTGGCGAGCGTGAAGATCACGATTCCGGCGATCAGCGTCTCGAGCATCTCAGCTCCCCGAGCGCACGGCGCCGCCGTGCACCACGCACATCGGTCCGGCGATCGGATCGTCCGCCGTGAACGTGAATGCGCCGTCCTTCGCGGCGTACTCGATGAACGTCTGGACGTTGCGGCTGTACATCTGGCTCGCATGGTACGGGAGCGTTGCCGGGAGGTTGACCGGCCCCATGAGCAGGACGCCGTGCCGTTCGACCGTCTGACCCGCGACGGTTCCTTCGGTGTTGCCTCCGCTGTCGGCCGCCAGGTCGACGACGACGCTCCCCGGCCGCATCCCGGCGAGCATCGCGTCGGTGACGATGCGCGGCGCAGGGCGGCCGGGGATCTGTGCGGTGGTGATCACCAGATCCATGTCCCGTATGTGCCGGCCGACGGCATCCGCGACCCGCCTCTGCTGCTCCTCGCCCAGCTCGCGCGCATACCCGCCCTGGCCTTCCGCGTCGGCCGTGACGGCTTCGGCCTCGACGAAGCTCGCGCCGAGACTCTGGACCTGCTCCCGGACCACCGGGCGCACGTCGAACGCGGACACCACGGCGCCCAGGCGGCGCGCGGTGGCGATCGCCTGGAGGCCGGCGACCCCCGCACCGATCACGAACGCCTTGGCGGGCGGGACCGTGCCGGCGGCGGTGGTCAGCATCGGAAGAAACCGGGGCAGCGCGCTCGCCCCGAGGAGCACCGCCTTGTATCCGGCGACCGTGGCCTGCGAGGACAGCGCATCCATGGACTGCGCCTTCGTGGTCCGCGGCACCAGCTCCATGGCGAACGCCGATACACCGCGGCCCGCCAGCAGCGCGAGCAGCGGCGCGTTCGCCCCGGGGTTGAGGAACGCCACCAGTGCGCTGCCGGAGCGGAGGCGACCCGCGTCCTCCGGGGACGGGGCCTGGACCCTCGCGACCAGGTCGGCCTCGCCCACGCCGCCCGCGGCGACGGTGGCGCCCGCTGCCGCATACGCATCGTCGGTGAAGCCCGCCGCGGCGCCGGCGCCGGGCTCGACCACGACCTCGTGCCCCGATTTCCGCAGCCGGGCAACGGAATCGGGCACGAGCGCAACGCGTCGCTCGCCGGGGGCGGTCTCGCGTGGTACGGCAATCCTCATGACGGCTCCGCGATGGTGGACAGGACCACGGAATGTACGGTGCACCCGAGCGAGGCGCACGTCATCGCCGCACGACGCGCCAGATCTTCGCGTTCCGGTCCGCGGCGATGTAGAGCGCGCCATCCGGCGCGACCGCAAGCCCTGATGCGCGGAGCGCAGTCGCGGAGGACGCATCTGCCGCGAACGTCTCGTATTCGCCGGTCGGCACGCCGTCGCGAAACGGCACGAACACGACGCGATAGCCCTCCTGCGGAAGCGGGTCGCGGTTCCACGAGCCATGCCAGGCGACGAAGGCGCCCCCCCGGTACTTCGTCCCGAAGGCGTCGCCCGGGTAGAACGCGAGCGCGAGGGGGGCCCAATGTCCGGGGAATGCGATGAGCGGCTGCGCGACCGAGGCGCAGCGGCCCTCGGCGGCGCCATCGCCGCCGTATTCGGGGGAGAGGACGGTGCGCCGGTGCTCGTTGCTGTAGTGGCAGTAGGGCCACCCGAAGTCGTCGCCACGTGCGATGCGGCCGAAGATTTCGGCGGGGTTGTTGGCGTTCACCTCCGCGCTGAAGCCCCAGTTCTGCGCGAGCTGGTCGCGCCCGTGCACGGCGGCATAGAGGGCACGCGATACAGGATGCACCGCGAGCGCCATCGCGTTGCGGAGCCCCGTCGCGAAGCGCGCGCCGTCGGCGAAGGACTGGCCCGGGCGGCTCGCCGAGAAGGTCCAGATCCCGGCGCGTCGCTCGAGCTCCGTGCAGGGATCCTCGCCGGGCGAACCGGAGACCCGGTCGTCCCGCTGGCAGCTGTTGGTTCGCGACCCGATGTTCACGTACATCACGCCGCCGTCGAACGCGATGCTCTTCGCGACGTGCCCCCCGTCGGCGGGAAGGCCGGCCACGATGCGCTCGGGATCTCCCTCGGGGGCGAGCCGGCCCGCGGGCAGGCGCCACCGGACGATTTCGTCGTTGCGCGCGAAGTAGAGGTATCCCTCGTGCACCTCCACGTCGTTGCCGCCCCCGGGCCCGAAGCTCTCCCGTTGATCGGGACGGCCGTCGCCGCTCGTGTCGCGGAAGGCGAGCACGCCGCCGCCCCGGCCCTCGCGGTCCGCCTTCACGGCGGCGTAGAGGTCGCCGTTCGGAGCCACCGCGAGCTCGCGCACCGGGCCCAGGGTGCTCCCGACGAGCACCGCGCAGAATTCGGCCGGGAGGGCGAGTCCCCCATTGTCGGCGTCGCAGTCGGCGCCGGTGGCTCCGGCGGTGCGACGGGAATCGGTCGGCGCCGGCGGCGCGGCCGTGGGCAGCGCGCACCCGGTGACGAGGAGCAGAATCAGCAGGCAGGTCTGGCGCATGGCGCTCACCTCGGGGAAGGAATCCATCCAGAATCGTACCGCGACCGCGTCGCGCTCGCCGCACCCCCGGTCAGTCGGTGCGGGAGGGTCCGGGCGGGGACTCGACGAACCGCAACTCCACGCGTGCGCCCCGCCGCGCGAGATGGTCGAGCAGGGCATGGATGAGGACGGTCACGCCGAGCATCTCGAGCGTCTCCTCGATGAGCAGCATGACGAACATCGGCAGCGACACATCGCCGGTCCAGTCATAGACGTGAGGCGAGAGCATTTCCATCCCGAGCGCGCCACCCACATACAGCAGGGCTGCGGCAAGGAGCAGGATCGCCGTGCGCCGTGGCAGCGAAAGGGTGAACCTGACGTAGGCGAGGGCGAAGATCACGACCGCGATCCCATAGGGGATCACCCAGGCGAAGTAGAGCGCGCGCTCGGCCGCGAGGGCTTCGCGCAGGGGGAGAATGAGCAGCTCGTGGATGCTGGCCGCCTCGTCGATTGCGATGAACAGGAAGATCAGGGCGAGCACGCCCCAGTGGCGCGCGTACGGCTCGCCGGCGGTCCGGACGACGTGCCAGGTGAGCCCGAGAATCATGGCGCTCGCGAAGAGCGTGGTCGCCGCGAACCACGTCGGCACGTTTCCCTCCTCGCTCAGATTGAACATGCGGAAGAGGCCCATCTGGTGATCGCGCCCCAGCTCGAAGAGGCCGAAGAGCGACAGGGCATGGATGCTCACCAGCGCGGCGATCGTAACGAGGAGCGCAACGGTTACGCGCGCGGGTGTGAGGTGCACGGTGGCCATGCGGAAATCGGGCTCCGATCGAGATGAGCGAACGCGGGCGGGACGGCGCCCACAATGGGGACGGGACGTGCGAATGCGGCGCATCGCATCCCGGGAAAGCCCCCCGGCGGACCGCGCCTTCCCGAGGAGAAACCTACGGACGAACCGGCCTGCGCGCTGCGCGGCGGCGGCCGCCGACCGGCTTCCCAGAGGGAAAAACGGCGTCCGCCCTATTGCAACTCCCGGCGAGTTCCTTACTTTGTGACGCGTGCTGGTGCTGCTGGAGACCACCACATTCTCACTCTCTCAGGGAGAATTACGATGGCAGCCAAGAAGAAGGCAGCGAAGAAGTCCAGCAGGGCGAAGAAGCCGGCGCGGAAGACCGCGAAGAAGGCGACGAAGAAGGCGGCCAAGCGCACGGGCGCGAAGCGGAAGCCGAACGCGGCGTTCATGAAGGCCATGCAGCCGAGCGCACAGCTGTCCGAAGTGATCGGTGACGGCGCCATGCCGCGCACCGAGGTCACGAAGAAGCTCTGGGCGTACATCAAGCGGAAGGGCCTGCAGGACAAGAAGAATCGCCGCATGATCAACGCGGACGAGAACCTCCGCCCGATCTTCAAGCGCGACCAGGTCTCCATGTTCGAGATGACGAAGCTGGTCAACAAGCACCTCAGCTGATCCTCGCAGTCGCGTGAAAAAGGGCGCCCCCGTCGGGGCGCCCTTCGCGTTTGTGGTGCTTTCTGTCACGCGTGCCCGGCCAGTTCGATTGTCGTGTACCCCCGGGCTCTCTGCACCGCGTTCCGGTATCGCACAAGACCATTCGCCAAATCCGCGCCGGACCAGGGGAGCCCGAGCACGCACGGCGCCATTCGTGTCTTCGTGTCTTCGTGCTTTCGTGTGCGGCTTCATCTCGGTTCGACCCCGAACCTCGGCTCCGTGCCACGCTCCGCGCCTCCGTGGTTCAAAATCCACAGGCACGTCGGTATGTTTGGCACCCTATGGCCGGCGAATACATCTTCACGATGCGCGACCTCCGAAAGGTCGTGCCCCCCAGCAAGGAGATCCTCAAGGGGATCTACCTCTCGTTCTTCGACGGCGCCAAGATCGGCATTCTCGGATCGAACGGCGCCGGCAAGTCCACCCTGCTCCGCATCATGGCGGGGGTCGACAAGGACTTCATCGGCGAAGCGCGCCCGCGCGCAGGCATCCGGATCGGGTACCTCCCGCAGGAACCGCAGCTCGATCCCGCCAAGGACGTCCGCGGGAACGTCATGGACGGGGTTCGCGACCAGCAGGCGCTCCTCGACCAGTTCAACGAGATCAGCATGAAGTTCGCCGAGCCGATGGAGGACGACGAGATGAATCGTCTCCTCGAGAAGCAGGGGACGCTGCAGGAACGGATCGACGCGCTCGGCCTCTGGGAACTCGACCACAAGGTCGAGATGGCGATGGATGCGCTGCGCCTGCCGCCCGGTGAGGCCGACGTCACGAAGCTCTCCGGTGGCGAGAAGCGCCGGGTGGCGCTCTGCCGCCTCCTGCTCGAGCAGCCCGACATGCTCCTCCTCGACGAGCCGACGAACCACCTGGACGCGGAGAGCGTCTGGTGGCTCGAGCGCTACCTCGCGGAGTTCCGGGGCACGGTCGTGGCCGTGACGCACGACCGGTACTTCCTCGACAATGTCGCCGGGTGGATCCTGGAGCTCGACCGGGGCGCCGGCATCCCGTGGGAGGGCAACTACTCGTCGTGGCTGGCGCAGAAGCAGCAGCGGCTCGCCCAGGAGGAGAAGCAGTCGTCCGCGCGCCAGAAGACGCTCGAGCGTGAGCTGGAGTGGGTGCGGATGGCGCCGCGCGCCCGCCAGGCGAAGAACAAGGCGCGCATCACGCGCTACGAGGAGCTGCGTGACCAGGCGGAGCAACAGTCCGACGGTGCGACCGAGATCCTGATTCCCGTGCCGCCGCG